>NZ_JBFREX010000045.1:0-50941 GCF_052114525.1 Pseudomonas sp. KB_15 | reverse complement strand
GTGGGATTCGAACCTACGACCAATTGGTTAAAAGCCAACTGCTCTACCAACTGAGCTAACGACCCAAATATGGTCGGGGTAAGGGGATTCGAACTCCTGACATCCTGCTCCCAAAGCAGGCGCGCTACCGGACTGCGCTATACCCCGGTTTGAAATTGGCTCCGTGACCAGGACTCGAACCTGGGACCCAATGATTAACAGTCATTTGCTCTACCGACTGAGCTATCACGGAACTACACATTTCAATTTACAACTTTGAAGCTTTACAGCGTTCTCTTCAACCCGTTCGCATCGCTGCGTTCGTGTGTCTGAGGCGCGCTATTCTACAATCTTCAGAACCTCTGTCAACCCCCTAAATTGCTTTCAAGTTAATGATTTGCAACTTATTTTGGATTCCTGCTTGGGGAGCGGAAACCCTGGCGGGTGACTTACTGCGGGGCGCACTTTACAAGCCTTTTCCTTTGAGTTCAACAGCCTAACGAAAAAAAGGCCTCGTTATGCGAGGCCTTTTCGATTTTGTTGCCGTTATGGATCAGACGAAGACGATTTCGTCGTTTTCCACCACACCGTGAGCGGTATCGCCCGGCATGAATCGACCGGACAGGATCAACTGCGCCAGCGGGTTCTCGATCCAGCGCTGGATCGCGCGCTTGAGCGGCCGAGCACCATATACCGGGTCGTATCCGACCGCGATCAGCTTGTCCATGGCCTCAGGGCTGAGTTCAAGCTTCAGCTCGCGCTCGGTCAGGCGGCTACGCAGACGACCCAACTGGATCTCGGTAATGCCGGCGATCTGATCCCGCGCCAATGGCTCGAAGATCACCACTTCGTCGACCCGGTTGATGAACTCCGGCCGGAAGTGGCTGGAAATCGCATCCATCACCGCTGCACGCTGCGCCTCACGATCACCGACCAGTTCCTGGATCTGCACCGAGCCCAGGTTGGACGTCATGACAATCACGGTGTTCTTGAAATCCACCGTACGGCCATGGCTGTCGGTCAGGCGCCCGTCTTCGAGCACTTGCAGCAAGATGTTGAACACATCCGGATGCGCCTTCTCGACCTCGTCCAGCAGGATCACCGAGTAAGGCTTGCGACGCACCGCCTCGGTCAGATAACCGCCCTCCTCATAGCCTACATAGCCTGGAGGAGCACCAATCAGGCGAGCCACGGAATGTTTCTCCATGAACTCGGACATGTCGATCCGCACCATCGCCTCTTCAGTATCGAAGAGGAATTCGGCCAGCGCCTTGCACAGCTCGGTTTTACCGACACCGGTCGGGCCGAGGAACATGAACGAGCCGCTCGGGCGATTCGGGTCGGACAACCCGGCACGCGAACGCCGCACCGCATTGGAAACCGCCACGACCGCTTCGTCCTGGCCAATCACACGCTGGTGCAACAGGCTTTCCATCTTCATCAGTTTTTCGCGCTCGCCTTCGAGCATCTTCGATACCGGGATACCGGTCCACTTCGACACGACTTCGGCGATCTCTTCTTCGGTCACCTTGCTGCGCAGCAGCTGGTTTTCGGGTTTGCCATGCTGGTCGACCATTTGCAGGCTGCGCTCCAGGTCCGGGATCACCCCGTACTGCAACTCCGCCATACGGTTCAGGTCGCCCTTGCGGCGGGCCGCTTCCAGCTCCTGACGGGACTGCTCGATTTTCTGCTGGATCTGCGCCGAACCCTGGACTTCGGCTTTTTCCGAGTTCCAGATTTCTTCGAGATCCGAGTACTCACGCTCATGACGAGCGATTTCTTCCTGCAATTTTTCCAGACGCTTCTTCGCCGCGTCATCGCTTTCTTTCTTCAGCGCCTGGGATTCCACCTTAAGTTGAATCAGGCGACGCTCCAGACGGTCCAGCACTTCCGGTTTGGAGTCGATCTCCATGCGGATGCGGCTGGCGGCTTCGTCGATCAGGTCGATGGCCTTGTCCGGCAACTGACGGTCAGTGATGTAGCGATGGCTGAGCTTGGCCGCGGCAATGATCGCGCCGTCAGTGATGGCCACCTTGTGGTGAACCTCATAACGCTCTTTCAGGCCACGCAAGATGGCGATGGTGTCTTCTTCGCTCGGCTCGTCCACCAGCACTTTCTGGAAGCGTCGCTCGAGAGCGGCGTCCTTCTCTATGTATTGGCGGTATTCGTTGAGCGTGGTGGCACCCACGCAGTGCAGTTCACCGCGGGCCAGTGCCGGCTTGAGCATGTTGCCCGCATCCATCGAGCCTTCGCCCTTGCCGGCGCCGACCATGGTATGCAGTTCGTCGATGAACAGAATGATCTGCCCTTCCTGCTTCGACAGCTCGTTGAGCAACGCCTTGAGCCGTTCTTCGAACTCACCGCGATACTTGGCACCGGCAATCAGCGCCCCCATGTCCAGGGACAACAGGCGCTTGCCCTTGAGGCCATCCGGCACTTCGCCATTGATGATGCGCTGGGCCAGGCCTTCGGCGATGGCGGTTTTACCCACGCCAGGCTCACCGATCAGCACCGGGTTGTTCTTGGTACGACGTTGCAGCACCTGGATGGTCCGGCGAATTTCATCGTCACGGCCGATCACCGGATCGAGCTTGCCGTCTTCGGCGCGCTTGGTCAGGTCGACGGTGTACTTGTCCAGGGCCTGGCGTGCTTCCTCGTGGTTCGGGTCGTTGACGGCCTCGCCACCACGCAGGTTGTTGATCGCGTTTTCCAGGGCTTTCTTGCTCACGCCCTGACCGAGCAACAGCTTGCCGAGCTTGCTGTTCTCGTCCATGGCAGCGAGCAGCACCAACTCACTGGAGATGAACTGGTCGCCTTTCTGCTGCGCCAGACGATCGGCCTGGTTGAGCAGGCGCGCCAGATCCTGCGACATATTAACGTCGCCGGTCGGATTCTGGATTTTCGGTAGCTGGTCGAGTTCTTTGGTCAGCTCTTTACGCAGGCTGTTGACGTCGAAGCCCACCTGCATCAACAGGGGCTTGATCGAGCCGCCCTGCTGCTCGAGCAAGGCTTGCATCAAGTGCGCCGGTTCAATGGCCGGATGATCGTGGCCGACAGCCAGGGATTGGGCATCGGACAACGCTAACTGCAATTTGCTGGTTAAACGGTCTATACGCATGGGTCACCTTCCTTTTGAGCAGGCCGGACCTATAAAACATCCTGAATGAAGAAACCTGCCAGATACCACAATAGATGCGGTCGATTCTGGGAGTTTCAAGCGTCGTGACGTTGATGCAGGTCAGACAAGTCTAGCGTTCGAGCCAAACCAGGGAGGCAAACCGACCAGTGCGAGGACTGCGGCGGTAAGAAAAGAAGCGTGGGTCGGTTACGGTGCAGAAACCGCCCCCGTAGACGGCCGTGACACCGCGAGCAGCCAGACGCAGACGTGCCAGCATATAGATGTCAGCCATGAACTTGCCGGCGTTTTGACTCGGCACAAAGGCTTCTGCCGCCTGCGGCAACTGCTGAACGAAGGTTTCACGCACCTCCGGGCCGACTTCAAAGGCTTGCGGACCGATGGCCGGGCCGAGCCACACCAATACTTCGGCGGACGGCACGGCCAGGCTGTCGAGCGTGGCTTCCAGCACACCCGCCGCCAACCCGCGCCAACCGGCATGGGCTGCCGCGACACGCGTCCCGGCACGGTCGCAAAACAGCGCGGGCAGGCAATCGGCGGTCATCGCTGCGCAGGCGACGCCCGGCGTTGATGTCCAACTGGCATCAGCCGTGTCCACCCGCCCCGGATCGGCATGAGCCACGACAATGCCGTGGACCTGCTGCAGCCAGGCCGGCTGAATGGAGAAATGATCGGTAAGACGACGGCGATTCTCGGCAACAGCTTCAGGGCTGTCGTCGACGTGATCGCCGAGGTTGAGGCTGTCGAACGGCGCCACACTGACGCCGCCCGCACGGGTGGTCACACAGGCTTTGACCCCGGCCGGCGCGGGCCAGTCAGGAATCAGCCAGTCACTCATCCGATGAACGCCTCGCGGTCTTGTTTGAGCAGGGTCAGCAGCCAGACGAAATCTTCCGGCAACGGCGATTCCCAGCTCATGCGCTTACCGGTGGTCGGATGATCCAGTTCCAGGAAACGCGCATGCAGCGCCTGACGCGGGAAGTTTTTCAGGGATTCGACCATGGTTGGGTTGGCGGCCGGCGGAATCCGGAAACGACCACCGTAGGCAGGATCTCCGACCAACGGGTAGTTGATGTGCGCCATGTGCACGCGAATCTGGTGCGTACGACCGGTTTCCAGCTTCACCCGCACGTGAGTGTGGGAGCGGAAGCGCTCGAGCACGCGGTAATGGCTGACGGCTTGCTTGCCACCTTCCATCACGGCCATGCGCTGGCGCTGCTGGCCGTGACGACCGATCGGCGCGTTGATCTTGCCGCCAGCGGTCACCACACCAATCACGATGCATTCGTAGATCCGGCTGACGCTACGGCTCTGCAACTGTGTAACCAGCTGCGTCTGCGCTTGAATGGTCTTGGCCACCACCATCAGACCGGTGGTGTCCTTGTCCAGGCGATGCACAATACCGGCGCGGGGCACATTGATGATGTCCGGCACGTGGTGCAGCAAGGCGTTGAGCAAGGTGCCGTCGGCGTGACCGGCAGCCGGGTGCACCACCAGGCCCGCAGGCTTGTTGATCACCAGGATGTCGTCGTCTTCATAGACGATGTCCAGGGCAATGTCTTGAGCGACCCATTCGCCCTGAGCTTCCTGCTCGGCAGTCAGCTCAAGGATGGCGCCACCGTGAACGATGTCTCGCGGGCGGATAACCGCCCCATCCACAGTCAGGCGGCCGTCTTTGATCCAGGCGGAAAGGCGCGAGCGCGAGTGCTCAGCGAATAGTTGTGCGGCGACTTGATCGAGGCGTTGGCCGCCCAATTCGGACGGCACCTCTGCGCGAAGTTCAATTTTATCGGACATGCTCAGACTAGGCGTCGGCACAGCCTTTGGTTTCGGCTGCGCGCTTGTGGTTAAATACGGCGTCTTTTGCCCCGAGGCTATTCAACGGGGCGCTCATCATAACAGGACGGCCACGCCCAAGACAGCGGCCGTCATAGGGACGCAAGCCGCCATGCAAGTGAAACACCTGCTGCTGATCGCCATCCTCGCATTGACCGCTGCTTGCTCATCGAAGGAAGTCGTAGACGAAAACCTCAGTGAAGTCGAGCTGTACCAACAGGCTCAAAAAGACCTGGACAACAGTAGCTACACCAGTGCCATCGCCAAGCTGAAGGCTCTGGAATCGCGTTATCCGTTCGGTCGCTATGCCGACCAGGCGCAACTCGAGCTCATCTACGCCAACTACAAGAATACCGAGCCAGAAGCGGCCAAGTCCGCTGCTGAGCGCTTCATTCGCCTGCACCCACAGCATCCGAACGTCGATTATGCCTACTACCTCAAGGGCCTGACTTCCTTCGACCAGGACGTCGGCCTGCTGTCGCGTTTCCTGCCGCTGGACATGACCAAGCGTGACCCGGGCGCCGCCCGCGACTCCTATAACGAGTTCGCCCAGCTGACCAGCCGCTTCCCGAACAGCCGCTACTCGCCAGACGCCAAGCAGCGCATGATTTATCTGCGCAACCTGCTGGCGGCCTACGAAATTCACGTGGCCGACTATTACCTGACCCGTCAAGCCTATGTCGCCGCCGCGAACCGCGGTCGTTACGTAGTGGAAAACTTCCAGGAAACCCCTTCGGTCGGCGACGGCCTGGCGGTGATGACCGAGTCCTACCAGCGCCTGCACCTGGACGAACTGGCGGCCACCAGCCTGGAAACCCTGAAGCTCAACTACCCGAACCACCCGACACTGGTGGACGGTCAATTCGTACCGACCGTGGCCGAAGCCGACAACCGTTCGTGGCTGAGCAAAGCGACCCTGGGCCTGATCGAGTCCCGTCCGCCACTGCCACCGGGCGAAACCCGCGCCAACCAGGACGTACAGAGGCAGTTCCAGGACGCCAAGGACGCGATCCCGAGCGAGCTCAAGCCTAAAGACGGCAATGGCGACGTGATCGAAGAAGAAAATCACGAAGCGCAAGGCAACAACAGCGACCGCTCGTGGTTCAGCTACATGACTTTCGGCGTGTTCGACTGATACCTAGGGTTGTACAAAAAGGGAGACTTTCGAGTCTCCCTTTTTTATTTCAGCGATTTATTACACTGTGCGCCTGACAGGTCCTTGGCTAAACTGCCGGATCATCATTCGAAAAGCAGCTCACCATGCTTCGTTTATTGTTCTGGATTGCCCTGATTGCCGCTGCAGTATGGTTCTGGCGCAAACTCAAGGGGCAGGCTTCCACCCCCAAGCCCCCTGCCGAACGGGAAGCGGCACCTATGGTCCGTTGCGCCCATTGTGGCGTTCACCTGCCGCGCGACCGCGCACTGAGACTGGACCAGCAATGGTATTGCAGCCAGGCTCATCTCGAGCAAGACAAAGATTCCAGAGGCCGCTGACACCTCACCCGAAATGGCGACCGATTGAGAACTATCGCGCGCCCCAAGGAACTGAAAGGCATCGATCGACGTCTGACGCAGATTATTCAAGATCACTCTCTGCGAATGAACCGGGTATTCGAAAACGTCCTGCACTTGCTGTGCCGCGAGCAACTGTCGCCGCTAAGGCTTGACCTGAAATCACTGGAAATACTCGATAATGAAGCCCCCGCCCCCCATATCAAGGGCCTGGGGCCTCATCTGTCCGGCCAGCCGGGCGAAAGCATTCTGTCCCGCCTAGACTTCAAGGCACGCCAGGAAAGCGGCTGCTTTTGCATTACCTATGCTCACGGACGGAACCCACGTTGAACACGAGACCACGACAAAAAGTCTTGATCGTCGATGACGAACCGGACATTCGCGAACTCCTGGAAATCACCCTGGGAAGGATGAAACTGGAGACGTTCAACGCCCGCAACATCGGTGAAGCGCAATCCCTGCTAAATCGCGAAACCTTCGATCTATGCCTGACCGACATGCAGTTGCCGGACGGTACCGGCCTGGAGTTGGTGCAGCACATCCAGCAACGTCACCCTCAGGTCCAGGTGGCGATGATCACCGCCTATGCCAGCCTCGAAACCGCGATCAATGTGCTCAAGGCCGGGGCATTCGACTTCCTGACCAAGCCGGTGGACCTTACGCGCCTGCGTGAACTGGTTACCAGCGCCCTGCTGGTTCCTGCCCGCGGGGTCGGTATCGATCGTCGCTTGCTGGGCGACTCATTGCCCATGCGCAACCTGCGCAAACACATCACCAAACTGGCCAGCAGCCATGCGACGGTATACATCGGCGGAGAGTCCGGCAGCGGCAAGGAGCTGGTCGCGCGCCTGATCCACGATCAAAGCCCGCGCGCCAATCAGCCGTTCATTGCGATCAACTGCGCGGCAATTCCTTCGGAGCTGCTGGAGAGCGAGTTTTTCGGTCATCGCAAAGGCAGTTTCAGCGGCGCCATCGATGACAAACCCGGCCTGTTCCAGACTGCTCACGGCGGCACCCTGCTCCTCGACGAAGTGGCCGACCTGCCGCTGGCCATGCAAGTCAAACTGCTGCGTGCGATTCAGGAGAAAGCCGTACGCAGCGTCGGCGGGCAGCAGGAAGAGGCGGTAGATGTGCGCATTCTCTGCGCCACGCACAAGGACCTTGGCGCCGAAGTCGCCGCCGGCCGATTTCGTCATGATCTTTACTACCGCTTGAACGTGATCGAACTCCGGGTGCCGCCCTTGCGCGAGCGTCGCGATGATATCGAAATGCTAGCCAGTCACATACTCAAGCGCCTGGCCGCCGATACCGGTCAACCGGTGGCGAGACTCCACCCCCAAGCCCTCGAAGCGTTGAAAAGCTATCGCTTCCCGGGCAATGTGCGGGAACTGGAAAACATGCTCGAACGGGCGCACACCTTGTGTGAGAACAAACAGATCGAAGCCGGTGACCTGCGCCTGGCTGAAGGCAACCTTGGGGCTGAGGGTGGCGTGCCGGACCTGACCCGGATCGACAATCTGGAAGCCTACCTTGAAAACGTCGAACGCCAACTGCTGCTCCAGGCCCTGGAGGAAACCCGCTGGAACCGCACGGCGGCGGCTCAACGGTTGAATCTTTCATTCAGGTCGATGCGCTACAGGCTGAAAAAGCTGGGACTGGATTGACGCCCCATCGCGAGCAGGCTCGCGATGGCGATCTGACAAATAACAACTGCCCGGCAGTCAGAGCCGCCCGGCAGGCGCATAAGGCGCCGGATCGATAATCGGCGCCCGGCCCAGCATCACATCGGCAAACAGCTGGCATGACGCCGGCGCCAGCACCAGCCCGTTACGGTAATGCCCGCAGTTGAGCCAGAGCCCGTCAAACCCCGGCACCGGGCCGATGTAAGGAATGCCCTCGGGTGAGCCCGGGCGCAATCCGGCCCAATGCCCCACCACTTCGGCTTCAGCCAGCGCCGGGATCAACTCCACCGCGGACGCCTTCAGGCTTTCCAGTGCCGACCCGGTCGGCGTCTTGTCATAGCCCTCATGCTCCAGCGTACTGCCGATMAGTATGTGCCCGTCGCGCCGGGGAATCGCATAACGGCCCTTGGCCAGGACCATGCTCGGCAGGAAATCCGCCGCACACTTGTAGAGAATCATCTGCCCTTTCACAGGCTCGACCGGCAGCGTCAGATCAAGAAGCTTGAGCAGATCACCGCTCCATGCCCCCGCCGTCAGGACAACTTGATCGCCCGAGACAGTACCTGTGGAGGTCTGCACGCCGACCACTTTGTTGCCGTCACGAACAAACCCGCTGACTTCGCACTGCTCATGGATCGTCACGTTCGGCAGCGCCAGCAACGCGGCCTTGAGTGACTTCACCAGACGCGGATTACGCACGTTGGCGACGTCGGCCATATAGATCGCCCGGGAAAAACCACTGCCCAGCACCGGCACGGCGTCGTGTGCTGCCGAAATATCCACCGCGCTAAGCGGGCGACTTTCCCGGGCGGCCCATGCCAGGGCTTCAGCCTCGTCATCCAGATCCAGCCAGTACAGACCGGTGGTGTGCACTTCAGGATCAACGCCGGTGGCGGCAAACAAGCGCTCGCCCAGCTGTGGATAAAAGTCCTGGGACCAGTGAGCCAACGCGGTGACCGCCGGGCTGTAGCGCCACGGGTAAAGCGGCGAAACGATGCCGCCACCGGCCCAGGACGATTCCTGGCCGACGCTCGAGCGATCCAGCAGCACAACGCTTTGCACTTCGGAGGCGAGATTGAAAGCCGTCAGCAATCCAATCACCCCACCGCCGACAATCACCACTTGCTGTTGCCTGGTCATGTTCTGATCCAATCGTTAAATAGACAGAGGGTGCAAAAGGCACCCGAAAAGAAACTCAGCGCCCCCAGCAGTCTTTGCTGGTCAGGCCGGATTTCGCGTTGACCATACCGAGCACACCGGTGTTGGTGATGGTCAGATCACCGCACTTGTCAGTGGCCATGCTCGAGTCAGCCTTGCGTACCGCCGTCAGCAGAAAGGTCTGGTCGGTCAGGGTCGGTGTGATGCTGTAGTAATCATTGCCGGCACTGAGGCCCGTCGCATCGGTGTAGACATTTTTCTGCGAGTAGAAGCGCTCCAGTAGTTGCGCCTGCTCCGAGAGCAGACCGGCTACTTCTGCGCGACGGCCCTTGTTCAGGTATTCGGTGAGACTCGGTGCAGCAATGGTCATGACGATACCGATGATCGCAATCACGATCATGATTTCGATCAGGGTAAAACCGCGGTTGGAACTACGCATGCATCAACTCTCACTCACTGTATTTGTCGCCACATGATGCGACGGCTGCCGCCGGATTTTTCCATCCCCGGAATATCGTCACCAGTGGAATCGTTCACGACCCCGCCATTGCCGCTGGCGTCCTGGGTCGAATGCTCTCCGATAAAGATCACTCCATCAGAGAGCGCATCGCTGTTGTCGACCACTCCATCGTCGTTGCTGTCGAGCATCTTAACGCTGATCGCATCGGGCAGCTTCAGGCAGACGGCTTTCAACCCCTGATTACTGTGGTAAAAACCGTACCAGTTACCATTCGCCAGACAGGTTGGCCGGTTCAGCGCTGGCGAATCCGCTGGCGTGGCTGCGTGCGCCGACATCGACAGGTCAAGCGCGACCAGGACACCGAACAGGTGTGACCATAACCTGACAGGTCGCTCAGTACTTCGCATAGATACTCTCCACCACACTGCGCGAATGACCCGCGATGCCAACTGCCGTTACCCGATACAAGGTCGCCGGGGTATTGATTGGCACATTCACCGCACCCCGGCTGACACCGATGTTTTGCACGCCATAAAAACCGTTGCCCGATGCAATCCAGGTCACTCCGGAAGAAGCGTTGAAACCGGCAGCGGTAATAGTCGAGGACTCGGACGGTGGTGCACATTGAACGAGGCCGCTACAAACAGGTAGCGCATAATTTTCCCGCTGTACTCCACTCTCGCCCACCCGCAATGCTGCCTCGGCGCTCTGAAACGACTGGTTGCGCAGGGCGACGCTACCGGCCATTTTTTCCTGCAGGGTCGCACTCTGCATCGATGAAAGGCCAATCAATGTCAGCAGGAGCAAGAACACCAGACTGACGAGCAATGCCATGCCGCGCTGGGTGTAATACGTCATGAGAGAACGATTCAATGGCACTCCCTCATGGTAAGCGGTTGCGCAGAGCGGCAACCACGTTGAAGGTTTGATCGCTCACCCGGTGGTTCGGATCGAAGAGGGTCAGACTCAGGCGAACGCTACGAATCAGCGCGGGGTCCGGCGGATTGCTGCCGTAGCGCGAAGCAGCCAGATCAGTGGCCGTGCTGGCCAGGCCAAAGCTCACGTCAAAAGCGCTGACGTTATCCACCAATACCTGAGGTGCTGCGGCCCCGCCTTTCATCAACAGTTGGTCGTTGCTGAAGCTGTAAATCAGCCGTCGGATCGGAAATGCCAGTTGCCCTGCCACTGGCGTCCGGCCTTCACTGTAGGCCGTCGAATGGGTTCGACAATCGGAAAGCACGGTCCAGTCCGGCTTGCCGCCATTGCCGCCGACATCCGCCGTAACCAGCGCCAACTGGCGGCCGCCGTTGTCCCAACGAATCGGCGTTAGCTGACTGGCATGGAAATCACCTTTCTCACTTGAATCGGTGATCGTTTCCAGGCAACCGAACATCCCGACCATGCGAACTTCCTGAATCATTTTGCTCAGCACGAAACGTGCGTCCTCCTGCATGTTCGCGGCCGCGTTCTGGCTGAGATAAGTGTTCTTGGCCGCGATGAAAACCTGCACCACGCCCAGCACCACGATCAGGCTCAATGCCAGGGCGATCAGCAACTCGACCAGGCTAAAACCTCTGCTGCAGCGACTCACGGGATCACCACCGGATCAATGGCCGCGCGACTGCTCAGGACGAAGCTGCGCCGCGAATCGGCAGCATTCGCAGCCCGTGAGTCGTCCCAGGTAATCGTGATGGTGTACACCTGCTGATTGACGGTGACACTGCCCGTTGCGGTGGCGCCGAGCGAGCTGACAATGTTGGCGTTGAAGTCAAACAGGTCCTGATCCCGGGTAACGTCCGGATTGCCCGAAGCCGGAGGCGCAATGGTGTAGTCCGCAGCGGCATTGGCGCGAATGCGGTCCATCATGTCGTAAGCGATAAAACTGGCCTGACTGGTCATGCGCGCGCTGTCCGTGTACTTCAGCGCATTGAGCTGAAACGCCGCTGCGCCCAGCAACCCCACTCCCAAAATGACTAACGCCACCAGGACTTCGACCAGCGTCATGCCCTGCTGCGTGCCTTGCCTCCATGCCCTCATCCGCAACTTCCACCCAATAGAATTCGTCCGTTCAAACACACGGTCAGCGTCCTGCCTTGTGCTCCCCGCCCATAGCTGATCACCACCTCCGAGGACGGTGATGACAATCCGCCCATACTGTTGAAATCGATGGCAGTGACGCCTGAGGTTAGCGCCAGAGTTGTGCCGCTGCTCATCGCCGGAACAACCCGTAATACATTGGCCAAAGTGCCAGTACCGTCGTAAATCGTCAGTTCCCCACTCCAGACATCCCCGCCGGCCGTCGGGCGCACCCGTGTTGCATTGCCCCGATCGATGGCTTCGAGCCGGGCAAAATTCAGGGCACGTCGCAGGTCAGCGATTTCGGTATCAGCCCTGGTTGTTTGCGTCGAGCGAGTAAACGCCGGGACGGCCATAGTCAGCAGGATCAGAAGAATCGCGAGCGCGACCAGCAACTCGATCAGCGTGAAACCTTTTGTACGATGCTCCATCGGGTCCTTCTGTTTCCTTCGGCTATACCTGCTGTTGCGCAGCACAACGTTCGAACGATGCTGTGCGTTGCCATTTCTCGCGCACGGATTGCGCGAGCCACAGCACGCCACGGAGGGAAATGTCATGCGGCAACAAGGCTTCAGCCTGATCGAACTGCTCATGGGACTGGCAATTACAGGAATTGTTCTGCATCTGGTTACTCCGGCGTTCGCAACGCTGATCGAGTCGAACCAAAGAGAGCAAGCGGCACAGGCTCTTTTCAGTGGCATTCGCACCGCCCGGACCGAAGCCATCGTCCGCAACCAGGCCGTGGTGATTCACGGCATCAATGGAGACTGGAGCCAGGGCTGGCGAATCATTCTGGATATCAGCGGCAAGGGGGACATGGACAGCAACAATCCGCTGCTGGCCGAACGCCAGAGCGGCGCACGAGTGTCGATAGTGGGGAACGGACCGGTCGGAAGCTTTATACGATTCAGAGGTCAGGGCGAGCCACTGTTTGGAGGGACATTACACATTTGCGCAGTTCGCGAACCGGTGAGCCAACATCAAGTGGTGTTGGCACGGACCGGTCGCGTCAGCCTGCGCGCCGACAAGGCTGAGCAGGCGTTATGCGAAGAAAGGAAAAAATTCAGAGCAACGAGCGAACGCGCAGTTCTTTTGGCATCGAGAACGTGATGTTCTCCTCGCGACCAGCCAGCTCATCGGCACCCGTGGCACCCCAGGCCTGCAACTGCTGAATCACGCCGCGCACCAGGACTTCCGGGGCAGATGCGCCAGCAGTGATGCCGATACGTTCGACGCCTTCGAACCAGCTCTTTTGCAGGTCTTCGGCACCGTCGATCAGGTAGGCCGGAGTGGACATGCGTTCTGCCAGTTCGCGCAAGCGATTGGAGTTGGAGCTGTTCGGGCTGCCGACCACCAGCACCACATCGCACTCGTCGGCCAGTTGCTTGACCGCGTCCTGACGGTTTTGCGTGGCGTAGCAAATGTCGTCCTTGCGCGGCCCACCGATGGCCGGGAAGCGCGAACGCAGAGCATCGATAACGCGGCTGGTATCGTCCATCGACAATGTGGTCTGGGTCACGAAGGCGAGCGTTTCGGGGTTGTTCACCTGCAAGGCCGCGACATCTTTCTCGTCTTCAACCAGGTAGATCGCGCCGCCATTGCTGGCATCGTACTGGCCCATGGTGCCCTCGACTTCCGGGTGACCGGCGTGGCCGATGAGAATGCACTCACGGCCGTCACGACTGTAGCGCGCCACTTCGATGTGGACTTTGGTCACCAGTGGGCAGGTGGCATCGAACACTTTGAGCCCACGACCAGACGCTTCGCTGCGCACAGCCTGGGAAACGCCGTGGGCGCTGAAGATCACGATGACGTCGTCCGGCACCTGGTCCAGCTCTTCGACGAAAATCGCACCACGGGAGCGCAGGTCTTCGACGACAAATTTATTGTGAACCACTTCATGGCGCACGTAGATCGGCGGCCCGAAGCTTGCTCGCGATGGCGGTGTGTCAGTCAATATCAATATTGAATGTCAGGCACTCATCGCGAGCAAGCTCGCTCCCACAGGGTCAGGTGGCAACAGTAGCTGCCCCATGATGCCTTACAGCGCTTTGACGGAAATGATTTCCACGTCAAAGGTCAGTGTCTTGCCTGCCAGCGGGTGGTTGAAGTCGACGGTCACTTGCGCATCGTCGAACTCTTTAACCACACCCGGCAATTCAGTATTGGCCGCATCGTTGAAGATCACCAGCAAACCTTGCGACAGCTCCATGTCCTGGAACTGCGAGCGCGGGATAACCTGCACGTTTTGCGGGTTAGGCTGGCCGAAGGCGTTTTCCGGCTCGATGCTCAGCGTACGCTTGTCACCGGCCTTGAAACCGAACAGGGCCGCTTCGAAACCTGGCAACAGGTTGCCGTCACCGACCTTGAAAGTCGCCGGGGATTTGTCGAAGGTGCTGTCCACCGTGTCGCCGTTCTCCAGGCGCAATGCGAAATGCAAGGTGACTTCCGTGTTCTGGCCGATGCGTTGCTCAACCAATACCTGTTCAGTCATGAACGGCTTCTCCGGTCTTTTTACTTTTGAACATATCCAGTGCCAGCATGACAGCGCCTACAGTGATTGCACTGTCGGCAAAGTTGAACGCCGGGAAATACCAGCGGTTCTGCCAATGCACCAGAATGAAATCGATCACATGGCCCAAGGCAATGCGGTCATACAGATTGCCCAGCGCCCCGCCGAGCACCAGTGCCAGCGCAACCGCCAGCCAGGTCTCGTTACGCCCCAGACGCTTGAGCCAAACCACCAGCACCGCACTGACCACGACAGCGATCAATGCGAACAACCAGCGCTGCCAGCCGGAGCTGTCAGCCAGAAAGCTGAAGGCCGCGCCAGTGTTGTAGGCCAGGGTCCAGCTGAAGTAATCGGGGATGATCACGATCTGCTGGTACATCTGGAGCTTGCCTTCGAAGTAGAACTTGCTGGCCTGGTCGATGACCAGAACCAGCAAACTCAACCAGAGCCAGCTCAGCCGTCCGAAACGGCCAACAGCATTAGGCATAGTGACGAACCTCGCCAGCGCCGCTGATGTTATCCACGCAACGACCGCAGATTTCCGGATGCTCCGGGTTCACGCCGACGTCTTCACGGCAGTGCCAGCAACGGGCGCATTTGGCGTGGGCCGACTTGACGATCTTCAGCTTCAGGCCGCTGACTTCGGTGACCACGGCATCGGCCGGTGCCTGCGCCAATGGCGCGACACTGGCGGTCGAAGTGATCAGCACGAAGCGCAGTTCGTTGCTGAGCTTGGCCAGGTCGGCGGTCAGCGCGTCTTCGGCGAACAGCGTCACTTCGGCTTGAAGGTTGCCACCGACAGCCTTGGCTGCGCGCTGGATTTCCATCTCTTTGTTGACCGCAACCTTCACTTCCATGATGCGCTCCCAGTAGGCGCGACCCAGCTCGAAGCCTTCCGGCAGTTCGCTCAGGCCTTCGTACCAGGTGTTGAGCATGACGGACTCGTTACGCTCGCCCGGCAGGTACTGCCACAGTTCGTCGGCGGTGAACGCCAGGATCGGCGCGATCCAGCGCACCAGCGCTTCACAGATGTGGAACAGCGCGGTCTGGCACGAACGGCGGGCCTTGCTGTCGGCACCAGTGGTGTACTGGCGGTCCTTGATGATGTCGAGATAGAAGCCGCCCAGCTCCTGCACGCAGAAGTTGTGGATCTTCGAGTACACGTTCCAGAAGCGGTACTCGCCGTAGTGCTCTTGCAACTCGCGTTGCAGCAGCAGGGTACGGTCCACGGCCCACCGGTCCAGTGCCAGCATGTCTTCGGCCGGCAGCAGGTCGGTGGCCGGGTTGAAGCCGGTCAGGTTCGAAAGCAGGAAGCGCGCGGTGTTACGGATACGCCGGTAGGCGTCCGCACTGCGTTGCAGGATCTGCTCGGAAACCGCCATTTCGCCCGAATAGTCGGTCGAAGCGACCCACAGACGCATGATGTCGGCACCCAGGGTGTCGTTGACTTTCTGTGGCGCAATCACGTTGCCCAGGGACTTGGACATCTTGCGGCCGGACTCGTCGACAGTGAAGCCGTGAGTCAGCAGCTCGCGATACGGTGCGTGGTTGTCGATGGCGCAACCGGTCAGCAGCGACGAGTGGAACCAGCCRCGGTGCTGGTCCGAGCCTTCCAGGTACAGGTCGGCGCGTGGACCGGTTTCGTGGCCCATCGGGTGCGAACCGCGCAGAACGTGCCAGTGCGTGGTGCCCGAGTCGAACCAGACGTCCAGGGTGTCGCTGATCTTGTCGTACTGCGGCGCTTCATCGCCCAGCAGCTCGGCGGCGTCCAGCTTGAACCAGGCCTCGATGCCTTCGACTTCGACGCGCTTGGCGACTTCCTCCATCAGCTCCACGGTACGTGGGTGCAGCTCGCCGCTTTCCTTGTTCAGGAAGAACGGGATCGGCACGCCCCAGTTACGCTGACGGGAAATGCACCAGTCCGGACGGTTGGCGATCATTGAGTGCAGGCGCGCCTGGCCCCAGGCTGGAACGAACCGGGTCTCTTCGATGGCCTTGAGCGAACGCTGGCGCAGGGTGTCGCCGGTGGTCGGCTGCTTGTCCATGCCGATGAACCACTGCGCGGTGGCGCGGTAGATCAGCGGGGTCTTGTGGCGCCAGCAGTGCATGTAGCTGTGTTCGATGATGGTGGTGTGCAGCAGCGCACCGACTTCGGTCAGCTTGTCGACGATGGCCGGGTTGGCCTTCCAGATGAACTGGCCGCCGAAGAATTCCAGCGACGGCACGTAAACGCCGTTGCTTTGTACCGGGTTGAGGATGTCGTCGTTGACCATGCCGTACTTCTTGCAGGTCACGAAGTCGTCCACGCCGTAGGCTGGCGAAGAGTGAACCACGCCGGTGCCGGCGCCCAGTTCAACGTAGTCGGCCAGGTAAACCGGCGACAGACGGTCGTAGAACGGGTGACGGAAGTTGATCAGTTCCAGCGCTTTACCGGTGGTGGTCGCGATGACCGAACCTTCCAGCGAGTAGCGCGCCAGGCACGACTCGACCAGCTCTTCAGCCAACACCAGCAGCTTGTCGCCGACGTCGACCAGGGCGTAGTTGAATTCCGGGTGAACGTTCAGCGCCTGGTTGGCCGGGATGGTCCACGGGGTGGTGGTCCAGATCACGATCGAAGCCGGTTTGCCCAGGGTTGGCAGACCGAATGCAGCAGCCAGCCTGGCTTCGTCGGCAATCGGGAAGGCCACGTCGATGGTCGAGGATTTTTTGTTTTCGTACTCGACTTCCGCTTCAGCCAGGGCCGAACCGCAATCGAAGCACCAGTTCACAGGCTTCAAGCCCTTGAACACGAAACCGCCCTTGACGATTTCGGCGAGGGCACGGATTTCACCGGCCTCGTTCTTGAAATCCATGGTTTTGTACGGGTTGGCGAAGTCGCCCAGCACGCCCAGACGGATGAACTCGGACTTCTGGCCTTCGATCTGCTCGGTGGCGTAGGCCCGGCACAGTTCGCGGGTCTTGTCCGCGCCCAGGTTCTTGCCGTGGGTCACTTCGACTTTGTGCTCGATCGGCAGGCCGTGGCAGTCCCAGCCCGGAACATAAGGCGCGTCGAAACCCGACAGGGTCTTCGAGCGGATGATCATGTCCTTGAGAATCTTGTTCAGCGCATGACCGATGTGAATCGAGCCGTTGGCGTACGGAGGGCCGTCGTGCAGGACGAACTTCGGACGATCCTTGCCAATCTCGCGCAACTTTCCGTACAGGCCAATACTGTCCCAGCGCTGCAGGATTTGCGGTTCGCGCTGTGGCAGGCCGGCCTTCATTGGGAAGGCGGTGTCCGGAAGGTTTAGCGTGGCTTTATAGTCGGTCATTTAAGGCTCTTCATTAGCGATGGGCGCTAGGTGCGGCTAGTGCACGGGCGGTGGCGACATCCGCATTGATCGCCGTTTTCAGCGCCTCCAGAGAGGCGAAACGCTGCTCTTCACGCAGCTTGTGGTGGAAAACCACCGTTAAACGCCGGTCATACAGATCGCCGGCAAAATCCAAAAGATGTATTTCAAGGTGGGCCTTGCCATCACCTTGTACCGTTGGCCGCACGCCGATGTTGGCGACGCCTGGCCAGGTCTTGCCGTCGATGTCGACGTTGACCAGGTAAACCCCGGAAAGCGGAACGCGACGGCGCTTGAGTTGTATGTTGGCCGTGGGCGTACCCAACTGGCGAGCCAGCTTCTGGCCGTGCAGCACCCGCCCGGTAATCTGGAACGGCCGGCCTAGCAGTCGCTCGGCCAAGGCAAAATCAGCTGCGGCCAGCGCATTGCGGACCTGAGTGCTGCTGACGCGAATACCGTCCAGTTCAACGGTTTGCGCCGCCTCGACGGTAAAGCCCTGAACGATGCCGGCTTGTTGCAGGAAATCGAAATCTCCCGCGCGGTCACAGCCGAAACGGAAATCATCCCCGACCTCCAGGTGCTGGACGCCAAGGCCATCCACCAGAATGGTATCGACGAACTCGCTGGCGCTGAGCTTGCTCAGGCGCTGGTTGAACGCCAGGCACAGCACACGATCGACGCCTTCTGCCGCCAGCAGCTGCAGCTTGTCCCGCAAGCGGGCCAGACGGGCCGGTGCGGTCTCCGGAGCGAAGAACTCTCGCGGTTGCGGCTCGAAAATCACCACGCAGCTGGGCACGCCCAACTCGAGCGCGCGCTCACGCAGCCGCGCCAGGATAGCCTGGTGGCCACGGTGTACACCGTCAAAGTTGCCAATAGTGGCGACACAGCCCCGATGCTGAGGGCGCAGATTGTGGAGGCCTCGAACCAGCTGCATAACGCGCTTCTTGCTCATAAAGTGGTCGATTATAACCACACCCGGCGGCCGACGACAGGCAACACCGCAACCCAAAGTGATCGAGCCGACAAAACCGCCGGCTYGCCCGTGCTTATCGAGGCCAGAACCTCTATTCCATTGCCTTGCGATTGAAGTCGCGCAAACGGAAACCCATCAACACTAACATGCCGAAATAAGCCACCACACCCGCTGCTACCAACGCCCCCAGTCGCAAGAAGCGCTCGAGCATGTGCCCCTGGTCCCAGGCTGGCATGAAATGCATCGCACCCAACAGTACCGCGGACATCACGGCCACCGCGACCAGCAACTTGAAACCGAACTTTGCCCAGCCCGGTTGCGGCTGGTACATCTGCTGCCTGCGCAGCTGATAGAACAACAACCCGGCATTGAGGCAGGCGCCGCCACTGATCGCCAAGGCCAGGCCCGCGTGAGCCAGCGGCCCGATCAGCATCAAGTTGAACAGCTGGGTGACCACCAGGGTGAAAATCGCAATTTTTACCGGTGTACGGATGTTTTGTTGCGCATAAAAGCCAGGGGCCAGCACTTTGATCACAATAATTCCGAGCAAACCGACCGAATAAGCGATCAGGGCACGCTGGGTCATCGATGCATCAAACGCATTGAACTGCCCGTACTGGAACAGTGAAACCGTCAGCGGCTCCGCCAGAATCCCCAATGCCAGGGAGCAAGGCAGCACCAAGACGAAGCACAGGCGCAGGCCCCAGTCGAGGATGCGCGAATACTCGTGACGATCCTTGTTGGCATAGGTCTTGGCCAGGGTCGGCAGCAGAATCGTCCCCAGCGCCACGCCCAGCACGCCGGATGGCAGCTCCATCAAACGATCGGCGTAATACATCCAGGATACTGAACCGGCGACCAGGAACGAGGCAAAAATGGTGTTGATGATCAGCGAAATCTGACTCACCGACACCCCGAGAATGGCCGGCAACATTTGCTTCATGACGCGCCAGACACCGGTATCGCGCAGGTTCAGGCGCGGCAGCACCAGCATGCCGATCTTTTTCAGGTGCGGCAGCTGATAGAGCAATTGCGCCAGGCCGCCCGCCAGAACCGCCCAGCCGAGCGCCATCACCGGCGGGTCGAAGTACGGCGTCAAAAACACCGAAAAGATGATCATGCTGACGTTGAGCAAGGTCGGCACAAAGGCTGGCACCGAAAAGCGGTTCCAGGTGTTGAGGATCGCGCCGGCCAACGACGACAGGGAAATCAGCAGGATGTAGGGAAAGGTCACCCGCAAAAGGCTTGATGTCAGTTCGAACTTTTCCGGGGTATTGGTAAAACCCGGTGCTGTCACCCAGATGACCCACGGCGCGGCGATCATGCCCAACACCGTGACCAGCGCCAGCACCAGCGTCAGCAGGCCCGAAACGTAGGCAATGAAGGTTCGGGTCGCCTCTTCACCCTTCTGGCTTTTATATTCGGCAAGAATCGGCACGAACGCCTGGGAAAACGCCCCCTCGGCAAAGATCCGCCGCAGCAGATTGGGCAATTTGAAGGCGATAAAGAAGGCGTCGGTCGCCATTCCCGCGCCAAATGCGCGCGCAATGAGGGTGTCACGAACAAACCCCAGAATCCGGGAAAGCATTGTGATAGAGCTGACGGCGGCCAACGATTTGAGCAGATTCATGGAAAGAGTTTGTGCCTGTCGATAAACAGCAGGCGAACTACGCGCCTACTTGTGCGATACTCCGCGCCGCAACAGCACAGAGCCAAAGCTCGCGAGTTTACAGGTCACACGCCGGAAAGAAATATCCCGTCGCACCACGCCTACCACTTAGCGGAACGTTTCAAGCGCCCTTGACAAGACTTCAACTCATCGGCATGATTCGCGGCCTATTTTGTTTGCTATTTCCTAAAAAGTCTTTCGAGGAGCTCGACGGTGGCCAACTCACCTTCCGCCAAAAAACGTGCAAAACAGGCTGAGAAGCGTCGCAGCCACAACGCCAGCCTGCGTTCCATGGTTCGTACCTACATCAAGAATGTAGTTAAGGCCATCGACGCAAAAGACGCTGCCAAAGCTCAAGCCGCTTACGTTCTGGCTGTGCCAGTTATCGACCGTATGGCCGATAAAGGCATCATCCACAAGAACAAGGCCGCTCGTCATAAGAGCCGCCTGAATGGCCACGTCAAGGCCCTGAACGTTGCCGCTGCTGCCTAAGCGACTCGTTCATTAAAAAACCGACCTCAGGGTCGGTTTTTTATTGCCTGCGATTTGATGGGCACATAAAAAAACTGTGGGAGCGAGCTTGCTCGCGATGACGGATTAACATTCAGCACTTGTGCCGGCTGGATATCCGCTATCGCGAGCAAGCCCGCTCCCACAGTTTGATTTGCGTGAAATTACTGAGCGTGCGCCCACGGCAAAATCGGAATCGCCGTCACCGCATTCTGCGGGCTGCCCTCGATCAAGCGATCGCTGTACACCAGATACACCAGCGTATTGCGCTTCTTGTCGAGGAAGCGCACCACCTGCATGGTCTTGAACACCAGCGATGTGCGCTCCTTGAACACCTCGTCGCCATCCTTGAGCTCGCCCTTGAAGCTGATAGGCCCGACCTGCCGGCAAGCGATAGACGCCTCGGCACGATCCTCAGCCAATCCAAGACCACCTTTCACGCCACCCGTCTTGGCGCGCGAGAGATAGCAGGTCACACCCTCGACCTTGGGGTCATCAAAAGCCTCGACCACGATCCGGTCATTTGGTCCGACGAACTTGAACACCGTCGAGACCTGACCAATCTCCTCGGCCGAAGCCAGCATCGGCAGCGCCAATAGCAGCCCCAACAATCCTTTTGCCATGCGCATCCAGGTATTCCTTCAAACCAGAATCAGGTTATCGCGGTGAACCAGTTCCGGCTCCGCCATGTAACCCAACAAACCGACAATCGCCTCAGACGACTGACCGATGATTTTTTGTGCTTCCAGCGCACTGTAGTTGGCCAGGCCCCGGGCAATCTCACGACCGTCCGGCGCCACGCACACCACCATCTCACCGCGACGGAAGCTACCCTGCACCAGCTTCACCCCAACCGGCAGCAAGCTCTTGTTACCCTCGGACAACGCCGTCACCGCCCCCGCATCCAGCACCAGGGTGCCACGGGTTTGCAGATGACCGGCCAGCCACTGCTTGCGTGCCGCCAGCATGCCGCGCTCCGGCGACAGCAAGGTGCCGATGCGCTCGCCCGCCTTGAGGCGATCCAGCACACGCTCAAGACGCCCACCAACGATGATGGTATGAGCCCCAGAGCGAGCCGCCAGACGCGCAGCACGCAGCTTGGTCTGCATGCCACCACGCCCCAGCGCCCCGCCCGTACCGCCCGCCACCGCATCGAGCGCCGGATCATCGGCACGCGCCTCGTAAATCAGCTGGGCATCCGGATTGTTGCGCGGATCGGCGTCGAACATGCCATCGCGATCCGTGAGGATCACCAGCAAGTCCGCCTCGACCAGATTCGCCACCAGCGCTGCCAGGGTGTCGTTGTCGCCGAAACGGATTTCGTCGGTGACCACGGTGTCGTTCTCGTTGATCACCGGAATGACCTTGAGCTCGACCAGTGCGCGCAGGGTACTGCGGGCATTCAGGTAGCGCTTGCGGTCGGACAGGTCGTCATGGGTCAGGAGAATCTGTGCGGTATGCCGGCCATGCTCGGCAAAGCTCGACTCCCAGGCCTGCACCAGCCCCATCTGGCCGATTGCAGCAGCGGCCTGAAGCTCGTGCATAGCACTGGGTCGCGAGGTCCAGCCCAAACGGCTCATGCCAGCCGCTACCGCCCCGGAGGACACCAGCACCAGCTCGACACCCGCCTCATGCAAGGCCACCATCTGCTCAACCCAGACACCCATTGCCGCGCGATCCAGGCCTTTGCCGTCCGCCGTCAGCAAAGCGCTGCCGATCTTCACGACCCAACGCTGCGCACCTGTCACCTTGCTCCGCATCATCTTCAACCTTAGCTTGAGGGCAGCGCGACCTGGCACTGCCCGTGACGTTATTCGTGGTTATTCGTGACCAACAATCGATTTCCAGATACCAAAACGCCGCTCGATTGAGCGGCGCTTAAGTTTATCGCAACGAATCAGTCACGCACGTAAATGATTTCCGGACCGTCTTCGTCATCCACATCTTCCTCATCCCAATCATCGTCACCGATGTCGTGGACCGACTTCACGCCACTGCGACGCAGGGCACGCTTGTCATCCAGCGCCTGCAGTTGCGCGCGAGCCTCGTCTTCGATGCGCTGATCGAGATCGGCCAGCTCTTCCTTGTAAGCAGGGTCATTGGCCAGGCGATCGGCACGATCTTCCATGTAACGCATGATGTCGTGGCACAGACGCTCGGTACCGAGCTTGGAGATGGCCGAGATCACGTAGACCGGACCAGTCCATTCCAGGCGATCAACGATTTCCTTGACGCGAGCATCGTGCTCTTCATCAAGGATCTGGTCGCACTTGTTCAGGACCAGCCAGCGATCACGCTCAGCCAGGGACGGGCTGAACTTGATCAACTCGTTGACGATCACTTCAGCGGCATCCGGTGCGCTGGCGTCATCCAGCGGCGCCATGTCCACGAGGTGCAGCAGCAGACGCGTACGCGCCAAGTGCTTGAGGAAGCGAATGCCCAGACCGGCACCTTCGGAAGCGCCCTCGATCAAACCCGGAATATCGGCAATGACGAAGCTCTTCCAGCGATCGACGCTGACCACACCCAGGTTCGGCACCAGCGTGGTGAACGGATAGTCGGCAACTTTCGGCTTGGCAGCCGAAACCGAACGGATAAAGGTACTTTTACCGGCGTTCGGCAAGCCCAGCAGACCGACGTCAGCCAGTACTTTCATCTCCAGTTTCAGGTCGCGCTGCTCACCCGGCTTGCCCGGAGTGGTCTGGCGCGGCGCACGGTTGGTACTGGATTTGAAACGGGTGTTGCCCAGACCGTGCCAACCGCCCTGCACCACCATCAACTTCTGACCGGCCTTGGTCAGGTCGCCGATGACTTCCTGAGTGGCAGAGTCGATCACCGTGGTTCCGACCGGTACACGCAGGATCAGGTCTTCGCCCTTCTTGCCGGTGCAGTCGGTGCTGCCGCCGTTGGAGCCACGCTCGGCATCGAAGTGCCGGGTGTAACGGTAGTCGACCAGGGTGTTGAGGTTTTCGTCGGCCATCATGTAGATGGAACCGCCGTCACCGCCATCACCGCCGTTCGGGCCACCGTTCTCGATAAATTTTTCCCGACGGAAACTCATGGCGCCATTGCCACCGTCACCAGCCTTTACGCGAATCGATACTTCATCAACAAACTTCATAACAAACGCCTCTCGCCATACGGACGAGCCGAAAAACAATCAAGACATAAGACTCTTGCAAAAATGAGCGCAGCGACCCCAAACCACGACACCTACATCGTACGCCGACAGCCCATACAAACAGCTTTGCAAGAGACTCACCCCACAAACGAAAAAGCCCCGTCGCGAGACAGGGCTTTTCCAGCGATCGCGCAATTAAGCCGCGACTACGCTCACGTAACGACGACCGAAGGCGCCTTTTACTTCGAACTTGATCACGCCTTCGACTTTAGCGAAGAGGGTGTGATCTTTACCCATGCCAACGCCGTAGCCAGCGTGGAATTGGGTGCCGCGCTGACGCACGATGATGTTGCCTGCTTTGATAGCCTGGCCGCCATACATCTTCACGCCAAGGCGTTTGGCTTCTGAGTCGCGACCGTTACGGGTACTACCACCAGCTTTTTTGTGTGCCATGAGTTCAATTCTCCTAGTGAGGAATTAGGCTGAAATTAAGCCTGAATACCGGTGATTTTGATCTCGGTGTACCACTGGCGGTGGCCCATACGCTTCATGTGGTGCTTACGACGACGGAACTTGATGATGCGGACTTTATCGTGACGACCTTGGGAGATCACTTCAGCCACAACGGTAGCGCCAGCAACAACTGGAGCGCCGATATTCACGTCGTCACCGTTGGCAACCAACAGAACGCGATCAAAGGTAACGGATTCGCCAGTAGCGATTTCCAGTTTTTCGATCTTCAGGTATTCACCTGGGGCGACTTTGTACTGCTTGCCGCCAGTAACGATTACTGCATAAGACATGGTATTTCTCCGATAATCCTGCTCACCCAGCTCTTTATAAGAAGAGGTATTGGCTGGCATGGCTGCATGGGGCTGGAGGCCCGTTTGCAATTGCGTAAGGCAGGTGCTGCCCAGGAAGTTCAGGGTGCGCGATTGTACGCAAGGCACGAGCGCCTTGCAAGGGGCCGTCCATCGCGCCTTGACAGGCCCGGACGTGGGTCCTAGCATGCCGCGCAACCCTTCTGGAGCGGACTGTCGCTGATGCAACCCCAAGCTTTCTACCGCGCGGTGGCGGACGATTTTAGCGCCGTCGACGACATCATCAAGAAGCAGTTGACTTCGCGCGTGCCGCTTGTATCGAAAATCGGTGATTACATCACCTCGGCCGGCGGCAAACGCCTGCGTCCTTTATTAGTACTGCTGTGTGGCAAGGCCCTGGGTCGCGAAGGCGACGAACTGCGCCTGCTGGCTGCAACCATCGAGTTCCTGCACACCGCCACCCTACTGCATGACGACGTGGTCGACATGTCCGGCATGCGCCGTGGCCGCTCGACCGCCAACGCCATGTGGGGCAACGCACCAAGCGTGCTGGTCGGTGACTTCCTGTATTCGCGCTCCTTCGAAATGATGGTCGAACTGGGTTCCATGCCAGTGATGAAGATCCTTTCGCAGGCCACGCGCATCATCGCCGAAGGCGAAGTGTTGCAGCTATCGAAGGTGCGTGACGCCAGCACCACCGAAGAAACCTACATGGAAGTCATCCGCGGCAAGACCGCGATGCTCTTCGAAGCCTCGACCCACAGTGCCGCCGCCCTGTGCGAAGCCACGCCGGAACAGGCCGAAGCCCTGCGTACGTTCGGTGACCACCTGGGCGTGGCCTTCCAACTGGTCGACGACCTCCTTGACTACAAAGGCGACGCCGAAACCCTGGGCAAGAACGTCGGTGACGATCTGGCCGAAGGCAAGCCGACCCTGCCGCTGATCTACACCATGCGCGAAGGTACGCCGGAACAGGCCGCCCTGGTGCGCAAGGCGATCCAGAAAGGCGGAATCGAAGATCTGGAAAGCATCCGCGAAGCCGTGGAAGCCTCGGGTTCGCTGGAGTACACCGCGCAACTGGCCCGCGACTATGTGGCCCGTGCGATCAAGTGCCTCGAAGTGCTGCCTGCCAGCGAATACCGCGATGCACTGGTTGAACTGAGCGAGTTCGCGGTCGCGCGTACGCACTGAAAACACTGGAAAACCCTGTGGGAGCGAGCCTGCTCGCGATTGCGATCTGACAGTCGACTTTGGTGTTGACTGACACACCGCTATCGCGAGCAAGCTCGCTCCCACAGGTAACACATCGCACCTTCCGCCCTCTCCCGCTTAAAACCCTATACAATGTGCGCTTTTTAGCGATCCTGAATCCAAGGAGCCTTAGTGAGCACGCTGCCACCCTGCCCAAAATGCAATTCCGAATACACCTATGAAGATGGCGCCCAGCTGATCTGCCCCGAGTGCGCCCACGAATGGTCCGCCAGTGGTGAAGCCGAAGCGGCGTCCGATGACGCAGTGAAAAAGGATTCGGTCGGCAATGTCCTGCAGGACGGCGATACCATCACCGTGATCAAGGACCTCAAGGTCAAGGGCACGTCTTTGGTGGTCAAGGTAGGCACCAAGGTCAAGAACATTCGCCTGTGCGATGGCGATCACGACATCGATTGCAAGATCGACGGCATTGGCCCGATGAAACTCAAGTCCGAGTTCGTCAGAAAAGTCTGATCCTGCTGTCCTCCATCCCGCGCCCGGCGTGGGATGGTGCCTCCCCCTCCCCCGCTTCGCCCAGTAACTCCTCGCAATAGCCAAACGCCAGTCGTTTTGACTTGACGCAATCTTTACCTGGAAAAAAGTGCAAACCGCCAATAGGCCCTTGCTATTTGATGAATAAGAATTATTCTCATAAAACCCTCAGTGGAGATGAGAACCATGACTTATTTGATCGATGCCTGGCTGGACCGACCACACCCTTACCTCAGGATCCTGCATCGGGAAACCGGGGAAGTCTGTGCCGTGCTTGAAGAGGAAGCCTTGAACGAACTGCAGGATCAGGGTGACCTGGACGTCAGCGGCCTGAGTTCCAGCGAGCCGGTGGTACTCAAGGAACTGGTGCGCAATCTGTTTCTGTTCTGCTATGCCCGGGCGTTGCGCCCGCACAGTGAACTGCACCACAAGATCGAAATATGAAACACCGTAAAAAACTGTGGGAGCGAGCTTGCTCGCGATAGCGGATGTTCCATCACAGATACATTGACTGACACACCGCCATCGCGAGCAAGTCGGATCGCCGCACCGTCGCTCCCACATTAGCCCGACGTTATATCGGGCCAGGTCTTACAGAACGTCGAGCAGTTCGACGTCGAACACCAGTACACTGTGCGGCGGGATGCCGCCAACGCCTTGAGCGCCGTAAGCCAGTTCGCTCGGCACGTACAGGCGCCATTTGCTGCCGGCGTTCATCAGTTGCAGGGCTTCGGTCCAGCCGGCGATCACGCCGCCAACCGGGAATTCCGCAGGCTGGCCGCGCTCGTAGGAGCTGTCGAACACAGTGCCGTCGATCAGGGTGCCGTGGTAGTGAGTACGCACGGTGTCTTCACGGGATGGCTTGGCGCCTTCGCCAGCGGTCAGAACTTCGAACTGCAGGCCGGAAGCCAGAGTGGTGATGCCTTCACGCTTGGCGTTTTCAGCCAGGAAAGCCAGGCCTTCGCCAGCGGCCGCTTCAGCCTTGGCTGCAGCTTCGGCCTGCATGATTTCGCGGATGACTTTGAAGCTGGCGGACATTTCTTCCTGACCCACACGGCTTGGCTTGCTGGCGAACGCGTCGGTCAGACCTGCCAGGATCGCGTCCAGGCTTACACCTGGTGGCGGGTTGTCGCGCAGTTGATCGCCCAGCTGACGGCCAATACCGTAGCTGACGCGGGTTTCGTCGGTGGACAGATTTACTTCGGACATGACACTGCTCCGCTGTGCGGACGGCTCGGGAACTTGCCATGCGTGCACAGCGCGTCCCGGAGCGCCCGGAACCAAAAGGGCCAGCAGACTAGCACAGATGTCATGCCATTGATGAGGGGCGTCAGGCGATCGGCACCTTCAGGTTTTCCTCCATATCGGCAACCAGCCCGCACATTTCGTCATGCACGACCGTGTGCACAAGGTTGAAATGCAACTTGGGAAAGGAGCGCAGCACATCACGGGCATGCTCCACCGAACGCAGGCTCATCATATGGCCGTGCGTATCGCTCAGGGGGTACGCCGCGCCATGCATCCTTGCTTCCAACAGGTAGATGCCCCCCTCCATGGAGATCAGGTTCAGCTCATCGACCTTCCCGGCGATGGCATACGCATTCAACTCTTGCAGGGTCATGAACGCACCTCACACAGCGGCGAGCCAACATAGTTACAGGGATAGGCCTCGACGCATCAAAGCACAAGCCACAAACGACGCCGCCCGTCTGTTTTGCAACCCTGTGGGAGCGTGGCTTGCCCGCGATGGCATCACTGCGGTTCATCGTTAGACCGAGGTGATGCCATCGCGGGCAAGCCACGCTCCCACAATGGAAGTTGAAATCAGTGCTTGGTCAGTTTATCCAGGTAACCCATGGCGAATGCCGACACCACGAAAGTCATGTGGATGATCACGTACCACTGCAGATGCTCGGGATCGACGTTCTTGGCGTCCATGAAGATGCGCAGCAGGTGAATGGACGAGATCGCCACGATCGACGCAGCCACCTTCATCTTCAGCGACGAAGAGTCCATGGTGCCCAGCCAGTTGAGCTTCTCCTTGCTGTCGTCGATGTCCAGCTGCGAGACGAAGTTCTCGTAGCCGGAAATCATCACCATCACCAGCAAACCGCCCACCAGGGCCATGTCGATCAGCGACAATAGCACCAGGATCAAGTCCGATTCGGCCATCGAAAACACGTTCGGGATAACGTGAAAGACTTCCTGGAAGAATTTCAGTGCCAGCGCCAGCAGCCCGAGGGACAGGCCGAAATAGATCGGCGCCAGCAGCCAGCGCGAGGCGTACATTGTATTTTCGATAAAGCGTTCCATTGAATCTCACATGCGGACTTAAAAATGGCCGCGAGTATAACAGCCGCCCGTCTATACCTAGAAGCAGCCAGAAACCGTCGAAAAATCCGCAACCTGCGCCTGTGTATCAAAGTTTTTCTGCTAGTGTCCAAATCATTGACCGTTCAGTGATATCGGACAGGAAGACTGGGAATGGATGTGCGATTGCCTTTGACGAGTGCCGGAATTTGCCTGGCGCTGCTGCTAAGCGGCTGCTCACCCAGCGATGAAAAACGCCAGGTCAGCCTCGAAGAAAAAACCGCGCAGTTCGAAAAGTCGCTGGACGCCATCCAGGATCCGAAACTCAAGGATGCCGTGTCGGAGCTGGGCGGCTCACTGCTGCTGCTCGAACGCGCACAACTCAAGCTCGACAGCAAACCGGTTGAAACCGAATACGGCGAAGACGCCCTCGCCATGCTCAAGCACTACCCGAGCCCGCAGGCCCTGGTCGACACCTACCTCAACGGGTTGTTCGTGCTGCAGAAGGACTCCAGCTCCGACTACCTGACCGATCTGCAACCGGTGTTTCCCTTCACGTTCAGCGTTCCTGCCGCGTTTTTGTTTCCCCATGGCCTGGAATGGCAGTCGGTCACCCTGAGCAACAAACGAGTGATTGCGTTCCAGCCGGAATGGTCGGAAACCGACCCCGGCATCCAGCTGAGTCCTTCGAGTTCCAACCTGACCAACCCCGATGACCTGACCGTGGCCTATCCCTTCATCGAAGGCCTCGACATCGACAGAAAGCAGCAACCGCAACCGGTGAGCCTGCAAGGCAAAGTCGAAGTCATCGCGCCACGCCGCCTCTACAGCTTCGACCTGACGAAAAAGGACGTAGGCCAGACTCGCACCAATGACAACCTGAGCGTCACCCTGCTCACATTGACGAACAACTACGCGGAAATCGAATACAACAACAGCGCGTCGCTGGCCCCCGAAGTCAGTGAAACGCCGCTGAACCCGCTGATCGTCCAGGCCAAGGACAGCACCGGGCAATTCATCTCGCGCGCCGGCTCAATCAACGAAACCGCGGTACAAATTGCCTTCTATCAGCAGCAGCTGGCCAAGATGCAGCAGCAAAAGAGCTGGAGCGAGGCCCTGGAAAAACAACTCGACGAAGAACAACGCAACTTTGAGAAACAGCAGGCTCGACATTATTCGAAGGTGTACTTCAACGGGATGATCGAAACGCTCGAAGTCAGCATGCTGGACTTTTCCGCCGTCACGGTCACCCGCAAGGACCTCGACCTGCCGATCCGACGCTTCGATGCCATCACCACGGACAAGTCCATCCAGCCCCTGATCCTGCCCGTGGTGGTCTATGACGACCAGGCGGTGGACTGGCTGAAAGGGGCAACGCTGAGTGAGGATCAACTGAAAAAGAACGTCAGCATCAATCAATCGGTCGACGACCCCAGCGCGGCGCGAATCGAATTCACTCATCTGCGCAGCTTCAACGATGAACTGCTCGGCACATCGTTCAACCCCGGAGAAAGTCCGGTGAGCTTCTTTACCGAAGACGCGAGCGGCAAACGCGACGAGCCGATCGAGTTGCCGCCCCAGGCGTACCAGATCGATCCCCTGCGCGGCACCATTACCTACGATCTGAATCTGTTTCCGGAAACACCGGCCTATGCGGTGGGCTCGATACCGCTGTTCCTGGCCACAGTCGAGCAAAAAACCGTCGATGCCCGCCAACTGCCCAAAGGCCTTGAGCTAAAAGCCAATGCTCTGGTGGTTGATTTGAAGGAATTCCCCCCCCAGGACTGGCGCTTTTTCGCCAAGGACGACACTGGCAATTACTTGAAGGAGATTCTATCGGTCAGCCATGGCGCGAGCGCACAAGGGCCGGCACAGTTTGCCGTGCATTACTTCTACGGGCAGCCTACGCGCCTGGAAACCTATCGGCGCACTGACCTCGCCACCGTGCAATATGGTTTCGAGGTCAAACTCGACAAGGCCGACATCACGCGCCTTGATCAATAGTGCGACTCAGTGCTCGGGGAGAAACTCGAAGCCGCCCACGTTTCGGCAGCGACCACCGTTGATTTCCCGCAGTTGGGCTTGCAGGTGCAGGCACCAGATTTGCGGATCGTCGGCCAACTCGTAGCCGTGCAAGGTCAGGCTTTCAACTATGGTGTCGAGGATTGATTCAGCGACGAATGGACCGTGAAACGGGCCTTGGGCCTTGATGGCCGAAGGTTGTTCACCGGCCATTCCGGCGGCGAACAGCAGAGTCCACATGCCCGTATCTCCCGCCAATGGACGGATGGCACACTCGATACGGGTCACAAGGCCCAGGCATTGACGGGTAAGGCAGAGGTTGCGCGACATGGCGGCGACCCTCGGTAGATCCGGTATTCAGCCCCCATGTGAAGGCTGTTTCGATCCTGTGATTACTGTCGATATCCCTGAGCTGAGAATAGAAGAAAAGTCTGGCTTGCAGGCCGGGGGGAGACCGAAAGGCGCCGAGTGGTCACAGTTTGAATATTGACGTCATTTCGTCGACGCTTTTGGACGCTCGTCACAAAAAACAGTGGGAGCGAGACTGCTCGCGATGGCGGACCTGCAGTCAACACATGGGTTGAATGTCAGTCCCTCATCGCGAGCAGGCTCGCTCCCACAGTAGAACGATCAAGTGCGCATCAAGCCGGTTTGGTTTCTGCCAACGCCTCTTGCGCCAATTCCTTCTCGGCTTCCTTCAGATCATCTTCACTGATCATTTCCGCGATAACCCGCAGGCGCTCCACTACCCGTGCGTTCACGCTGCCTTCTGGGAATTCGCCATTCTCGTCCGGCTCGCCGGCCGGCTCGCCGACCAGCAAACTCAAGGCTTCGTCGGCCTGACGGACCGCGTAGACATGGAACTGCCCCGCACGCACCGCCGCCAGCACCTTCTCGTCGAGCATCAGCGTGGCGACGTTGGCGTGAGGAATGATTGCCCCCTGCTCGCCGGTCAACCCGCGGGCTTCGCACAGACGGAAGAAGCCCTCGATCTTCTCGTTGACTCCGCCGACCGCCTGCACTTCGCCGAACTGGTTGATCGAACCGGTGATGGCAAAGCACTGCTTGAGCGGGGTTTTCGACAAGGCCGAGATCAGGGTGCAGGCCTCGCCCAGGGAAGCACTGTCGCCATCGACATAACCGTAGGATTGCTCCAGGGCAATGCTCGCGGAAATCGCCAGTGGAAATTCCTGGGCGTAACGGCTGCCCAGATACCCGGTGAGGATCATCACGCCTTTGGAGTGAATCGGCTGGCCGAGGTTGACCTCGCGCTCGATGTCGACAATGCCGCTGCCGCCCGGGTACACCGTGGCGGAAATCCGCGCCGGTATGCCGAAGGCCGAGTCGCCGACTTCCAGCACGGTCAAGCCGTTGCACTTGCCGACCGCCGCGCCAGCAGTGTCGATCAGGATGATCCCGGCCAGCATGTCGTCGAGAATCCGCGCCGAAACCCGCCCGGTCCGCGTGGCCTTGGCCTTGAGTGCCCGTTCGATGTGCCCGGCATCGGTCATTTCATCGCCGGCCAGATGGCGGATGAAGTCCGCCTCGCTGACCAGTTGGAACAAATCACCGATACGCGCCGACAAGCGCCCCTGGTGCTCGGCCAGACGCGCGCTGTAAGTCGCCAGGCGCGCCACCGCATCAGCGGTCAGCGGCGCCATGCCTTCTTCGGAAGTACGGGTTTTGAGCAACTGGGCGAACTGCTCCAGACTCTCGTCGACCATCGGGATGTCTTCGTCGAAATCCACCAGGACGCGGAACATCTCCTGGAAGTCCGGATCGAGGTCTTGCAGCGTGTAATACAGCTGACGGGCACCGATGATGACGACCTTGACCTGCAACGGAATGTGTTGCGGCGTCAGGGTAACGGTCGCAAAACGGCCCATCTCGCCCAGCGGCGATTCCATTTTCAGCTTGCGCGATTGCAGGGCGCGTTTCAGCGCATCCCACACGAAAGGCTCGCTGAGCATTTTGTCCGCTTCAAGAATCAGGAAACCGCCGTTGGCCCGGTGCAAGGCACCCGGTCGCAGTTGCCGATAGGTGGTGTACAGCGCGCCCTGGTCGGTGCTGTATTCGATGCGACCGAACAGGTTTTCGTAGGTCGGGTGCGGCTCGAACACCACCGGCGCGCCGCCGCTGGCCGAGTGACCGACCACCAGGCTCGGCGCGTACTGTTCCTCCAGCAGTTTGCGGGCGACAGCGTCGGTCTTGCTGTCGTCCACCAATTGCTCGACCACGGTCTTGAGCAAGTACACCTGCATGGCTTGCAGATAACCGCACACCGCGGCGTTCTCGGCGTACTTCTCCGACAACGGCGACAACAATGGCTGCAAGGCCAGGGTGATGGTTTCTTCGTTGAGGTGGCGCAGTTGGTTGCTCGACTCACGCTTCCATTGCGGCAGGCTGGCGAGCTCTTCGTTCAGGCGCTCCTCCAGCACGGAAATATCCTCGTGGAAGCGCTCGCGCTCGGCTTCCGGCAGTTGTGCGAACTCAGCTTCGTCCAACGCCTTGCCGTCGCCCATCGGGGTGAAGGCGATATTGCTGGCGTCGCGGTACAACGCGACGTCCTTTTCCAGTGCCAGACGCTCGATGACGTCCAGGGCCTTGTCGTAGCGCTGGTTGAAGGCACGGTCGATGGCGCTTTTCTTCTGCTGGTAGGACGGATGTTCGAAGACTGCCGGAAAGGTCGCCAGCAGGTTGTCGATCAGACCGTTGATATCTCCAATGAAGTTACCGGCAGTGCCCGACGGCAATTCCAGGGCACGTGGTTCGCGCGGTTCATCGAAATTGTTGACATAGACCCAGTCCGCCGGGGTCTGCAGGCGCTTGCCTTCGGCCTTGAGGTAGCGTTTGACGAACGAGAACCGGCCAGTGCCAGGCTCGCCCATGACGAATACGTTGTAACCGGGGCGTGGCATGGCCACACCGAACTGCAAGGCTTCGACCGCACGTTCCTGGCCAAGCACACCGCGAAAGGGCTCCAGATCATTGGTGGTAGAGAAGCTGAACTGTTCAGCGGAAAACGGACGGGTCAGCGCTTCGGGCGCTAGACGCAAGCTGGCAGCAACAGGATCAGGCATCGGGCTTCCTTAACAATCAGGCGGGGCAGATTGCAGCATTCTGGCGCTGCCCATGCCCGACTGGCAAGGAGTGCCGCAGACCTGTGCATAGACAATCCGCAAACCCCAGGCGGCCCGGGCTTGCGCCGCGGTTTCCCATGAATGTTTTGCAAAAAATCACGGAACCCCATGATCGTGCCTAAACTCCAGACTGCGCGGCTGGACTAATGCCCGGCCCACTGGCACCAGACGGGCCAGACCCTTTGTATATTGGTACGCACATAAAAGAGAACAACGCTATGAAACGGATTCTTCTTGGTACTCTCTTCACCGCTGTATCCATCAACGCCATGGCTCAGGCCCCGGGCGGCCCGGATTGCGGTTGGGGCAACATGCTGTTCGAAGGTCAGCGTGGTACTCCGGCTCACTTCCTGGCATCCACCACCAACGGCACTTCCGGCAACGCAACCTTCGGTATGACCTCCGGCACCAATGGTTGCGCAACCAACGCGTCGCTGACCTATGGCGGCAAATCCTGGTTTGCCATGAATGGCATGATGAACGAGCTGTCCGAGGACATGGCCAAAGGTCAGGGCGAGGCGCTGACCACCTACGCCGTGGTACTGGGCGTGGCGCCGGAAGACCGTGCGCACTTCGCCGCCGTCACTCACGAGCACTTCCAGCAGATCTTCAGCAAGGCGGACGTGACTGCCGAAGACGTGCATACCAATACCCTGGCCGTGCTCAAAGCCGACCCTCGACTGGCCAAGTACGCCACCCAGGCATAAGCTCGACCCGCCCCGCTTCTTCCGGGAAGCGGGTTTTGTTTTTTGGACCTGTCCCTCCTCGGGTAATGTTGCTGACTACTGTAGGAGCTGGCTTGCCAGCGATGATTTCAAAGGCGCTGTGTTTATCCAGTAAACACGCGTAATCGTTAACGACCATCGCTGGCAAGCCAGCTCCTACAGGTAAAAGGCATCCACCTCGTTGGGTCTTTGTTTTTTTCGACTTAAGTTGCCACCTATGCTCAAACGCCTTGCCTGGCTGGCGCTGTGTGCCTGCGCCCCGCTGTCCGCCGCGCCTCACATCGATCCACAACGTTTGCAGCAACTGGCCAACGACCCTTTCTGGATATCCCTGGGCCATTACGAAACCGCCAAGCTCGGCGGCTGGCGCAGCTATGTCAGCGACAGGAAATTTTTCCTCGCCGCCGATGGCAATGAACATCCGGACCATGAACTGGCGGCGACCGTGCAAGCCTTGTACGCCCCGGCCAGTGCCGGTGAACAACACGCACAATGCGTCTACCCGGCCCGCACCCGCTGGCTGACAGAACAACTCGGCCTGAACGGCCTGCCGACACCGGACTGCACCGGGTTCAAGCAATGGTTCAAGGACGTCTCGCCCGACAGCGCGGTAATGATCTTCCCGGCGGCTTACCTGAACAGCCCGTCCTCGATGTTCGGCCACACCCTGCTGCGCATCGACCAGGCCGATGTAAAGAGCGACAAGACTTCGCTGCTCAGCTATGCCATCAACTTCGGTGCCTACATCGAAGGCTCGGACAACAGCATCCTCTATGCCTGGAAAGGCCTGATGGGCGGTTATCCCGGCCTGTTCGCGCTGGTGCCCTATCAGGAAAAACTCTCGGAATACCGCAGCCTGGAAAACCGCGATCTGTGGGAATACCGCCTGAACCTGACCCGGCAGGAAACCGCGCGCATGGTCGAGCACGTCTGGGAGCTGAAGCAGATCAAATTCGACTATTTCTTCTTCGACGAGAACTGCTCATACCGCTTGCTCGAACTGCTGCAGGTGGCCCGCCCGAGCCTGCGCCTGACCGAGCAATTCCCGCTCACAGCCATTCCGACCGACACCGTCAAAGCCGTGAAAAATGCCGGACTGGTGGAATCCATCCGGTATCGTCCGTCCCGGGAACGCGAGTTGCTCAGTCGCGCCGAGCCGTTGAACCCTGAAGAGCAGCAATGGGTGCTGAAAGTCAGTGCCGACCAGAAACAATTGCAAGCCCCGGCGTTCAAGGCACAAACCCGCGAACGCCAGGCGCTGATCATCGATGCGGCCTATCGTCTGGAGCGTTACCGCGCCAATGGTCAGGAACGCGACCCCGCGCGCGCCCAGCGCAGCTTTGAACTGCTGCGGGCGATCAACCAGAACCCGGCGCCGGAGCTGGATATCCCGCAACCCGGCCTGCCTGAAGACGGTCACGATTCCCGCACCTGGCAGCTCGGCCTTGGCACCCGTGGAGATAAAGCCTTTGGCGAGTACGGCTTGCGCATGGCTTATCACGACCTCAACGACAACAGCGAAAGCTTTCCTCTTGGCGCGCAGATTGAAATCCTGCAATTGAAACTGCGCCAGTACGAAGGCAATGACTGGCAAGTGCAGCGACTGGACCTGGCGACCATTCGCTCCCTGACCCCGCGTAACGAGTTGCTGCAGCCGCTGTCATGGCAAGTCACCGGCGGTCTGGAACGGGTACCGGGCAAGCATGATGAGCAAACCCTGGTCAGCCACGTCAACGGTGGCGGCGGCGGTACCTGGCAACTGAGCGACGATCTGCTCGGCTTTGCCTTGGGCACCGCGCGCATCGAGCACAACAACGACTTCGCCGCATTCATTGCCCCGGCCGCCGGTTTCAACAGTGGTGTGCTGTGGAAAAACCCGCTGGGCAACTTGAGCCTGGAAGCCAAGGGCGACTTTTTCACCAATGGTGAAGTGCGTCGTGGCCTGAGTCTGAATCAGCAATGGGAAATATCCCGCAATCTCGGACTGCGCCTTAGCGCCCAGCGCGAGTTCAGCCATTTGGCGACACCCGAGAACGAATTGATGCTTGAGCTGAAGTGGTATCACTACTGACCCGAACGCACCGCACATCCCTGTGGGAGCGAGCTTGCTCGCGATAGCGGCCGTTCAGCCAACACACTTGTTGAATGTCAGTCCCTCATCGCGAGCAAGCTCGCTCCCACAGGGAATCGTCGTTTGCCGACGGATTGATCACACACCTTTCACAAACACCCGACGCATCCACTTCTAGACTTTCCTTATCAGCCGCGTATCGGCCTTGGAGAGTGAGATGGGGCGGTATGCGACCGCAACAGTCACTGGATGAACGGGAAAAAGCCTGGCAGCAGCAGAAGGATCAGAACGCCACCCGGGCCTATCGCTCGCCGTGAGTCGTTTTCAGACATTCGCTGAAACCAAATGCCTGCGACCATGGCCTAAACCCTATACCGGGAGAACGCCATGAGCCGTGCCTTCGTCAATGAAGATAACGCCGCCGCGCAAGCCGATCAGCCTGTCGAACGGCAGGTCAGCGCGCAGCCCAATTACGTCACGCCGCAAGGCCTGAATCTGTTGCAGGGTAAAGTCGCGGAACTGCAAACCCTGCACGCCGAACAATCGGCCAGGGGCGAGCAGGCCGACAAGCAGCGCCTGGCGGATCTCGAGCGTGATTTGCGTTACTTCAAGCAGCGCCTGGGCAGCGCTCAGGTGGTACCCGCCGCGACTTCGACCGAGAAAGTGCAGATTGGCAGTTGGGTGACCTACGCCGATGAACACGCCACCGAACGTCGGGTACAACTGGTGGGCGAAGATCAGGCCGATGCTGCCCACGGCCTGATCAATTGGGGTTCGCCGCTGGGTCGGGCACTGCTCGGTGCACGACTCAACGACGAAGTGCTGTGGCAGCGCCCCGCCGGGGATCAATTGATCGAAGTGATTCGTATCGAACCGGCGTAGGCTTCGCCTAAACCACGCCTTGGGCCAGCATGGCATCGGCGACTTTGACGAAGCCGGCGATGTTCGCGCCCTTGACGTAGTTGACCCGGCCATTCTCTTCGCCGTAATGCACGCAAGCGTGGTGGATCGACTGCATGATCGCGTGCAGTTTGCTGTCCACTTCGCCACCGGTCCACGCCAGGCGCATGGCGTTCTGCGACATCTCCAGCCCGCTCACCGCCACGCCACCGGCGTTGGATGCCTTGCCCGGTGCAAACAGAATGTCCGCCTCGATGAACAGGTCCACCGCCTCAAGGGTGGTCGGCATGTTCGCGCCTTCGGCCACGCAGATGCAGCCGTTGCGCAGCAGGGTGCGAGCGGCTTCAGCGTCCAGTTCGTTTTGCGTTGCGCACGGCAACGCGATATCGCAGCTCAGGCTCCATGGCAACTGACCGGCGCGGAACTCCAGGCCAAAACGGCCGGCCAGTTCACGGATACGCCCGCGCTGTACGTTTTTCAGCTCCAGCACCGCCAGCCATTGCTCCTCGGTCAAACCGCTTTCGCAATACAACGTGCCTTCGGAATCGGACAGCGAAATCACTTTGCCGCCCAGGTCCATGACCTTGCGCGCCGCGTATTGCGCAACGTTGCCGGAACCGGAAATCGCCACGCGCTTGCCCTCGACTGCCAAACCGCGGCGTTTGAGCATTTCCTCGGCGAAGTACACACAACCGAAACCGGTGGCTTCCGGGCGAATCAGGCTGCCGCCGTAGCTTGGGCCTTTGCCGGTCAGCACGCTGGTGAACTGGTTGCTCAGGCGCTTGTACTGGCCAAACAGGAAACCGATTTCCCGCGCGCCCACACCGATGTCCCCGGCCGGCACGTCAACGTCGGCACCAATGTGGCGGTACAACTCGCTCATGAAGGCCTGGCAGAAGCGCATGACTTCCGCGTCGCTTTTGCCTTTGGGGTCGAAGTCCGAACCGCCCTTGCCGCCGCCCATGGGCAATGAAGTCAGGGAGTTTTTGAAGGTCTGTTCAAAGGCGAGGAATTTCAGGACGCCCATGTTCACCGACGGGTGAAAACGCAAGCCGCCCTTGTACGGGCCGATCGCGCTGTTCATCTGGATGCGGAAACCACGATTGACCTGGACCTTGCCCTGATCGTCGACCCACGACACGCGAAACACCACCGCCCGCTCCGGCTCGCAGATGCGCTCCAGAATGCCCGAGGTCAGGTAATGCGGATTCGCTTCAAGAAACGGCCACAGACTGCGTAGTACTTCTTCCACGGCCTGGTGAAATTCAGGCTGGTCCGGATCGCGATTTTTCAGGCGCGCAAGGAAGGATTCGACGGATTCGATCATGGAAAAGTCTCGGCAAATTTATTGTCGTTGGAAGAAATTGAGCCGGACTGTAACAAACGATTCGCGCACAAGAACAGAGCAAAATGTCGCATTTATGAAATCAAATGGTGCGAAGGATGTAAATTAATCTGATTTTCTGGATATTTTGCACCCGAACAGGGATTTCCAAACCAAGACTCGCACCATTAGTGATACCGACATCGCGAGCAGGCTCGCTCCCACATTAGAGCTTCATTGGACTCAAATCTGAATCCACCGCCAAACCCTGCTCGCGATGAATGCGCCGCGGTATCACTGAAGAAACCAAGGCAAAAAAAACGGAGCCCGAAGGCTCCGCTCTTTATGCGACCAACCCGAAATCAGGCCAGTTTCTTGTGCCGTACACGATGCGGCTGGGCAGCCGCTTCGCCGAGGCGCTTTCTACGGTCGGCTTCGTACTCGGTGTAGTTGCCTTCGAAGAACACCGCTTGCGAGTCGTCTTCGTACGCCAGGATGTGCGTCGCGACGCGGTCAAGGAACCACCGGTCGTGGGAGATCACAATGGCGGCGCCCGGGAAGTCCAGCAGGGCTTCTTCCAGGGAACGCAGGGTTTCAACGTCGAGGTCGTTGGACGGTTCGTCGAGCAGCAGGACGTTGCCGCCCTCTTTCAAGGTCAGGGCCAGGTGCAAGCGGCCGCGCTCACCGCCGGACAGGTCCTTGACGAACTTCTGCTGATCACCGCCCTTGAAGTTGAAGCGACCGACGTAGGTACGCGACGGGATCTCGTAGTTGCCGATGCGGATCTGGTCGGAACCGTCGGAGATCTGCTGGAACACGGTCTTGCTGCCGTCCAGGTCTTCGCGGCTCTGGTCGACGCAAGCCAGTTGCACGGTTTCACCGACTTCGATGCTGCCCGAATCCGGAGTTTCCTTGCCCATCAACATACGGAACAGGGTCGACTTACCGGCACCGTTACCGCCGATCACACCTACGATGGCGCCTTTAGGCATGGAAAACGACAGGTTGTCGATCAGCACGCGATCGCCGTAGCCCTTGGTGACGTTCTTGAATTCGATGACCTTGTCGCCCAGGCGTGGACCGGCCGGGATGTAGATCTCGTTGGTTTCGCTGCGCTTCTGGAATTCCTGCGATTGCATTTCTTCGAAGCGTTGCAGACGAGCTTTGGATTTCGACTGGCGGGCCTTGGCGCCTTTGCGCACCCACTCCAGTTCTTCCTTCATGGCTTTTTCGTGGGCCGATTGCTGCTTGGATTCGGCAGCCAGACGATCGGACTTGGCTTCGAGCCAACCCGAATAGTTGCCCTCGTAAGGAATGCCCGCGCCGCGGTCGAGTTCCAGAATCCAGCCAGCAACGTTGTCCAGGAAGTAACGGTCGTGCGTGATCGCTACCACGGTACCCGGGAAGTCGTGCAGGAAGTGCTCAAGCCACGCAACGGAATCGGCGTCCAGGTGGTTGGTGGGTTCGTCGAGCAGCAGCATGTCCGGTGCGGACAGCAGCAGACGGCACAGGGCCACACGACGCTTCTCACCACCGGAGAGGTGTTCGACCTTGGCATCCCAGGCCGGCAGACGCAGCGCATCGGCGGCGACTTCCAGCTGACGCTCCAGGTTGTGGCCGTCGCTGGCTTGCAGGATCGCTTCGAGCTTGGCCTGTTCGGCGGCCAGTTTGTCGAAGTCGGCATCCGGATCGGCATAGGCCGCGTAGACCTCGTCCAGGCGTGCCTGGGCGTCCTTGATCACGCTGACCGCTTCCTCGACCACTTCACGCACGGTCTTGGTCGGATCAAGAATCGGCTCCTGCGGCAGGTAGCCGATGTTCAGTTCCGGCATCGGACGGGCTTCGCCCTCGAATTCGGTGTCGACGCCGGCCATGATTTTCAGCAGCGTGGACTTACCCGAACCGTTGAGGCCAAGCACGCCGATCTTGGCGCCGGGGAAGAACGACAGAGAAATGTTTTTCAGGATTTCCCGCTTCGGCGGAACAACTTTGCCCAGCCGATGCATGGTGAATACGTATTGAGCCATGGAGAACCTAGGGTCAGTGACTGATGAATGAATAGGGTACAGGCGATGCCTGGCCAGGCTGTGCGCGTCGTCCGATTGAGAGCTTTCAATACAGGCGCGCTGAAAAAGCCTAGGAGCTGGAACGCTCCCGCGTAACCGGCAAAGCTACCTTAATGACAGATGGCAGTCCAGCCGACGGGCTGGGGCTGGCACTTCGCCACAACTCAGGGCATGCTAGCCGCCCTTCGGGCGTCCGGCTTATAGTGCACGTCGCGCCAGTCCAGCCAAACCGCAGGATTACAGCTTGTCCAATGTCCCTCCGCCTCTGACTTCCAGTGCGCCGGCCACAGCGCCTGGCTCCCCCCTGCGCGGGACCTTGAAGGGCACCTTGGCGACACTCGCATTATTGCTGCTGGCCCTGCTGTTCTGGCAGTTGCTCGACCAATTGCGCGAAACCCAGAAAAACCAGCGTCAGTACACCATCGACTACACCGCCGATCTGGCCGCGCAGGTCAGCCTGAACATGGCACTCAACGCGCAGATCGCCCTCAATCTGTTGCCGATCGTCGAGCAACCGCAAGACGCCGATGAACTGCAGGCGCTGCTGCGCAAGCTGCAACAGTCGCTGCCTGATCTGCGTAGCCTGGCTTTGCTCAGCCCTTCGGGAAGAGTCCTCAGTGACAGCGCTCCCGACAGCGATGACAGCGACTACCTGGTTGAACTGGTACGCCGCAGCCACGCCCAGGCGCACTACTTCAGCAATGCCGCCGACGGTTCTGTGGTGCATTTATTGTCGCATCAGGCCAGCGGCAGTTCCCGCGGCTACTGGGCCTTGCGCCTGACGCCCACCTTCTTTTCGTCCTTGACCAAGCAGAGCGAGGCTGGCGACCGTCCGTTGTGGCTGGTGGAGAACCGCATCAATCATCAGATCGTCAGCCGCGACAAAGGGCTGCCCTCGGTCAATCCGGGTACGCTGACCGAGGACGATGTCGCCAACAGCGTGCTGACGGTTCCGCTGAGCAGCAGCGATTGGCAACTGCGCGGTTTGTTCGACCGTCAGCGAGTGCTGGAAGAACTGCTGCCGGCGTTCATCGGCAAATGCCTGCTGGGCCTGGCGTTCTCCATGCTGCCGTTCATCGCCTTGCTGAACATGCGCCGGCGTCAGCGCCAGTTGAATGAAGGCCGCCGACGTTACCAGGACATTTTCGAAGGCACCGGCGTGGCGTTGTGCGTGCTCGACATGTCGGGGCTCAAGGTCTTTTTCGACAAGGCACAACTGCAGGGCAGCGAGCAACTGCAAGCGTGGCTGGCGATCCCGGAGCAACGCCGGCAATTGCTCAAGGAATTGCGGATCACCGAGGTCAACCAGGTCGCGCTGCAACTGCTGAATGTCGATAGCACCGACAACGCCTGGAAACTGCTGGTCGACGGCAATCCGCAGGACTGCACCGCCATCGGCAACCAGGTGCTCGACGCGATGCTCAACCGGCAGCAACAGCTTGAGCTGGAAATCAAGCTCCAGGACGCCAGCGGTCGCGACCAGCACCTGTGGCTGGTGCTGCGTCTGCCGCAAACCCCGGACGACTATGACGCGGTGATCCTGAGCATCACCGACATCACCAGCCGCAAGCTCATCGAACTGTCACTGCAGGAGCGCGAAGGGTTCTGGTCGGACGTGGTGCGCACGGTGCCGGATCACCTGTATGTGCAGGATGTGATCAGCCAGCGCATGATCTTCAGCAACCACCATCTGGGCCAGACGCTGGGTTACAACCGCACCGAACTGCACCAGATGGGCGAATACTTCTGGGAAATCCTCCTGCACCCCGAAGACGCCGACTATTACCACCGCTCCCGCCAGGTCCAGCGCCAGGCCGGTTATCGCCAGTTGATGCAGTGCCAGCTGCGCTTCCGCCATCGGGACGGGCAGTGGCGACGTTTCGAGATTCGCGAGCAGGCATTGGCGCGGGACAGGGAGGACCAGGTCACGCGGATCATCGGCGTGGCCAAGGACATCACCGACCAGATCGAGGCCAGCGAATCCCTGCGCGACAGCGAGCAGCGCTACCGCATGCTCGCCGAAAGCATCAGCGACGTGATCTTCTCCACCGACAGCCGCCTGAATCTCAATTACGTCAGCCCCTCGGTGCAAACCGTGCTGGGTTACGACGCCGAGTGGATTTTCCAGAACGGCTGGCAATCGACCATCGCCAACCCGCAACAACTGACCGGCATCTACCACCTGATGGACCGGGTCAGCAAAGCGCTGGATCAACCGGACCAACTGGCGCTGTTACGCAGCCAGGTGCAAACCCAACTGTTCCTGTTCGACTGCCTGCGGGCCGACGGGCGCAAGATCCCGATCGAACTGCGCCTGGTATTGGTCTGGGATGAACACGGCACGTTCGAAGGCGTGCTCGGCGTCGGCCGCGACATCAGCCAGCAACGCCGGGCCGAAAAAGACCTGCGCATGGCGGCCACGGTATTCGAACACTCGACCTCGGCGATCCTGATCACCGACCCGGCCGGCTACATCGTCCAGGCCAACGAAGCCTTCAGTCGTGTCAGCGGCTATGCCGTTGAGCAAGTCCTCGACCAGTTGCCGAACATGCTGACTGTCGACGATCAGCAGGAAGCCCACCTGCGGTATGTGCTCAAGCAATTGAGCCAGCACAGCACCTGGGAAGGCGAAGTCTGGCTCAAGCGCCGTAATGGCGAGCATTACCCGGCCTGGGTCGGAATCACCGCCGTACTCGACGACGAAGGCGACCTGGCCAGCTATGTGTGTTTCTTCAGCGACATCAGCGAGCGCAAGGCCAGCGAGCAGCGGATTCACCGTCTCGCCTACTACGACGCCCTGACGCACCTGCCCAACCGATCGCTGTTCCAGGATCGCCTGCACACGGCGTTGCAATCGGCCGAACGGCAGAAGTCGTGGGTGGTGCTGATGTTCCTCGACCTCGATCGTTTCAAGCCGATCAACGACTCCCTGGGCCACGCCGCCGGCGACCGCATGCTCAAGGAAATGGCCACGCGCCTGCTCGGTTGCGTCGACGATGACGACACCGTGGCGCGCATGGGCGGCGACGAATTCACCTTGCTCCTGCAACCGCGAGCTAACCGTGAAGTCGCCTTGACCCGGGCAATTCATGTGGCGGAACAGATTCTTGCCAGCCTGGTGAAACCCTTCGTGCTCGAAGGCCGCGAGTTCTTTGTCACGGCCAGTATCGGCATCGCCCTGAGCCCGCAGGACGGCAACGAACTCAGCCAGTTGATGAAGAACGCCGACACCGCGATGTACCACGCCAAAGAGCGCGGCAAGAACAACTTCCAGTTCTATCAGGCGGACATGAACGCCAGTGCGCTGGAACGTCTGGAGCTGGAAAGCGACTTGCGCCATGCCCTGGAACAGAACGAATTCGTGCTGTATTACCAGCCGCAGTTCAGCGGCGACGGCAAGCGCCTGACTGGCGCCGAAGCCTTGTTGCGCTGGCGTCATCCACGCCGCGGACTGGTGCCGCCGGGGGATTTCATTCCAGTGCTCGAAGAGCTCGGGCTGGTGGTGGATGTCGGTGACTGGGTGATCAGCGAGGCCTGTCGCCAACTCAAGGCCTGGCATCAGGCCAGGGTACGGGTGCCGAAGGTGTCGGTGAACATCTCGGCGCGGCAATTCTCCGACGGCCAGCTCGGCACGCGAATCGCCACCATCCTCAAGGAAACCGGCCTGCCGCCGGCGTGCCTGGAACTGGAACTCACCGAAAGCATCCTGATGCGCGAAGTCAGCGAGGCGATGCAGATCCTCGACGGCCTGAAAAACCTCGGCCTGAGCATTGCGGTCGACGATTTCGGTACCGGTTACTCATCGCTCAACTACCTCAAGCAGTTCCCGATCGACGTACTGAAGATCGACCGCACCTTCGTCGACGGCTTGCCGTCGGGTGAGCAGGATGCGCAGATCGCCCGGGCAATCATCGCCATGGCCCACAGCCTTAACCTGGCGGTGATCGCCGAAGGTGTGGAAACCCACGAGCAGCTGGATTTCCTGCGCGAGCATGGTTGCGACGAGGTGCAGGGTTACCTGTTCGGGCGCCCGATGCCGGCGGGCCAGTTCGAAGGGCAGTTCAGCAATGATGCCCTATTCATGTTCGACTGAGGTTTGCAGCGCGGCAATTGGCCTCATCGCGAGCAAGCTCGCTCCCACCGGTTTTTGGGGGTGTACGCACCATGTGTGAATACCAAAGATCTACTGTGGGAGCGAGCTTGCTCGCGATGAGGCCGGCACGATCACCGCTGATCCCGTCATGAAGCCCACTTGTCTGCGACATGATGCCGTTTCATATGCCATCTAAAACCCATTGAGTTAGAATGCCCCCCTTTTCCGCCCCCGATCCTTGAGGACCGCCATGTTCAGCCGTGATTTGACTATTGCCAAGTACGACGCCGATCTCTTTGCCGCCATGGAGCAAGAAGCTCAGCGCCAGGAAGAGCACATTGAGCTGATCGCTTCGGAAAACTACACCAGCCCTGCGGTGATGGAAGCTCAAGGCTCGGTACTGACCAACAAGTACGCCGAAGGTTATCCGGGCAAGCGCTACTACGGTGGTTGCGAGTACGTAGACATCGTCGAGCAGCTGGCGATCGACCGTGCCAAAGAGCTGTTCGGCGCCGACTACGCCAACGTTCAGCCGCACGCCGGTTCGCAAGCCAACAGCGCCGTTTACCTGGCCCTGCTGTCTGCTGGCGACACCATCCTGGGCATGAGCCTGGCCCACGGTGGTCACCTGACCCACGGCGCCAGCGTTTCGTCGTCCGGCAAGCTGTACAACGCCATCCAGTACGGCATCGACGCCAACGGCCTGATCGACTACGACGAAGTCGAGCGCCTGGCTGTAGAGCACAAGCCAAAAATGATCGTGGCCGGTTTCTCTGCCTACTCGCAGATCCTCGACTTCCCGCGCTTTCGCGAGATCGCTGACAAGGTCGGCGCCTATCTCTTTGTTGATATGGCTCACGTTGCGGGGCTGGTTGCCGCTGGCGTCTACCCGAACCCGGTTCCATTCGCTGACGTCGTGACCACCACCACCCACAAGACCCTGCGCGGTCCGCGTGGCGGCCTGATCCTGGCTCGCGCCAACGCCGACATCGAGAAAAAGCTGAACTCCGCGGTATTCCCGGGCGCCCAGGGTGGCCCGCTGGAGCACGTGATCGCAGCCAAGGCGATCTGCTTCAAGGAAGCGCTGCAGCCTGAGTTCAAGGCTTACCAGCAACAAGTGGTGAAAAACGCCCAGGCCATGGCCAGCGTGTTCATCGAGCGCGGTTTCGACGTGGTTTCCGGCGGTACTGAAAACCACCTGTTCCTGCTGTCGCTGATCAAGCAGGAAATCTCCGGTAAAGACGCCGACGCCGCTCTGGGCAAAGCGTTCATCACCGTGAACAAGAACTCGGTGCCAAACGACCCTCGCTCCCCGTTCGTCACCTCCGGCCTGCGCTTCGGCACTCCGGCTGTGACCACTCGTGGCTTCAAGGAAGCAGAGTGCAAGGAACTGGCCGGCTGGATCTGCGACATCCTGGCTGACCTGAACAACGAAGCGGTGATCGATGCCGTTCGTGAGAAGGTCAAGGCCATCTGCAAGAAGCTGCCGGTGTACGGCGCTTAATCAGCCCGCCAGACCGTAGCTATAAAAACCGGCCAGAGATGGCCGGTTTTTTTTCGCCCGTTTTTTATTCAGCCGGGGGAAAGGCTCTATACCGGGCTTACTTATCAGCTGGTAAGACCGGTCATGCCAATTTTCTAATTTTTACTTGCGAAGACCCAAAAACAGCGCCTAGACTGCGCCTGCACTGGACATACCGGTAAGACCACAATAATTAAGTCCTGAAGCTGATACGCGCAGCGTACGGCAGCCAGGACACCGACCAGGATTCCTCCCATGCTCAGATGGTGCTCGCGTTCAATCTTCCTCCAAGTGGTTCTCGGACTGGTGCTCGGCATCATCTGCGGGCTGACCCTTCCCGAATACTCCGCTCAGCTCAAACCGCTCGGTGACGGTTTTATCAAGCTGATCAAAATGCTCATTGGCTTGATTGTGTTTTGCGTAGTGGTCAGCGGCATCAGTGGTGCCGGCGACCTGAAGAAGGTCGGCCGTATCGGCCTCAAATCGGTGATCTATTTTGAAGTGCTGACCACCATCGCCCTGGTGATCGGTCTGGTGTTCGCCTTCAGCACCGGCATCGGCAGTGGTGCGAACATTCACCTGGAGCAGCTTTCCGCGGCAGACATGGGCGATATTGCCCAACGCGGCCAGCACATGCACACCACCACGCAGTTCCTGATGGACCTGATTCCGACGTCGGTGATCGGTGCCTTTGCCGATAACAACATCCTGCAKGTCCTGTTGTTCTCCGTGCTGTTCGGCAGTGCGCTGAATCTGGTGGGCGAGGCGGCATCGGGTATTTCGCGGCTGATCAATGAACTCAGCCACGTGATCTTCCGCATCATGGGCATGATCGTGCGCCTGGCGCCGATCGGTGTATTCGGTGCGATCGCCTTCACCACCAGCAAATATGGCCTGGACTCGCTGCAACACCTGGGCAGCCTGGTCGGCCTGTTCTACCTGACCTGTGTGGCCTTCGTGGCCCTGATTCTCGGCCTGGTGATGCGCCTCTCTGGCTTGAAGATGTGGCCGCTGCTCAAGTACCTGCGCGAGGAATTGCTGATCGTAATGGGCACCGCTTCGTCCGACGCTGTGCTACCGCAAATCATGCGCAAACTCGAGCATCTGGGCATCGGCAGTTCGACCGTCGGGCTGGTGATTCCCACCGGCTACTCGTTCAACCTCGACGGTTTCTCGATCTACCTGACCCTGGCCATCGTGTTCATCGCCAACGCCACCGGCACGCCGTTGGCCATGACTGACCTGCTGACCATTTTGCTGGTGTCGCTGATCACCTCCAAAGGTGCCCACGGGATTCCCGGCTCGGCCCTGGTGATTCTGGCGGCAACCTTGACGGCGATCCCGGCGATTCCGGTGGTCGGCCTGGTGTTGGTGCTCGCGGTGGACTGGTTCATGGGCATCGGCCGCGCGCTGACCAACCTGATCGGCAATTGCGTCGCCACCGTGGCCATCGCCCGCTGGGAGAAGGACATCGACGTGCAGCGGGCGAACAAAGTACTTTCCGGTCAGGTGGGTTATACCTTCCAGCCGCGAAAACCGGTGGCACCGGCCCATCAGCAGGAATTCTGAATCAACGGTGTGCCGGCTGCCTCGTCGGCACACCTTCACCACTTTTTAATGCTCATGGAGCGAACAGTGATTACCTCGTCGACCGTCGTAAATTCAGTCGTAGAAAAACTTCGGGCCGCGCTGGCCCGAGGTCAGTGGCGCTCCGGCGAAATGCTGCCGGGACAACGTGAACTGGCCGAACAACTGGGTATCAGCCGTCCGAGCCTGCGTGAGGCCGTCATCGTTCTGGAAACCCTCGGACTGGTGCGCTCGATGCCGGGTAAAGGCGTGGTGGTGCTTGAGGCCAATCTCGCCGACAGCCAGGTGCATGACAGCGCAGTGGCCGCAGCGAGCCTGGAAGACGTGCTGCAACTGCGCTACACCCTGGAGCCGTTCATCGTTGGCCTCGTGGCGCAGTCCATCAGCAGCAAGGAAGTCGGGCAACTGCGCCTGACCCTGATGGACATGCGCGAAGCCCTGGAGGCCAATGATAGTGAAGCCGGCGTAAACGCCTACATCGCGTTCCACGAAGAGCTGTTCACGCTGACGTCGAACCCGATCTTCCAGAGCGTGGTCCAGCAAACCAGCAATGCCCTCAAGCAAAGCGCCGAAGTGTTGCGCAACTCCCCGGAGCACCTGGCCGAACGCCTTGAAGAAAACGAAGCCGTAGTGCGTGCGATCCGCAGCAAGAACAGCGCCCAGGCCAGCGCCGAGATGCGTCGGCACATTTTGCGCGAAGGCCAGCGCATGGGCATCGAACTGAACATCCCGGAAGACAACCTCGGCAGTTGAAACCTCTTCGAACTGGAGATTGGCCATGAACAGCTTCGCCTCGCCACAAACGCTCACTACCCTGCCCGTCCGCCCTTCGGTGGATGATTTGTACTCGCGGGTCCTCGATGCCATTTTCGAACAGCGCATCCATTCGGCCAGTCGCTTTACCGAAGAAAGCCTGGCGCAGATGTTCGGTGCAAGGCGCAGCGACATGCGTGATGTGCTGACGCGACTGTCCCATCAGCAGATCATCATCCTTCGAGTCAACCATCGTCCCCGCGTCGCCGAGCTTGATGCCGAGCAGACCCGGCAGACACTGCATGCCCGGCGGCTGACCGAGATCATGCTGGTGAGGCTGGCGTGTCAGCGACCCTGCGCGCAAGACTTGAAGCAGCTGCGGGCGCTGGTCGATAGCGAGCGTCAATGCGCTGAGCGTGGCCGGGCGATTCGTTTGTCGGGAGAGTTTCATCTGCAGCTGGCACAAATGGCGGGGAATGCACCGTTAGCGCACTTTCTGGGCAATCTGGTGCCGCTGACTTCGTTGGCGATTGCGCAGTTTGATCTGCAGCAGAAGGATTATTGCGTGGGGCAAGTGCACATGGAGATTCTGGATGCGCTGGAGCGAGGAGATGCCGCGACGGCGCAAGCCGTGCTCAACCGGCATCTGGATTATCTGGAAGATTTGTTGCTGAGCCCTGCATCGGCACCGGGCCAACATTGTGCCGCAGGTTAGACCGCCATCGCGAGCAGGCTCGCACAGGCGGGCTGCGCTTCAAATGTGGGAGCGAGCCTGCTCGCGATCGCGGCTTAAGACTCGCTGCAATTTCTGACTTTAATTCGCCGCCACCCGTGCAAACCCCTCACGAATCTTCTCTTCCGGCAAATCGTCAGCAATAAACACGATCACGCTTTCACGCGATTCATCGTTCCCCCACTCCGTGTCCCAATCGAATCCGTACAACTTCAGGACACCCTGAAACACCATCCGCCGCGGCTCACCGAGGATGTTCAACACGCCCTTATAGCGCAGCAACTGCTTGCCATGCTCCTCCAGCAGCTCGTTCATGAACTCGCTGAGTTTATCGATATCCAGCGGTTTTTCAGTGCGCAGCACCAGGCTGGAAATGCGGTCGATGGACGGTGCCTGGCTGACCGGTCGCAAACTCACACCGCCACCGAGGTCGGCGTTGAGATTGAAACCACGCACGTCGAGCAATTCGGCCAGGTCGATCTTGCCGTGGTCAACCACGCGGATCGGCGCGCGCCGGTTGATGCGGGTCAGGCGTTCGCTCAACGCGGTAAAGATCGGCTCGTCCACCAGATCGCGCTTGCTCACCAGCAAGCGGTCGGCAAAACCGATCTGCGCCTGGGCGATGGTCTGGGTCAGGTGCAAGTCGGCATGTGCCGCGTCGACCAACGTGATGATGCCGTCGAGGATATAGCGCTCGCGCAACTCTTCGTCGATGAAAAAGGTTTGCGCCACGGGCGCCGGGTCGGCCAGGCCGGTGCATTCGATCACCAGGCGGTCGAAGGCGATGTCGCCCTGGTCCAGACGCTCGAGTAACAGATAAAGCGCTTTGGTCAGGTCCGTATGGATGGTGCAGCAGACGCAGCCGTTAGAGAGTGTCATCACTTGGACCGGTTCATCACCCAACAACTGGGTGTCGATGCCGGCGTAGCTGAATTCGTTCTCGATCACGGCAATTTTCAGACCGTGCTCGGCCTTGAGCAGGTGACGCAATAGAGTGGTCTTGCCAGCGCCGAGGAAGCCGCTGAGGATCGTGACCGGGATTGGAGAGGACAAACTGGATCTCCTTTTTCACAAGATGAAAACACAACACAAAACAAATGTGGGAGCGGGCTTGCTCGCGAAGGGGGCGTGTCAGTCGACATGAATGTTGAATGACACACCGCTTTCGCGAGCAAGCC
>NZ_JBFREX010000044.1:0-45006 GCF_052114525.1 Pseudomonas sp. KB_15 | reverse complement strand
GTGTTCAAGCCGTCGTGGCGGATCTGCCGCAGCTCATGCAGGGTCGCATCGGTGCTGCCATCGTCGACGACGATGATTTCGTACGACTCATCGGCCAGCGCCACGCGGATTTCCTCAAGCAGCGGCTTGAGGTTGTTCGCTTCGTTCTTGGCGGGAATCAATACGGATACAAAAATGTCTTGGCTCATGGAGTCTCTCTCGCCTTATTGGATTTCTTTTATCAGAGGCGAATCAAGGTGTCGTACACCGGCCGACTCGATGCAGGGTTCAGCTATTCAGGGCGAAGACGCCAACAATATCCCGCCCTGTGGACGCACTCGCGCGCGACCCCGCATACGGTGCCCGGCCATTTGTAAAAATGGCGTTAATATTTCATACACTTTTTGTCATCATTCCCCGAATGACGCAGCGAATTCGGTTGCCATTGGCGCTTGCCCATCTAAAGTGCACTCACGCACGTGAAAAACATGAATCGGGTAAGGATGCACAACCATGAGCACTGACCAAGAGACGACTTTAGACGAGCCGCGGCTCAACAGTACGGAAATCCGTATTCTGGGCTCGTTGATCGAGAAGCAGGCCACCAGCCCGGAAACCTATCCCCTGACCCTCAATGCCCTGGTGATTGCCTGCAACCAGAAAACCAGCCGCGAGCCGGTGATGAACCTCACACCGGGCCAGGTCGGCCACAGCCTGCGCGCCCTTGAAGGACGCGGCTTCACCAGACTGGTGATGGGCAGCCGCGCCGACCGCTGGGAGCACAAGGTTGACAAGGCCCTGGAACTGGTGCCGGCGCAAGTCATCCTGACCGGGCTGATGTTTCTGCGCGGCCCGCAGACCGTCAATGAACTGCTGACCCGCAGCGGCCGCATGCATGAATTCGAAGACGCCGAACAGGTGGTGCATCAGCTCGAACGCCTGATTGCCCGGGGTCTGGCCGTGCTGATTGCGCGTCAGGCGGGCCAGCGCGAAGATCGTTACACACACGCCCTGGGCGATCCGGAAGATATCGAAGCGATCATGGCGGCAAGGAACAACCCGTCCGAGCGTGGCAGCAGCGGGGTTTCGGTTGAACGGATAGAAGAGCTGGAAGCGCGGATTGCGGCGCTGGAAGAGCGGTTGGCACGGCTGGAGTAATTTTTACCTGTTAATGATTACCCCTGTGGCGAGGGGGCTTGCCCCCGTTCGGCGGCGCAGCCGTCGTAAAATCGGTGGACGAGGTTGCTCCTGAATGACCACTGTGCCTGGTTATGGGGCCGCTTCGCAGCCCAACGGGGGCAAGCCCCCTCGCCACAAAGTAACCGCCATCCTGTACCGCTTACTCGCCATCCCAGTAATCCACCCCATCCGCCTGCCGGGCCACCGCGACAAAACCTGAAGCATTACCCTCGGCATCCACCTTGAAGTCATCCATCACGGCGTATTTGCCGGAATCCGGATACTCACAGATCTCCGGCGATTGCTGGGTGCTGACGGCCAGGTAACGCAACTCGCCATTGCTGGTATTGATGATCTGATGCGCCCTTTCAGGCCCGCCCGGCGGGCAGGCAATCACATCACCGGCGCGGATTGGAAAACGTTCGGATCCCAGGCGGACTTCCCCTTCCCCAGCCACGACGTAGAACATTTCCTCATTGACCCGATGACTGTGAAACGGGCTGCCGCGCATGCCTGGCCCCAGCACATACAGGCGATAACCAAGCTTTTGCGCCCCCAGCAGCTGACCGACACGGGCCAGACGCTGTTGATAGCGACCGGCGGTCTCACCGGTCGGCGCAAACGATTCGGGCAGCGGTTCGAGTTCGACTGAATTCAGATTGAGAATGGGGGGATGCATCGACACCTCCTAGTGTCCTGTGTGGGAAATACGTTTCCTTTTGACGAGTGCCTGTGGCTGTCCGGCAAGGCGCCGCGACGAGTCATAGCAGGGCTATGGCGAGGAGTGGCAACGCAGGCGGGCGGCCACAGGTGCCGTCAAAATGGAACAGCTTATTTCCCACACAGGACACTAGCTGCGGGCAAAGGCTACTGCCTTGTGGAATTGCTCGTCCGTCGGACGCACGCCGGTATAGAGGACAAATTGCTCCAGTGCCTGGATCGCGATGACTTCCAGTCCGGTGATGACCCGCTTGCCTTCGGCACGAGCATGCACGATCAGCGGTGTTTCCGAGGGAATCGCCACCACATCAAAGACAGTTTCCGCTTTTTCGATTACGTCAGGCTCGAAGGCCAGTTGATCGGCCTCCGGTCCTCCCGTCATGCCGATCGGGGTGACGTTGACCAGCATCTGCGGGCGACGACTCCCCAGCTCTGCCTGCCACTCATACCCCAACGACTGCGCCAGTGCCTGCCCGGCGCGCTCGTTGCGGGCCACGATCAGGCCGTTTTCATACCCGCCATCGCGCAAGGCGCTCGCCACGGCCTTGGCCATGCCGCCGCTGCCGCGCAGGGCAAAGGTCGAGTCCTTGGGCACCTGGTGTTTTTCCAGCAACTGGGCAACGGCAATGTAATCGGTGTTGTAAGCCTTGAGATGACCGTCGGTGTTAACGATGGTGTTGATCGATTGAATTGCGGCGGCAGACGCGTCGAGTTCATCAACCAGGGCGATGCAGGCTTCCTTGAACGGCATCGACACGCCACAGCCACGAATCCGCAGGGCGCGAATACCGGTAACGGCGCCCGGCAGGTCCTGGCTGGCAAAGGCCTTGTAGTAGAAATTCAGGCCCAGCTGTTCATACAGATGATTATGAAAACGCAGACCAAAGTTCCCGGGGCGCCCTGAAAGGGACATGCACAGCTGGGTGTCTTTGTTGGGGTTCATCTGCATGGGGAAGCTCCTTCAAATGCACTTTTCGGATGGACGGGTTTAGCCCCCCATCGGGTTCTGATCGATCATATAAGCCTGATTTCACGGACTTACACAGGTCGGTAAGAAAGTCGGTACAGACCTTACACAAAATTTACCAAGCGGCTGTGCTGATTTTCGAAAAAACGCTGTCTTAGAAGTATCCCCGCGACAATCCCTGGGTCTATTGCAGACACAGGCGCCGGGCTGAAGAACCGAGGAACTATCATGATCCGTAAAGTCCCCACAGTAGCCTTGCTGATTGGCGCCCTCGCTATCGCAGGACAGGCGCAAGCCCATGGTGGTGGTAATTACTGGCAAGGCCCGGCGGTATTTGGCGCGATAGTCGGTACTGCCATCGTCGGCTCGGCCCTGATCAACGCCAACCGCCCGGTTTATGTCGCACCGCAACCGGTCTACTACCAGCCAACGCCGGTTTATTACGCACCACCGCCTCCGGTTTACTACCAGCCGGCGCCGGTCTACGTGCAACAACCGATGTACTACCGTCCGGCCCCGGTCTACTACGGACCACCCGGTGGTTACTACGGCCCGCCTCGCGGCTACTACGGCCATCACTACGGTCGCTGGTAACGGACTCATCAAGCCCCGCTGAAACAGCGGGGCTTTTTTATGCCCTTTTGTCGGTGCAGGTCTGGATAAATCTCGCCAAGGTCGTTATCGGAACAGCGTTGGCGACTCAAGTTGGCAAGATTGACCTGGTATTGTTTCTGCCGTGCGGCAGCAAACTGTCATATTTATGTCATGTCAGGTCCGCAAGCTCGGGTCTGTCCGTCAATAACAGGTTGATAACAACAAGGACGACCACATGCCAACGCAAAACCCGCACCGCATCGTCGGTCTGTGCACCTCCAGCAAGGTCTACAACGCACTGACCGAACTCAAGCACCTGGAAGGTCATCGCAGCGCCAAGTTTCTATCGCTGCTGACGCAAAACCTGGTGCGCAAGGGCCTGCTCAACGAGCAGGAAGTGGTTCATATGCTCGATCAGGTGGTCAGCTGACCGACCAACGGTCGTTTGCCCCCGCTGGCATCAATGACCACTATCGAAAGCGTTGATTACCCCTCAAGGCACCCTGACCTTAAAGTAACTCCACAGATTGATGGAGGTACTTGTCATGTCCAAGGTTCAGATCATGTCCGTTATCGGCAGCGCCGTCCCTGCACAGCTCAGAGAGCTGGGCATGCTCGCCTGTTGGTATCTGGTGCAGGATGGCGTGCAGATCAGCGGCCCGCTCACTTCGCTGCCCGCCGCCCGGGAGCTGTCGCAACGCATCGGCACCGGCCAGTCCGGCAGGCTCAGCGCCTAAGGCAGCTGCACCCGCGGTTTGGTTTCAATGAAGATGTCCCAGCTCGACATGAACAGGGCTGCGATCAAAGGGCCGATGACAAAGCCGTTCAGCCCGAATATCGCCAGGCCGCCGAGGGTCGAGATCAGGATCATGTAGTCCGGCATCTTGGTGYCCTTGCCCACCAGCAATGGCCGGAGCAGGTTGTCCACCAGTCCGATCACGAAGATCCCGAACAACCCCAGCACCACGCCCTGCCAGATTGCCCCGGTGAGCAGGAAAAACATCGCCACCGGCGCCCAGACAATCCCCGCCCCGACCGCCGGCAACAGCGACAGAAACGCCATCAACACCGCCCAGAGCAATACGCTGGGAATGTCCAGAAACCAGAAAATCAGACCGCCCAGCGCGCCTTGCGTGATCGCCACCAGCAGGTTGCCCTTCACCGTGGCCCGCACCACACGATTGAACTTGAGCTGCAAACGGCGTTTCTGCTGTTCCTGCAACGGCACCGCCAGGCGCACCTTGCGCGCCAGTTCCGCACCGTCGCGCAGGAAGAAAAACAGCAGGTACAGCATGATGAAAAAGCTGACGATGAACTCGAACGTGCCCTGGCCAAAACTGAAAGCCTGGGTGGCGAAAAACTCGTTGCCGGTCATCGCGCTCTTGATGATTTTCTCCCTCAGCCCATTGAGTTCCCCGATGCCGAAGCGGTCGAGCAAATGCTGGAAATATGGCGGTAGGCTGTGCTTGATCTGCGCCACATACCCGGCGATGTCCAGCTCGCCGCTTTCGATGCTCTTGTAGAGCGTTGTTCCCTCCTGGACCAGGAAGACGCCGAGGACTATCACAGGCAGGATCGCGATCAACAGGCAGATGCTCAGTGTGAGCAATGAAGTGAGGTTGCGCCCCCAAGCGAACTTCAGTTGCAGCCGACGTTGCAGGGGAGCAAAGAGGATCCCGAGGATCACCGCCCAAAACACGGCGCCGTACAGCGGCAACAGAATCCAGACGAAAGCGATGCTCACCAGGGCCAGCAGGACGGTCAGCGATTTGTCTTTCAGAGTTTCTTCGTTCATGTCCGATCCATGCCAGTCTGCCCGGACGCAAAGGTACGTCCTGATGCTTAGGTCGTCGCGGCCAGCACGAGTGCCATGAACAAAGCATAGATCCAGATCAATAAACCCTCGGGCCAAGGCGTTTACCCTGCGCGGCTTTTGCGATCGACCCGCCATGAACCTGATTGCTCCGCAACTGCTTGCCCCCGCCGGTACCCTGAAAAACATGCGCTACGCCTTCGCCTACGGTGCCGATGCCGTGTACGCCGGCCAGCCGCGCTACAGCCTGCGGGTGCGCAACAACGAATTCGATCACGCCAACCTGGCCCTCGGCATTCGTGAGGCCCAGGCTCAGGGCAAGCGCTTTTACGTGGTGGTGAACATCGCGCCGCACAACGCCAAGCTCAAGACCTTCCTCAAGGACCTGGCGCCGATCATCGCCATGGCGCCTGATGCCCTGATCATGTCCGACCCCGGCCTGATCATGCTGGTGCGTCGCCACTACCCGCAGATGCCAATCCACCTTTCGGTGCAGGCCAATACGGTGAACTGGGCGAGCGTCGAATTCTGGCAGCAGCAAGGTTTGAGCCGGATCATCCTGTCGCGCGAGCTTTCGCTGGAAGAAATCGCCGAGATCCGCGAGCAAGTGCCCGCCATGGAACTGGAAGTGTTCGTGCACGGCGCGTTGTGCATGGCCTATTCCGGGCGTTGCCTGCTGTCGGGCTACATGAACAGGCGCGATGCCAATCAGGGCAGTTGCACCAACGCCTGTCGCTGGAAATATTCGGCGCAACCGGCCACGGAAAACCGGTTCGGCGAGATTGTCCAGACATTCGATCCCGAACCGACCCTGGGCATCGGCGCGTCCACCGGGCAGGTGTTTCTGTTACAGGAAGCCAATCGTCCCGGCGAACAGATGCCGGCCTTCGAAGACGAACACGGCACTTACATCATGAACGCCAAGGACCTGCGCGCCGTGCAGCACGTCGAACGCCTGACACACATGGGCGTGCACTCGTTGAAAATCGAAGGCCGGACCAAATCCCACTTTTACTGCGCGCGCACCACCCAGGTTTATCGCCGGGCAATCGACGACGCGGTGGCGGGACGGACCTTCGACCGCAACCTGATGACCGACCTGGAATCCCTCGCCCAGCGTGGCTACACCGAAGGTTTTCTGCGCCGGCATGTGCATGACGAATACCAGAACTACCAGAACGGCAGTTCGGTGTCGGAACGCCAGCAGTTTGTCGGAGAACTGACCGGCCAGCGGCGGGATCGCCTGGCCGAGGTCAAGGTGAAGAATCGCTTCGGCCTGGGCGACCACATGGAACTGATGACGCCCAAGGGCAACTTCCACTTCGACCTGCATCAGTTGCAAAACGCTAAAGGTGAAGCGATCGACGTAGCGCCGGGAGACGGGCATACGGTGTATTTGCCGATACCGGATGCGGTGGATCTGGATTTTGGATTGTTGATGCGGGATGTGGGTGTGTCTTGATCTTCAAATACACACAAAACACCTGTGGGAGCGAGCTTGCTCGCGATGACGGAGTGTCAGTCGCCAGCAACGTAGACTGATACAACGCTATCGCGAGCAAGCCCGCTCCCACAGGTACCGCGTCAGGCAAATTCCTCGCGCAGCATCGCCACAAACGCCTCACGCGCAGGGTGCACCCCGGCGTTTTCGTGCCAGTAAAACAGGTTGTCGACGGCGGTCAGTTCGGGGAACTCAAACCCCGCGCACCCCGCACCTTTGGCGTATTGATCGAAGATGCCTTTGGGCACCAGCGCCACGCCAGCCCCGGCGCTGACGCAACCGACAATCGCGCCATAACTGGCCAGGCTGACAATCGGCAGTGCCTGCCCCTGTCGCAACAGCCAATGCTCCAGCGCCGCCCGGTACGGACAGCCCTGGGGCCACATGAATACGGTCTGGTCCTGCAAATCGCTGATGCCCCGCAGCGGCCCCAGGGAGGTCGAGGCGATCAGCAGCAGATCTTCGCGGTACATCGGCGTGCGCTTGAGGTGCGAACGCTCGACATCCACCGCGACGATGGCGCCGTCGAGCTTGTGATTGAGCGTGTCATCGAGCAACTGGCCCCAGGAGCCGGTGGTCAGCTCCAGCGCCACCTGTGGGAAACGCTTGTGGAATTTCGCCAGCAGACGTGGCAAACGCCCGGTGGCCGACGACTCTATGGCCCCGATGCGCAAGGGTCCGGAGGGCTCGGCCGACGGGTCGACCGCGCGCTTGGCCTCGGCGGTGAGGGCGAGGATTTTCGAGGCGTAGGCCAGGAAGGTCTGCCCCGACGGGCTGATGCGCAGACCGCGACCCTCACGCAGAAACAGCGCCACTCCCAACTCTGCTTCCAGCGACTTGATCCGTGCCGTGATATTCGACGGCACGCAATGCAGCAACTCGGCGGCCCGGGCAATGCTGCCGACGTCGGCCACGGTCTTGAACATGCGAATCTGTGCCAGTTCCATACATCACCCACAGTGAACGGTTAGCGCAGTATAAGTCAGTTGTGGCGAACGATCATGGTTCTGATACTCAGTGCACCTCCTATCGGTGCCCAACCATGAATCCACTCACGCCCTCCCCTTTGAAAATCATCCTGGCCATGGCGTTTGTCGTGGCGTGCTGGGGCTATTCTCCGACCGGCATTCATATCGGCCTGCAGGCCTACGACCCCGTGCATCTGGCGCTCCTGCGCTTCTTGCTGGCTTCCGTGTTCATGGCCGTGGTCGCGATATTCAAAGGCATTCGCCTGCCAAGCCTTCGAGACTTACCGCTGATGTTCGGCCTGGGTTTCTTTGCCGTGAGCCTGCACCACGTGGCGATCAACTTCGGGCAGCAAGGCGTCAGCGCTGGCGCTTCGAGCGTCCTGGCCCAGACCACGCCGCTGTTCAGCACATTGATCGCGCGCTTCGTGTTCAAGGATCAGGTGAGCCTGTGGCGCTGGGGTTGTGTGCTGCTCGGGCTGCTTGGCGTGGTGATTGTGGTGGCGGGCGACCATGGCCTGGGCAGCATTGACGCCCACGGCTTGCTTATCCTGCTCGCGGCAGTGTCATGGAGTCTCTACTTTGCCCTGCAAAAGCATCACACCGGGCGTTACGACGGGCTGACGCTGGTGTGTTACACCGTGTGGTCCGGGACCGTGCTGTTGATGGTTTACTTGCCCGGCCTGGTGGATCAAGTCGCCCTTGCGCCGCCGCACGTGCAATTTGCGGTGATCGCCTTGGGGATATTCCCCAGTGCCCTGGCCTACCTGGCCTGGGCCTATGTGCTGGCGCATGTCGATTTGAGCCGGGCGACCATGACGCTGTATTTGACGCCGCCGACGGCGATGGTCATTGCCTCCTATGCGCTTGGCGAGCGACCGACGCTGATGATCGTGGTTGGCGGGTTGGTGGTGTTGGTGAGTGTGCTGGCGTTGAATCTGGAGCGGCGGGCTGAGGTTGCTCAGATTGTTCGGGTCTGATCTGCCTTGTGTGTTGGCCTATCCGACCTGATCGCGAGCAAGCTCGCTCCCACAGGTATTGAGTCGTGCTCGAGTGCTGCGGCAAAAATAAAATCCTGTGGGAGCGTGGCTTGCCCGCGATGAACGATGACGCGGTTTCACTGACCATCAACTGGGCGAAAACCGGTCACGACTGTTGCTCAGGTGCAGCCACATCGCCGCCCGCGCCGCGTCCGGGTCCTGGCGCCTGATGGCATTGAGAATCGCCTCATGCTCGAGGTTGGCCAGCTCGCCGAGTTTGCTCAAGTCCACTGCGCCACGCTCGGCCGCATTGACCCGGGTGCGCGGGATCATGGCACTGCCCAGGTGCTGCATGATCTCGGTGAAGCACAGGTTACCGGTGGCTTCGGCGATCAGCAGATGAAATCGCCGGTCGGCTTCGACACAGCTGTCGTTGTTGGCCAGCAGGCGTTGATAGTCATCCAGCGCTTCACGCATCTGCGCCAGTTGCTGATCGCTGCGGCGCATTGCCGCCAATGCGGCCGCCTGGGTTTCCAGGCCCATGCGCAACTCCAGAATGCTGCGGACCCCCAGCGCGGTATCGACATTGAGCCGTAACCCCTGCTCCGGTGCGCGCTCGATCACGAACGTGCCGATGCCATGCCGGGTTTCCACCAGCCCCGAGGCCTGCAACTTCGAGATTGCCTCACGCACCACCGTGCGACTGACCCCATGTTCCTGAACGATGGTGTTTTCCGACGGCAGCTTGTCACCGGGCAACAGCTGGCCGAGCAGGATGCGCTGGGTCAGTTTTTCGACCAGGTCATGGGCCAGGTTGTGGCTGCGCTTGCGGGCGGGAGCTTCGAGGTCTTCGTGCATGAGGGTGTCCGGAAATCTGGGCTATCGAATCGTAGCACCGCGCCTGCCGGGAATCTTGAAAAACCTCACGCAACTTGTATGACAACACTCATCACAACGCCCCTGTAGAGCCATTTCAAAGGCCAGAGATCACCGTATAAAGAATAGTAAGACCCAGACACAGCGCCATTTTGTTGGAAAAACACAGTTGCACGATGAAAAAATGTAGTTGTATGATGTCTATCAACAACGCAGTACCCAGCCTTACCCCGCATAAAAATAACGAGTGGGAGAAAACGCAGTGAATACATCCATCTCCGGGAAGCAGGACGACGCCAATTCAGTGCTGAAGTCCGCCATCGCCAAAGTCAAACGTCACGTCTTGCCGCTGTTCGTCATCATGTTCATCGTCAATTACATAGATCGCGTGAACATCGGCTTCGTCCGCGCCCACATGGAACATGACCTGGGCATTGGCGCTGCCGCCTATGGCCTCGGTGCCGGGCTGTTCTTCATCGGTTATGCGCTGTTCGAAGTGCCCTCCAACATCCTCCTGCAAAAAGTCGGCGCGCGGATCTGGCTGACACGGATCATGCTGACCTGGGGCCTGGTCGCCGCAGGCATGGCATTCATCCAGAACGAAACCCACTTCTACATCCTTCGATTTCTGCTGGGCGTGGCCGAAGCCGGTTTCTTTCCCGGGGTGATCTACTACTTCACGCGCTGGTTGCCCGGCGTGGAGCGCGGCAAGGCGATTGCCATTTTCCTCAGTGGCTCGGCGTTCGCGTCGCTGATCTCAGGCCCCCTGTCCGGTTTGCTCCTGCAAATCGAAGGGCTGGGCCTGCACGGTTGGCAGTGGATGTACTTCATCGAGGGCATGTTTTCGGTGGGGTTGTGCGTGTTCGTCTGGTTCTGGCTGGACTCCAGACCCCACGATGCCAAATGGCTGAGCCGCGAAGAGCAGGACGCGCTGGTCAAGGCCATCGACGACGAACAACTGGCCCGGGAAGCGGCGACCCCCATCAAGCCGTCGCTGGGCAAACTGCTCAAGGATCGCCAGATCATCCTGTTCTGCCTGATCTACTTCTTTATCCAGCTGACCATTTATGCCGCGACCTTCTGGCTGCCCAGCATCATCAAGAAAATGGGCGACCTGAGCGATGTCCAGGTCGGACTGTTCAACTCGATTCCGTGGTTGCTGTCGATTGTCGGCATGTACGCCTTCGCTTCGCTGTCGGCCAAATGGAAACACCAGCAAGCCTGGGTTGCCGCCGCCCTSCTGATTGCGGCCGCCGGGATGTTCATGTCCACCACCGGCGGGCCGGTCTTCGCCTTCGTCGCCATCTGCTTTGCAGCACTGGGCTTCAAATCAGCCTCGTCACTGTTCTGGCCGATACCCCAGGCCTATCTGGATGCGCGCATTGCTGCTGGTGTCATCGCGCTGATCAACTCGGTGGGCAACCTCGGCGGCTTCGTCGCGCCGACCACCTTCGGCCTGCTGGAAGAACGCACCGGTTCCATTCAGGGCGGCCTGTACGGCCTGGCCGCGACCTCGATCATCGCCGCCATCATCGTGTTTGCCGCTCGCAACACACCGAAATCCGCACCTGCCGTGGCGCAGGGCAAACCTGCACCCAACCACGCCTGAATTCTGCTTTTTAAGGATTGGAAAATGAACGCACAAGACACCGCAAAAGCCCCGGTCATCACCAGCATGCAAGTGGTTCCGGTCGCCGGCCACGATGGCATGTTGCTCAACCTGAGTGGTGCCCACGGCCCGTTCTTCACCCGCAATATCGTGATTCTCAAGGACAACGCCGGCCACACCGGCGTCGGCGAAGTGCCGGGTGGCGAGCGCATTCGCCAGACCCTCGAAGACGCACGCAGCCTGGTGGTTGGCAGCCCGATTGGCACCTGGCAGAAGATCCTTAATCAAGTACGCCAGACCTTCGCCGACCGCGATGCCGGTGGCCGTGGTTTGCAGACCTTCGACCTGCGCATCACCATCCACGCGGTCACCGGCCTGGAAGCTGCGCTGCTCGATTTGCTTGGTCAGCATCTGGACGTGCCGGTGGCCGCCTTGCTCGGTGAAGGCCAGCAGCGCGACGAAGTGAAGATGCTCGGTTACCTGTTTTACGTGGGTGATCGCCAGCAAACCGACCTCGCCTACCGCAGCGAACCGGACGCCGACAACGACTGGTTCCGCGTACGGCACGAGAAAGCCATGACCGCCGACGCGGTGGTCCGTCTGGCGGTCGCGGCCCATGCCCGTTACGGTTTCAAGGATTTCAAGCTCAAGGGCGGCGTGCTCAGTGGCGACGCCGAAATCGAAGCGGTGACTGCGCTGGCCGAACGCTTCCCCGACGCACGCATTACCCTGGACCCGAACGGTGCATGGTCACTGAAAGAGGCCACCCGCCTGTGCCGCGATCAGCACCGCGTGCTGGCCTATGCCGAAGACCCGTGCGGGGCAGAAAACGGTTACTCGGGACGTGAAGTCATGGCTGAGTTCCGCCGGGCCACGGGCCTCAAGACCGCAACCAACATGATCGCCACCGACTGGCGGGAAATGGGCCACGCGATCCAGTTGCAGTCGGTCGACATTCCTCTGGCCGATCCGCACTTCTGGACTATGCAGGGTTCGGTGCGCGTGGCGCAGATGTGCCACGAATGGGGCCTGACCTGGGGTTCGCACTCCAACAACCACTTCGACATCTCCCTGGCGATGTTCACCCATGTCGCGGCGGCCGCGCCGGGCGAGATCACGGCGATCGACACCCACTGGATCTGGCAGGACGGCCAGCGCCTGACCAAGGCCCCGCTGCAAATCGTCGACGGCTGCGTGCAGGTGCCGCAGAAGCCGGGGCTGGGGGTGGAGCTGGACATGGATCAACTGGCAAAGGCCCACGAGTTGTACAAAGGCATGGGCCTGGGGGCGCGGGATGACAGCGTGGCGATGCAGTTCCTGATTCCCGGCTGGAAGTTCGACAACAAGCGGCCTTGCCTGGTGCGTTGAATCGCCAAGTGCGTTGAATCAATGGTTGCGCGTGGCCGCCTGATGGCGACCGATTTTAAAAAGCGCTCGGAGCATGACGCTCCAGCCCCTAAAATGACGCGCAACTGAATCAACGACGGATGAAACCAACATGGACAGGCTGAGAACCATCGCCGCTTGCATGGCGATATTTGCCGCGGGCCAGTGCGTGGCACAGGATCAAATCGAGACGGTGGTGAACGCCGCTGTACAACCGGTGATGCAGGCCGAGGGTATCCACGGCATGGCCGTAGCAGTCACCGTCAACGGCCAGGCGCATTATTTCAACTATGGCGTCGCCTCGACAGAAACCGGCAACCCTGTCACGCAAGACACCCTGTTCGAGATCGGCTCCGTCAGCAAAACTTTCACCGCCACCCTCGCCGCTTACGCCCTGGCCACGGGCAAGCTGTCACTATCGGACAAGGCCAGTCATGTCCTGCCAGCCTTGCGCGGCAGTGCATTCGATCACATCAGCGTGCTGCAACTGGGTACCTACAGCGCTGGCGGCCTACCCCTGCAATTCCCTGCTGAATCTGATTCGGCCGACAAAATGCTCGGCTACTACAAACAATGGAAACCGCTCTACGCCCCCGGCAGCCACCGACTGTATTCGAACCCCAGCCTGGGCTTGTTCGGCTACCTTGCCGCCCAAAGCATGGGCCAGCCGTTTGATGACCTGATGGAGAAAACCCTGCTGCCGAAACTGGGCCTCAAGCACACCTACGTGCATGTGCCGCAGGACCAGATGGCGCTGTACGCCCAGGGCTACAACAAGAACGACAAGCCGGTACGGGTCAGTCCGGGGGCGCTGGATTCCGAGGCGTACGGGGTGAAAACCAGCGCCGCTGACTTGCTGGCCTACGTCGGCGCAAACATGAAGCCGGCGTTTCTGGAAAAGCCGTTGCAGCAAGCCATCGCCTTGACTCATAGCGCCTACTACACCGTTGGCGACATGACCCAGGGCCTCGGTTGGGAAATGTATCGCTACCCGATCACACTGGATCGCTTGCTGGACGGCAACTCCACGCCGATGGCCATGGAGGCGCACAAAGTCCAGTGGCTGAACCCGCCGCAAGCGCAGCCGCAGAACGTACTGGTCAACAAAACAGGTTCAACCGGTGGCTTTGGCGCTTACGTGGCGTACGTGCCATCGAAGGGCATCGGCATTGTGATGCTGGCCAACAAGAATTATCCCAATGCAGAGCGGGTCAGGATCGCCCATCGAATATTGAGTGCCCTTCCCCAATAGTTCCTGATCCGTCTGTGGGAACGAGCTTGCTCGCGATAGCGGTATGACATTCAACATTGATATCAACTGTTACGACGCCATCGCGAGCAAGCTCGCTCCCACAGGTCTTCTGCTCCCCACCTGAAATTCCGACTCAATCATCCGGCATTTCAGGCGGTTTGGCGGGCTTGGCCAGTTTGCTGTTTTTTCCAGCCTTGGCACCTTTGGCACCTTTGACAGCCGGCTCGGCTTCAGCGACGGGAGCGGCCACCGTCGCCGTAAATTCTTTCTCGGCCGCCGGCAACTGATCGACGGCGCTGAAAATCTCGTCCAGCTTGATGGCGTCCGATTGTTCAAGTTTCTTTTCGCCGTCCTTGCCGACCAGAATCACCTTGGTCTTGGCGCCGGCGCCCAGCTTGAGCGAGCGGATCAGCGCCGCCGTGTCTTGTGGCCCGAGGTCTTTGCCGTCGCGCTGGCCCATCAGATTGAGCACGGTGTAGAGCACCATGTTGCGGTCGGTGAACCCCTTGCGATTGGCCGGCTCATCCAGCGACTTTTTCAGGCTGACCCAGATTGGATCAACGGTGCTTGGAGCGATGACAATCAGTGGCCGGACTCTGCCCTTATCTATGTCCAGCGGTGAGCCGTCATCGGCGGCGAACAAGGGGCCGGCGATAGCCAGCAAGGTTGCCAGGGTCAGTGACCTGATCAGCATGCGCATCTCCTTTTGATATCCACGCTCTAATGATTGCGCATCGCGGCGATCGTTCCGGGTGACGTACCGCAATTGTGTTTCGCCTTGCCCCAAGCTTAGGTCAGGGCGGTCATTGCGCAACAGGCTGGGCTAATCTGAAGACTCAAGACAACCCGCATGATCCGCCGTGAGGACTTGCCTATGAGCGCTCAGTTGAACCACACCATCGTCTGGTGCCGGGACAAGCAGGTTTCGGCGAACTTCCTGGCCGGACTGCTCGGCCTGCCTGCCCCCGAGCCCTTCGGGCCGATGCTGGTCGTCAGGTTTGATAACGGCGTGTCACTGGATTTCTACGACAACGATCCGCCGATAGCGTCCCAGCACTATGCGTTTTTGATTGGCGACGAGGATTTCGATGCAGCCTTCGCACGCCTGCAAGCCAACGGTCAGCCGTGGTGGGCGGATCCGGGCAAGCAGCGGCCAAGGGAAATCAATGATTACGCGGGAGGACGGCGGGTGTATTTCGATGACCCGGACGGGCATCTGCTGGAAATATTCACCCGCGAATAACGCATTGGACTGGCAGTGGTCAGAGTAGGATAAGATGCCTGCAAATCAGGCTCGCTGTGAGTAGCCCCGCATGACAGATAACAGTCGGAACACCACCCGTCTGATCAAGAAGTACCCGAATCGCCGTCTGTATGACACGCACACCAGCAGTCATTTGACCCTTGCGGATATACGCCAATTGGTCGTCGATAAAATCCCGTTCGAGGTGGTCGACGCCAAGACTGGCGAGGATCTGACCCGAAGTATTTTGCTGCAGGTCATTCTGGAAGCCGAAAGTGGTGGTGAGCCGATATTCTCCAGCGAGATGCTCATGGGGATTATCCAGTTCTACGGTCCCTACCAGAGCGTCCTCGGCAGCTACCTGGATAAAAGCATCCAGACGGTCATCGACATCCAGTCCCAGACCGGCGCTCAGTCCTCTGAAGCCTGGAGCAAATTCATGCACCAGCAAGCACCGGTCATGCAGGATTTGATGCGCCAGTATGTCGACCAGTCAAAAGACCTCTACCTGAACACTCAGAACCTCTTCGGCCTGTTCGGCGGCATGCCACCAGGCAAGCCAGGTGCCGGTGGCGGGCCGAAAAAAAATGGCGATGGGGAGTAAACCCATCGCCATCAGTGTAACCGCTCTAATGTGACTTACTTGTTACCGCTTGTAGCCTTGGCACCAGGAGCGCTTTTGCCGGCTGCGGCGGTCGCCGCGTCAAAACCGCTCTGGGCAACGTCAGCAGCCTGTTTTACGGCGTTCTGTGCGCTCTCAAAAACGGTACCGGCATTCGCCAGCGACGACTTGAACGCGGCCACAACAGGCTCGGAGCCAGCCGGTGCATTCTTGCTGATCACTTCAACGAACTCTTGCACCTGCTGGGTGCCCGCCTCGACCTGACGCGAGGTCAGTTTGGCGATTTCCGATTGAGTGCCGACAATCAATGCTTGCACTTGGCGATTGAACTCAGCCAGGCGTTCGGCTTGCACATTTGGCTGGATGAAAGAAGTCTGGAGCTCAGCAAGCCCTTGTAGATCACGGACTGCCAGCAGCTTGCGAAAGCCGTCGAACTGCTCCTCGGTGGAGGCCTGCAATGTCTTGAACTGCAATTGGCTGAACTGTTCAACACTGGAGAAGATTTTGCCGCTGATTTGCTGCAGGAGGTCGAGGTTGGCTTTCTGAGCGTCTTGCAATTTTTCCGAGTTGAAAAAAGACATGCTTGAATCTCCTGATTCTGAAAAGCCGACATGGGCCTGAGGACGCGATAGCGATCCTGCCGGTCATCGCGTTAGCCTTAATATTGCAGCGCACAAATCCGTTTAGCAATGATTTTTTGTGCGGTGCACAAAAATATTTCTTCTCCTGCCTCTATTCGCTATAGACTCCAGACATCGAACAGCCAGCCAAGCCCTCTTTACTAAAGAGGCGCAGGCAGTTGCTTCTCATGCATAACGCCAGGAGATCACCATGGGCCAGGAAGATATTATTGCATCGCAATATGAAACACCCTCCTCTCAACGTGGCCTGTTCGAACACCTGAGTCATCTGCAGCACCTCAATACCCTGAACGTCCTAGATGCTTTGCGCCAGCGCCAGGAAAAAACCCTCGCGCCCCTGAAGCGGGGTCAACTCAGACAACCCACGCCCACTGACTGGCAGGCATACTTCACCGACCTCGGCCAACGCAGCCTGCTGTTCTGGGACACCCTGCGCCAGCGCGGCGACAATACGCTGGCCCATGAACGCGCCGGGTATCCTCTGCTGCTCAAGTTCGCTCATGAAACCCTGATCGCCGGCTCCGATCTCCCACGCCCGGTCAACTATTCACTGTTGCGAATCCTCCCCGGACCAGAGCAAAGAATCGACAGCAACGGCCAGCCGGTGATCATCATTGACCCACGCGGCGGCCACGGCTCCGGAATCGGCGGCTTCAAACAGGATTCGGTATTAGGTGAAAGCCTCAGAGCCGGCCACCCCACCTATTTCATCTCTTTCAGTCACTCGCCACAGCCTGGACAAACCCTGGCCGATATCGTCGAAGCCCAGGCCCGGTTCATCGAAGTCGTCAGCGCCCTTCACCCGACCAACAGCGAACCGATCATCATCGGTAACTGCCAGGCGGGCTGGGCGTTGATGGGACTGGCTGCAACACGACCGGAACTGCCGGGATTGATCATTATCAATGGTGCCCCCTTGTCATACTGGGCCGGTGTCAACGGACGCAATCCGATGCGCTATACCGGAGGCCTGCTGGGTGGCGGCTGGATGGCTCGCTTGGGCAGCGACTTGGGCAATGGCCGCTTTGACGGTACCTGGCTGGTCAGCAATTTCGAAAACCTGGACCCGGCCAACACCTATTGGGCTAAGTACTACCAGTTGTTCAGCCAGGTCGACAGCGAGGCTACGCGCTTCCTCGACTTCGAACGCTGGTGGGGCAGCCCGACCCTGCTCAATGGCGAAGAGATTGAGATGATTGTCGATGACCTTTTCATCGGCAACCAATTGTCCGGCGGCCTCGGCCGCAAGAGCAGTGGCATTGACCTGAAACGGATCGAAGTACCGGTGGTGGTGTTCTGTTCCTACGGAGACAACATCACCCCTCCCCAGCAGGCATTGAACTGGATCGCCGATGTTTATCCCAGCGATCTCGCTTTGCATGACGCAGGTCGTACCATCGTCTACCTGCGGCACGCCAGCATCGGCCATTTAGGTATTTTTGTTTCCGGCAAAGTGGCGCGGCGCGAACACCGCGGGATGCTCGGCGCGGTCGAAACCATCAAGGCGCTGCCGGCGGGACTGTATGAAATGCTGATTGACGATCTGCCAACCTCCTCGGGTAGCGATGACATGCAATACCGAGTGCGTTTCGAATCAAGGCGAATCGCCGATATCCATGATGACTTCGAGCCGGCCCGTGATGACGATCGCGAATTCTCTGTGGTGGAGCGCGCCTCTGAAATCAACAGCGCGGTTTACGACGGGTTCATACGTCCGTGGCTGCGTCAGATCGTCAACGAGCCAATTGCCGAACTGTTGCGCAGGGCGCACCCTTTCCATCAGCAGCAAGTGCTATGGAGCAGCCTGAATCCGGCGCTATGGTGGTTAGCCAAGACCGCCTCCCAAGTCAGCAGTGATCGTCGTCCCGCACGCAAAGACAACCCGTTGCTGGCCTGGCAGGAGCTGTTCTCCAACCAGATGCAAGACGCCCTGAATGCTTATCGCGATGTGCGTGACGCCACTCAGGAGCTGTGTTTTTACGGTATTTACGGCGCACTGAGTACCCTCACCAACAACAAGCCTGCGCGAAATCTCCAGGCTCATGCTGACCAACAGGACCAGGCCCTGATCGAACGCCTGCAGGATGCGCTGCCCCATGGCGGCCCCCTGGAAGCATTGGTGCGGATTCTGTTTTTGCTGGGCCGCGACAGCGACAAGGCGGGCAAGGAAAGCATCGAGAAGCTGATCCAGCAGGTGCACCTGCTGGTCCAGGACTACAGCAATGAGCCCACCGCCCTGCGCGAAGCCATCCGATTGCAGAACCTGCTGGTTTTCGCCCACCCGCAAGAAAGCTTGCGCAGCCTGCCCTTGTTGCTACCTGAGGCAAAGGAACGCCAACAGGTCCTGACAGCCGTTGGGCAATTGATGCCTGAACTGCTGGCGACCGTTGGAGCTGAAGGCGAATTCTGGCGTGAGCTGCACGCGTTGCTCGAAGTCCCCCTGCCGGGCTTCAGCCTGACCCAACCACCCAATGAAACAGTTGTCATCCCGCAGGAGACCCCTTCGCAGCCATCTGCGTCGCCGCAGATCACACCACTGCCCGCTCCTGCCATCGTAGTTAAAGCCCCGAAGCGCAAAGCGAGCAAAGGGACAACAGGCCCCAAGCCTCAATGACAATTCACAAGGGATTAGCGGTGTATTCGTTCGGCGTAGACGTTGGCGATGCCTGCGACCTTATGATCTCTGGACAGACCGATGAGGTTCATGGATCGGACCCGCGCGACTTTTTCGACCACAGGCGACAACTCGTCGGCTCGATACTGGCCGGGGGTCATACCGAACCAACGGATGCATGCCTTATGGAAGCTGCTGTGATCATGGAAGCCGAGCAGGCAAGTCACATGCTTCATGTTGAAATGAGAATGGCGCAAATAGAAGTCAGCCATCTGCCGGCGCACATCGTTCAGGACGTCCTTGAATTGCGTGCCATCCTTCTCAAGGCCTCGTTGAAGCGTTCGCTTGCTGATATTCAGTGCTGCCGCAATCGATTCCATATCACATTGCCCTTGGCCTTGCCCTTGGCTCAAGCGCTCGGTAATCAGCGCGCGAATCCTGCCAACGATAGAGTAACCGGACAACAGGTCCAATTGAGCCTCGGCAAAACTGTCATGGAGTGTGGCCAACGCCTCGTTGGCCATTCTCAACGGACTCAGAAGCTCCTGGCCATCGAACAGGATGCTGTCATATGCCGCCCCGAAACTCAGCGGACAGCCAAAAAGCCGCTGATGCTCCGACGTGTCTTCAGGTTCGGGATAAGTGAACTCCACACTCAACGGTTGCGGTGACTTGCCACCTGCCAGCCAATGGCAGAAACCCAGCAGCGAAGCCAAGGCTGCATCCGTGTATTGCCGGGGTTTGACCGAGCCATGCTGCTGATGATCGAGACTGGCCAATCGGTAATGCTGCTGATCCCTGACAAGGAAAAGGCTGAATCCGGTACCGATCAACGGGCTGAAACGAACCAGACGTTCAAGCGCTCTTTTCAGATTCGAACTGGACATCATCGTGTAGCCCACGATCTGAAAACTACTGGGATGGAATTCCCCGTAGGCTTTCAAACCGATATTCAGATCATCCGAAGCCTGAGCAGCCAGGTCCCAAAGACGAAATATAACGCTTCGCTCGCAGAATGCTCCTGGTCTACCTACGAACCCGACATCCAGTCCCGCTTCCTGGCACAGACCGGCAAGGTCCAGTCCTTGGGCCAAAAACGTATTCGCCAGCATGCTGGCATAACCTGAACTCATTCTATACATGGCGTCCTCAATGACCAATGGAACCGAACGTCCTGTCCGGAGCCGATACTGACATGCGCTGAACATATTTCAACAGTGTTTCAGTAATATTAACTATCCATTGAGTTTTAAGAGTTGATCCCAGTATGGGTGCTCCTCATTTTTTTGCCAGCAGGCCAAAACACCCGCGTGGCACCGATGGACAGGAGAACGTCACCTTCAAACACTTCCGCACGGCCCGTCGATATCGAACAATCTTCTCTCCTGCAGCGCAAAAAAAATGGAGTTGATGTATGGATTCGCGTAGTCGCATTGCTTTGGTAACGGGTGGTATGGGCGGTATCGGTACGGCAATCAGCCAACGTCTATACAAGGAAGGATTCAAGGTAATCGTCGGCTGCAGCTCTGATTCCAGCCGCAAGAACGACTGGCGTGCCAGCCAACTGGAGGCGGGTTATGAGTTCGAGTTCATCTATGGTGACGTCACCGATTGGGAGTCAACCCGCAAGGCTTTCGAGATGGCTCGTGAACAATTCGGCCCGATCGATGTGCTGGTCAACAACGCCGGCATCACCCGCGATGCCTCTTTTCGCAAGCTCACCCCGGAAGACTGGAACAGCGTGATCGGGACCAACCTGACGGGTTTGTTCAACACCACCAAGCAGGTCATTGAAGGCATGTTGTCCAAAGGCTGGGGGCGGATCATCAATATCTCCTCGATCAACGGTCAGCGTGGCCAGTTCGGCCAGACCAACTACTCCGCCGCAAAGGCTGGCATCCATGGTTTCACCATGGCACTGGCCCGGGAAGTCTCCGGCAAGGGCGTGACCGTCAATACCGTATCCCCAGGCTACATCCAGACCTCCATGACCGCGGCAATTCGCCCGGACATTCTCGAAGGCATGATCGCTGCTACTCCTGTCGGTCGCCTTGGCCAACCAGAGGAGATCGCCTCAATCGTGGCCTGGCTGGCTTCCGATGAGTCTGCCTACAGCACCGGTGCCGATTTCTCGGTAAACGGCGGCATGAACATGCAATAACCCCGATCAGGGCAGGAATGTCCTGGTTTGCTCGACGAATTTTGTCTTTTCGATGAGGTCACGCATGAACGAAGTCGTAATCGTTGCCGCTACTCGTACCGCCATTGGCAGTTTCCAGGGTGCTTTGTCTGCAATTCCCGCGACCGAACTGGGTGCCGCAGTGATTCGCCGCTTGCTGGAGCAGACGGGTATCGATGCTGCTCAAATTGATGAAGTGATCCTCGGCCAGGTACTCACCGCCGGCGCTGGGCAAAACCCGGCACGCCAGACAGCGATCAAGGCCGGTTTGCCACACACCACGCCTGCCCTGACCTTGAACAAGGTCTGCGGCTCCGGTCTCAAGGCGGTCCATCTCGCCGTCCAGGCAATCCGTTGCGGCGACGCGGAACTGGTAATCGCTGGCGGTCAGGAAAATATGAGTCTGACCCCCTATGTTCTGCCCAAGGCACGCACCGGCCTGCGTATGGGCCATGCGCAACTGCAAGACAGCATGATCCAGGATGGCCTGTGGGACGCCTTCAACGACTATCACATGGGTATCACCGCTGAGAATCTGGCGCAGAAGTACGAGATCTCTCGTGAAGCACAGGATACCTTCGCCGCCGCCTCGCAACAGAAGGCCGCCGCAGCCATTGAGGGCGGGCGTTTCCAGAGCGAAATCACCCCGATCCTGATTCCTCAGCGCAAGGGCGAACCGCTGGTCTTCGACACCGACGAACAGCCGCGTATCGACAGTACTGCGCAAGCCTTGGCAAAACTCAAACCGGCATTCCAGAAAGACGGCAGCGTGACTGCCGGCAACGCTTCGACCCTCAACGATGGTGCGGCCGTGCTGTTGCTGGCCAGCGCCGCTAAAGCACAAGCGCTTGGCCTTCCGGTACTGGCACGCATCAAAGCCTATGCCAGCGCCGGTGTGGACCCGTCGATCATGGGCATCGGCCCGGTCCCGGCTACACGCCTGACCCTGCAAAAGGCCGGCTGGAGCGTCGAGGACCTGGACCTGATCGAAGCCAATGAAGCCTTCGCCGCCCAGGCGCTGGCGGTTGGCAAAGAGATGGGTTGGGACACCAGCAAAGTCAACGTCAACGGCGGCGCGATCGCCCTTGGCCATCCGATCGGCGCATCGGGGGCACGGATTCTGGTGTCGCTGGTGCACGAACTGATCCGTCGCGACGGCAAGAAGGGGCTGGCCACTTTGTGCATCGGCGGCGGACAAGGCGTCGGCCTGGCTATCGAGCGCTAACCAACAGCATCTGAGTAGCCCATGCGCGGACTTGGGACCCTTGTTCCGCGCATCAGGTTGGCGTCAGACAACGCTGCCCGCATTCCTGCCGTCGCTACGCCGGAGTCCGGCAAAGCGCGGCTTTTTTTCTGCCCGGCTCATCTGTATGGGCAAGGAACTTTATGGACAACAACGCGCATACATTCAAAACCTATTGGTCAGGCCAGGTTCCGTTCATCGCTTCCTTTGCAGTGGAACAATTACGCCTATGGGTCAGCACCAATCCGTGGTTTTCCGGGCATGAGCACGGCGCCTGGTTCGAGTTACCTCGCGAAACCCTGGACAGCCTTCAAGCGGACTACCAGGTTCAATGGGGCCAACTCGGTCAAAAACTGCTGACCGGCCAATCCTTCAGCTTCGATGATCGACGCTTCTCCAGCAGCAACTGGAGCGAGCCACTGTTCGGCTCCCTCGCTGCGTTTTACCTGCTCAACGCAAGCTTTCTCCTGAAACTGCTCGACAAGCTGCTGATCAAAGAAAAAAAACCGCGCGAACGCCTGCGCTATCTGGTGGAGCAAGCCATTGCCGCCAGTGCGCCAAGCAATTTTCTGGTCAGCAACCCTGATGCGCTCCAGCGTGCGGTTGAGACTCAAGGTGCCAGCCTGCTCACAGGTATGCAGCATCTGGTCAGCGACATGAACGAAGGCAAAATGCGCCAGTGTGATAGCGGCGCCTTCAAGGTTGGCGTCGATCTGGCCAACACCCCCGGCGAAATCGTCTTTGAGAATCAGCTATTCCAGCTGATTCAGTACTACCCGCAAAGCGAAACCCAGTACCGACACCCGGTATTCGTCGTACCTCCGTCGATCAACAAGTACTACATCCTTGATCTGCGCCCGGACAACTCGATGGTCCGCCACCTGCTGGAACAGGGACATCCCGTATTCCTGATGTCCTGGCGCAACTTTGACGAGGAACACGCTGGCACCACCTGGGATGACCTGATTGAGCACGGGGTAATCGACGCCTTGCAGGTGACCCGCGATATCAGTGGCGAGCAGCGACTCAATTGCGTGGGCTTCTGCATCGGCGGTACCCTGCTGAGTACGGCGCTGGCAGTACTTGCTGCACGCGGCKACCGGGAGATCGCCAGCGTGAGCCTGTTCACCACGTTCCTTGATTACCTGGATACCGGTCCCATCGACATATTCGTCGACGAAGAACTGGTGGCCTATCGAGAGCGCACCATCGGCGGCATGAATGGTCCCATCGGTCTGTTTCGTGGCGAGGACATGGGCAATACCTTTTCCCTACTGCGCCCCAACGAACTGTGGTGGAACTACAACGTCGACAAATACCTCAAGGGGCAGAAGCCGATCCCGCTTGATCTGCTGTTCTGGAACAACGACAGCACCAACCTTCCGGGGCCGATGTACTGCTGGTATCTGCGCCACACCTATCTGCAGAACGATTTGAAATCAGGCGAACTGGAGTGCTGTGGGGTCAAGCTGGATTTACGTGCAATTGACGCTCCCGCTTACATCCTCGCCACCCATGACGATCACATCGTGCCCTGGAAAAGTGCCTACGCCAGCACCAACCTGCTCTCCGGAGCCAAGCGTTTTGTATTAGGAGCTTCAGGGCATATCGCCGGCGTCATCAATCCACCGGCCAAGCAGAAGCGCCATTACTGGACCAATAATCGGGTCACGAAAAACCCGGAGACCTGGTTCAAGAATGCTGAGCAGCAACCCGGTAGCTGGTGGAATGACTGGTTCAACTGGCTGGCGGGACACTCCGGCGAGCGCCAACCAGCGGTTCCGCACATAGGGAATGACAAATTCCCGCCTCTGGAGCCGGCGCCAGGCAGTTATGTAAAGCAATGAAAGACTGCTGTGGGCCAGAGCGCGACACTTTCCAGTACGTGACGCTCGACTTCCTGGATGACGGCAGCGTCGAGAACACAGCAGTTTGATTGCACAGACGAAGATCAAATCACGCAAACGTAAGCGCAAGGACGAGGTTGGTACGGAGGAAGACCAGCAATTTTGACTGTTGTTGTGGAAATGCCCTGCTGCATGACTGCATGCAGCAGGTCTTCTCATTTATTTGGGTACAAGGAGAGACGACCCATGAGCACCCCGTTCCGTATCAACGAAGCACTTTTGATTGCCGGTCACGCATTCAAACCTTTTCAATGCGTCGCTTGGGCTCCGCAAGACGGTAATGGCGAACTGAGCCTGACCATCATCGACCGGGCCAACACTCGTATTTGTCGCAAACAGATTCCAAGCAGTGCCTATTCCGACCCGGCGCAGCTGGAAAGCCTGCTGGAAGAGGTGCGCGCCGAGTTGAGCCAGGAGGGCTACAAGCTACAATCCTGGACAATGCCAGAGTAAGGATTCTCGCGAATCGCTACCTGTGATCCGCCTGATACTCCATTTTCAAGATGAAGATCACGATAATACAGAACTTGCCAAGCTACTGAGATCTGCACTCAGGGAGTTCGAGGTGACAAATAAAACGATAGTTCAAGAAAAAACCTGCATGCAATAATAATAAAAAGCCCTGAATATCAGGGCTTTATCACATAGTTCTTACATGTAAATCTGTAGTAGACGCTAGAACGCCAGTTTGTAACCGATCAACAACAGCATGGTCGCCAGGCAAGGGCGCAGCAGTTCGTCGGAGATGCGCCCGGTCAGGTGGCTGCCCAGGTAAATCCCCGGCAACGAACCCACCAGCAAGTAACCCAGGACGTGCCAGTCCATGTTGCCCATGCTGGCATGGCCAAGGCCCGCGACCAGGGTCAACGGCACGGCGTGGGCGATTTCAGTCCCCACCAGGCGGCGGGTCGGCAGCATCGGATAGAGAATGAACAGTGCCACGGTGCCCAGTGCACCGGCGCCGATGGACGTCAGCGCGACCATGGTGCCAAGGACCAGCCCGGTGATGACCGTCATCACATTCAAGCGCAATCCGCTGGGGTTGTAGTTGCCGCCCGCACGTTTGTGGGCGAAGTCGAGCAGGCGCTTCTTGAACAGGATCGCCAGTGCCGTGGCAAACAACACAAAACCGAGGGCCTGCTTGATGATCGCGTTCATCGCCTCGGGGGCGCTGTGCAGGGTGCTGAGAAACCATAGCGTCAACGCCACCGCAGGCACGCTGCCCAAGGTCAGCCAGCCGGTAATCGCCCAGTCGATGTTGTTGTTCTTGCGGTGAACCAGTACACCGCTGGATTTGGTGATGGCGGCGTACAGCAGATCGGTACCGACCGCCGTCGCCGGGTTGATGCCGAATCCAAGCAGGATCGGGGTCATGAGCGATCCGCCACCCACGCCAGTCATGCCGACGATAAAGCCGACGACCAGCCCGGCAACCACCAACCCGATGTTCACTAAATCCATGAATACTTCCACAAAGATCGCAGGGGAAATCTGGCCCGCAGCATAGCGATATTTCTTATAACCAGTTATATCGATGCGATCTATCTTTATGCCTGTAGGAGCGAGCTTGCTCGCGATGACTGCATGTCAGTCGACATCCATGTCAACTGATACACCGCTATCGCGAGCAAGCTCGCTCCCACAGGGTTCTCAATTGGATTCACTGCACCGGCAGGAAATTCAGGAACAAAAGGCTCTGGACATTGTTCAGGCCGATGTAACGATGCTGGGTGAGACTCAAGCCAACCCTTTGACCCGAAATTTGCGCTTGCCCAGTGAGGTTCAAGACGGTACCTACAATGTTCACCGAATACACACAGGAGATTTGCATGCGCGCATTAGAACTGGCAGGCGCTCAGGTGCCGGTCATTGGCCAAGGCACCTGGCAGATGGGCGAAGACCGCTCGCGACACACGCAAGAAGTCGCGGCACTGCGCCTGGGCATCGAACTGGGCATGACCCTGATCGACACCGCTGAAATGTATGCTGAAGGCGGCGCCGAGGAAGTGGTCCGCGATGCCATCGCCGGCCAGCGCGACAGCGTCTTCCTGGTCAGCAAGGTGTACCCGCACAATGCCAGCCGCCAGGGCATTCCCCAGGCTTGCGAGCGAAGCCTGCGCAGGCTTGGCACCGATTACATCGATCTGTATCTGCTGCATTGGCGCGGCCAGTATCCCCTGGAAGAAACCGTCGACGCCTTCGAGCGCCTGCGCGAAGCCGGCAAGATTGGCCGTTGGGGCGTGTCCAATTTCGACCTCGATGACTTGCTGGAACTGGATGCCCCGGCCTGCGCCACCAATCAGGTGCTCTACAACCTGGAACAACGCGGCATAGAATTTGATTTGCTGCCCTGGAGCCAACAACGGCGGTTGCCGGTCATGGCTTACTGCCCGATTGGCCAAGGCGGCAAAATGCTCGCCAATGCTACGCTCAAACTAGTAGCCAGCCGTCACGGCGTGACACCGGCACAGGTAGCACTGGCATGGATTCTGCGTCAGGACGCAGTGATTGCCATCCCCAAAGCGGTTCATCCCGAACATGTACGCCTCAACGCCCAGGCCGCCAGGTTGCAGCTTGAAGCAGAGGATCTGGAGGCGCTGGACCAAGCGTTTCACGCGCCACAACGCAAACAGCGGCTGGCCATGGTCTGAACCACCGCAGTCTGTCAGAGAGCTTCGCCATGAGAAGCACCGACCACCTGGACCCGTTCAATCTGCAACGCTTTCTCCAGGCTCAGGACCCGGTATTCGACCGGGTTCAAGACGAGCTGAGCAACGGACACAAGCGCAGTCACTGGATGTGGTTCGTTTTTCCGCAGTTTGCCGGGCTCGGCGACAGCGAGATGTCGCGCCGCTTTGCCATCCACTCGCGGGAGGAAGCCCAGGCCTACCTTGAGCACCCGTTGCTGGGCGCCCGGTTACGCAGCTGCACCCAGGAAGTGCTGAATATCCGGGAGCGCTCGGTGGCCGGGATTTTCGGTCATCCCGACGACCTGAAGTTTCATTCATCGATGACCCTGTTTGCCCAGGTCGCCGCTGCCGACAGTCTGTTCCAGCAAGCCTTGAACCAATACTTCCACGGCATCCTGGATGACTGGACCTTATCGCTGATGGACTCAAAACAGGCCCAGTTGCCCCCCAATCAGAGTTGAGAAGTCGTCGTCGACAAACGGCAGTATCGCGTCCGCCACCGGTTGCAGTTGCCGGGTGATGTAGTGGTCGTAATCGATGGGGGCGCTGCGCACTTCCAGCGGTTCAGGGCCGGCGACGGTGATCACGTAGCTGATCCAGCCGCCGTTCTGGTATTGCCGCGGGCGCCCCTGCCGGTCGTTGTACTCGTCGGCCAGGCGCGCCGCGCGCACATGGGGCGGTACGTTGCGCTGATAGTCATCGAGGGTGCGGCGCAGGCGTTTGCGGTAGATCAGCCGGTCATCGAATTCACCGGCCAGGGTCTTGCGGACATAGTCGCGCACATAATCCTGATAGGGCTTGCGCAGGAAGATCCGCGAATACAGCTCCTGCTGGAATTGACGGGCCAGCAGCGACCAATCGGTGCGCACGGTTTCCAGGCCTTTGTAGACCATTTCGTCGCTGCCATCGGCCCGGGTCACCAGTCCGGCGTAGCGCTTTTTACTGCCTTCTTCGGCACCGCGAATGGTCGGCATCAAAAAGCGCTTGTAGTGGGTTTCGAACTGCAACTCGAGAACGCTTTGCAAGCCGTATTCCTGCTGCACGTGCTCGCGCCACCACTGATTGACGTGCGCGACCAGTGCATGGCCGATCTGCGCCGCCTCCTGCTGGCCATGGGCACGACGCAGCCAGACGAACGTCGAGTCGGTGTCGCCATAAATCACCGCATGCCCCTGCGCTTCGATCAACTGGCGGGTACGCAGCATGATCTCGTGCCCGCGCAAGGTGATCGACGACGCCAGGCGTGTGTCGAAGAAGCGACAACCGCTGGAGCCGAGTACGCCGTAGAAGGCGTTCATGATGATTTTCAGCGCCTGGGACAGCGGTGCGTTGTGTTCGCGCTTGGCGGTTTCCCGGCCTTCGGCCACCCGGGCGACGATGGATGGCAGGCAATGCCGGGTGCGAGAAAAGCGCGCGCCACGAAAACCCGGCACCGACTCGCTGTCGTCCGGGTGCTTGAGCCCTTCAATCAGCCCCACGGGGTCGATCAGGAAGGTGCGGATGATCGACGGATAGAGGCTTTTGTAGTCCAGCACCAGCACCGCTTCGTACAGTCCCGGTTGCGAATCCATGACGAAACCGCCGGGACTGGCTTGCGGCGGCTTGCCACCGAGGTTCGGCGCAACGAAACCCTGACGGTGCATCAGCGGCATGTACAGGTGGGTGAATGCCGCCACCGAACCGCCCATGCGATCGGCCGGCAAACCGGTGACGCTGGCCCGTTCCAGCAGGAAGGTGAGCAACTCGGTCCTGGCGAAAATCCGCGTGACCAGTTCGCAGTCCTTGAGGTTGTATTTGGCCAGCGCCGGTTTGTCCTCGGCGAACATGCGATTGATTTCGTCCATGCGCTGGTACGGGTTGTCGATGGACTTGCCTTCGCCGAGCAAGGTTTGCGCGACGTTTTCCAGGCTGAACGAAGGGAAACTCCAGGTCGCCGAACGCAGGGACTCGATACCGTCGATGATCAAGCGGCCAGCCGCCGAGGCGAAGTAGTGGTTGCCGCTGCCGTGTTCGCGCCACTGCATTTCCTCGCCGCCACGCCCCAGTTTCAACGGCACCGCCAGGCGCCGGGCGTGTTCGTGAAGCACCCGCAAATCGAACTGCACGACGTTCCAGCCGATGATCGCGTCGGGGTCGAACCGGGCAAACCATTCGTTGAGCTTTTTCAGTAACAGGGCCCGCGAATCGCAGTACTCGAGCTGGAAATCCACCTGGCTATCGTCGCCATTGGGCGCGCCGAGCATGTACACCTGACGCTCGCCGCAACCTTCCAGGGCAATCGAATACAACTCGCCCTGGGCCGTGGTCTCGATGTCCAGAGACACCAGTTTCAAGCTTGGCCGATAGTCGGGATCGGGTTTCATCTGCGCATCGAGCAGCTGCCCCTCGGCATTCGGCGTACCACCGAAGCGCACTGGCGCGGTGATGAAGCGTTCCATCATGTAGCGTTCTGGCGGACGCACGTCGGCTTCGAACACCTCGACACCGGCCCTGCGCAACGCGGTTTCGAGGCGCATCAACTGGCCATGTTGCCGGCAGTAAAGACCGAGGACCGGGCGATGTTCGAAATCCCTCAGGGCCAGGGGCCTGAGCTCGACGTTTTTCTCGTCATGCAAAACGCTTTCGGCCGCCTGACGCTGGTCAGCAGGGATGAACGCCACCGAGGGCTGGAAAGGCAAGCGGATTCGCCGGGGACCGCTGTCAGTCGCCAGCCAGAACTCGACTTCCGTACCGGCCGGGGTGTCGCGCCAATGCCGGGTCAGGACGAAGCCCTGCTGTAGATCCACCGCTGCAAACCTCGAAACTGATTCAGAGGGTGATTCTACCCGTCATCCGTCGCGATAGCGCGTTTGCCGCAGGCCTGTCAGGCAGGCACCTCCCCCTGTAGGAGCGAGCCTGCTCGCGATTGCGGATAAACATTCAACAAAGATATTGGCTGACAGTCCGCCATCGCGAGCAGGCTCGCTCCTACAGGTACGGTGGTGGTTTTAGCAATGCATCAGAACTTGAATGCCTGCCGTCCCACCAGCAGCCATTTACCGTCCTGCTTTTGCCAGATCTGGAAGTTCTCGATTTCGGTTGGCACCACTTCAGTGCCTTTCAGCGCTTGCGCCGAGAAGTGGTGACGGACCAGCGCAACATCACCTGAGACGGTAATGGTCTGGTTCTGCATCTCAAGCGTCTTGAAGGCGCTTTTGCCGGTTTCGATGTCGGCGATGAAGGCCGTCTTGTCCTGAATCTTGCCGCTGGAATGCCCATAGGTCAGGTTGTCGGCGGTCAAGGCGTTCAGTTCCGCAATGTCCTTGTGCAGCATGGCCTGGGTCAGGTGGTCGACAGCCTGGGCCACGTCCTTGTCCGCGGCAGCCGGGGTGGCGGCGACGTAGCCGCTGAACAGGCACAGAAAACCAATCAGTACTTTTGCTTTTTTCATGGGTGTTTCCTTGTTGTTGTAGGGATAGCGTGACGACTCTACGATGATTCGTCAGTTATCGTACAACCTATCATGCGATGGTGGAAAAAAGCGAACTTGCCTGGCGACCTTGCCTCGAAGTTAAAAGGGCGATGTCCTGACTTCGAGGTATTCAGCCATGCAGCCTCACTCGCGTTTACGGCACGACCTGACGTTGCTGATGGTGTTTCTACTGATTGTCGTGGTGTCGGGTTTTTCACCCGGTAGCCGGGTGGACTGGGCGCTGGAAAACCTGCTGGTACTGTTGCTGGTGGGGACGTTGGTGGCGGTTTCTCGCTGGTTTCGCTTGTCTGCGACGTCGATCACGCTGGTGTTTGCGTTTCTGTGCGTTCATGAACTGGGCGCCCACTACACCTATTCCCTGGTGCCTTACGATCAATGGTCTTCGGCGTGGTTGGGCTTCAGTTTCGACCGGGCGTCAGGTGTGCACCGCAATCACTACGACCGACTGGTGCATCTGAGCTACGGGCTGCTGCTGGCTTATCCGGTGCGCGAAGTCCTGTGGCGCCTGACTCCGCTGCGTGGGTTCTGGCTGTTTTTCGTGACCCTGAACATCATGCTGTCGACATCCGCCGTGTACGAACTGGTGGAGTGGATCGGCGGTGCCTTCCTGGGCAATGACACGGCAAATGCTTTCGTCGGTGCACAAAACGACCCCTGGGACTCGCAAAAGGACRTGGCCATCGCGGTCGCCGGAGCGTTTGCCAGCCTGTTGCTGGTGTCCCTGCGCGCTAGGGTGCAAAAGCAAGCGATGACAACAGCAAGGTGATCGGGCAGACCGCTTCGACCACGGATGAGCTGTCCAGCCTGGCGGGGCAGTTGTCGCAGTCGGTGGATCGGTTCAGGCTTTGAGGTAGAGGTTGCCTGACAGGACGCCATCGCGAGCAGGCTCGCTCCCACAGTTGATCGCGTTTTTCCTGGAGGAACACGGTCGAATGTGGGAGCGAGCCTGCTCGCGATGGCTTTGGATCAGCCACCTCTAAACCACGCCCTATAGATATTTGTCCGTCACAGCCCCCTCCGAAGCACTGGACACGGTCTTCGCATACTTGGCCAACACCCCGCGCTTGTATTTCGATTCCGGGCGCACCCAGCGCGACTTGCGCTCGGCCAGCACGGCATCGGAGACATCCACCGTGATCTGCCGGGTTTCGGCATCGATGATGATCCTGTCGCCATTCTCGACCAGCGCAATCGGTCCGCCTTCGAAGGCTTCCGGCGTGATATGACCGACTACGAAACCGTGGGAGCCACCGGAAAAACGCCCGTCGGTGATCAGCGCCACTTCCTTGCCGAGGCCCTTGCCCATGACCGCCGACGTCGGCGACAGCATTTCGCGCATGCCCGGGCCGCCCTTGGGCCCTTCGTAGCGGATCACGATCACTTCGCCGGGCTGGACTTCGCCATTGAGAATGCCGGCCAGCGCACCTTCCTCGCCGTGATAGACCCGTGCCGTGCCTTCAAAACGCAGGCCTTCCTTGCCGGTGATCTTGGCCACGGCGCCGGTGGGCGAGAGGTTGCCGCGCAGGATGACGAGGTGGGAGTCCTTCTTGATCGGCTGGTCGAAAGGCCGGATCACGTCCTGGCCGGCCGGGTAGTCGGGCACGTTTGCCAGGTTTTCCGCCAGGGTCTGGCCGGTGACGGTCAGCACATCGCCGTGCAGCATGCCGGCATCCAGCATGCGCTTCATCAGCGGTTGAATGCCGCCGATGGCTACCAGCTCGCTCATCATGTACTTGCCGCTGGGGCGCAGGTCGGCGACCACCGGGGACATCTTGCCCAGCTCGACGAAGTCATCCAGGGTCAGCTCGACATCCACTGCGTTGGCCATGGCTAGCAGATGCAGCACGGCGTTGGTCGAGCCGGCGAGGGCGATCACCACGCGAATGGCATTCTCGAAGGCTTTGCGGGTCATGATGTCGCGAGGTTTGAGGTCGAGCTTGAGCAGCTCCATGACCTGCTGTCCGGCACGGAAGCTGTCCGACGCCTTGTCGGCGCCAATGGCGTCCTGGGAGCTGGAGCCGGGCAGGCTCATGCCCAATGCTTCAATGGCCGAGGCCATGGTGTTGGCGGTGTACATGCCGCCGCAGGAACCGGGACCGGGAATCGCCACCTCTTCAATCTGCTTGACCTGAATCTCGCTGATATCGCCCCGCGCGTGTTGGCCCACGGCCTCGAACACGGAAATGATGTCGGTATGGCCGGCGCCCGGCTGGATGGTGCCGCCATAGACAAAGATCGACGGGCGATTCAGCCGTGCCATGCCGATCAGGCAGCCCGGCATGTTCTTGTCGCAGCCGCCGATGGTCACCAGGCCATCAAATCCCTCGCAACCGGTGACCACTTCAATGGAGTCGGCGATCACCTCGCGGGACACCAGCGAATACTTCATGCCTTCGGTGCCGTTGGCGATGCCGTCGGAAATGGTAATGGTGTTGAAGATCACACCCTTGGCGCCCGCGGCATTCGCGCCTTTTTCGGCTTCAAGCGCCAGCTTGTCGATGTGCATGTTGCAGGGCGTGACCATGGCCCAGGTCGAGGCGATGCCGATCTGCGGTTTCTGGAAGTCTGCATCGGTAAAGCCCACGGCCCGCAACATGGCGCGTGCCGGTGCGGCCTCCACGCCGTCGATCACTTGAGAGGAGTACTTGCGCAGATCGTCTTTGTCGCTCATGACTGCTCCTATCGCTCATGGCTGTTCCTCACGCACTCATGGTGAAAAACAGGATGAGTATAGAAGGCCGGGCGCCCGGGCCCGGACTAACCGGTCGGGAACAGACGCGCGGGTAAGCCTTGTCGTGATATTCTGCGCGCCAACTTGGTTTGACCTATTCAGTTTGCATGTCCGCAAGACGTGCCGACGGAATCACTGTCGCTCAAGTAGCTGAAGCCAATAAAGATAAAAAGTCAGTTCAGAAGGGACATTAAACTGGGGTCGATGCGGTTCGTCGGCCTTGTGTGCCCACCCTGCAATCCTTGAGTGCCGCACCCGTGACTGCCGAGAAACATGGGGCTGTGCGCATGAGGATGGAAGGGCGGATGGCGTTTTATCATAGGTGCTACAGATGTTTAAGAAAGTGAACACGGCCCTGCTGGGGCTGGCTTTGGCGATGGGGATGACTTCCGTCTACGCGCAAGAGGCAAAGAAAGTCGATGTGTTGCTGATTGGCGGCGGCATCATGAGCGCGACCCTGGGTGTGTGGCTCAATGAGCTGGAGCCTGGCATGTCGATGGAAATGGTCGAGCGCCTCGATGGCGTCGCCCAGGAAAGCTCCAACGGCTGGAACAACGCCGGTACCGGTCACTCCGCCCTGGCCGAACTGAACTACACCCCGGAAGACGAGAACGGCAAGGTTTCGATCCCGAAAGCCGTTGAAATCAACGAAGCCTTCCAGATCTCCCGTCAGTTCTGGGCCTGGCAGGTTCAGCAAGGCGTGCTGAAGAACCCGCGTTCGTTCATCAACTCCACTCCGCACATGAGCTTCGTGTGGGGCGATGACAACATCAAATTCCTGAAAAAACGCTACGAAGCCCTGCAAGCGAGCCCGCTGTTCGCCGGCATGCAGTACTCCGAAGACCCGGCTGTGATCAAGCAGTGGGTGCCGCTGATGATGGAAGGGCGTGACCCGAACCAGAAGATCGCGGCCACCTGGAGCCCGCTCGGCACCGACATGAACTTCGGCGAAATCACCCGTCAGTTCGTTGCGCACCTGCAAACCACGCCGAAATTCGACTTGAAGCTGTCCAGCGAAGTGCAGGACATCACCCGGAACGAAGACGGCAGCTGGCGCGTCAGCTACAAAAACCTGAAAGACGGCAGCAAAACCGAAACCGACGCCAAGTTCGTGTTCATCGGCGCCGGCGGCGGTGCCCTGCACCTGCTGCAGAAGTCCGGTATTCCTGAAGCCAAGGAATACGCCGGCTTCCCGGTGGGCGGCTCGTTCCTGGTGACCGAGAACCCGACCATCGCCGAGCAACACCTGGCCAAGGCCTACGGCAAGGCTTCGGTGGGCGCACCGCCGATGTCGGTTCCGCACCTGGACACCCGCGTGCTGGACGGCAAGCGCGTGATCCTGTTTGGCCCGTTCGCGACCTTCAGCACCAAGTTCCTCAAGGAAGGCTCGTACCTGGACCTGCTGACCACCACGACCACGCACAACGTGTGGCCAATGACCAAGGTCGGCATCAAGGAATACCCGCTGGTCGAGTACCTTGCAGGCCAGCTGATGCTGTCTGACGAAGACCGCATGAACGCCCTGAAAGAATACTTCCCGAACGCCAAGGCCGAAGACTGGCGCCTGTGGCAAGCCGGCCAGCGCGTGCAGATCATCAAGCGTGATGAAGCCGCCGGTGGCGTGCTGAAACTGGGCACCGAGATCGTCGCTTCGCAAGACGGCAGCATCGCCGGCCTGCTGGGCGCCTCCCCAGGCGCATCGACCGCCGCACCGATCATGCTGACCGTGCTGCAGAAAGTGTTCAAGGACAAGGTCGCGACACCTGAGTGGCAGGCAAAACTGCACCAGATCGTGCCGAGCTATGGCACCCAGCTGAACAACAGCCCTGAGAAGGTTGCTGAAGAGTGGGCCTACACCGCCAAGGTGCTGGAGCTGACTCCGCCACCCGCGGTGATCGCACCGGCTGTGAAGCCAGTGACTGTCGACACTGCTGTTAAGGCACCGAAGGCTAATGCTGCGAGTGATATGGCTCTGTAACTAGACGCCGGATCAAAAAAAGCCCACTGAACCGGCGACGGTCAGTGGGCTTTTTTGTGGGCGATGGTACAGGCAACACTTTGAAACCGGAGTGTCTACGCCAGCCATAACGGAGGTTACTGTCATCAATTGTCAATTCACTGACGCTCAATGAGAAGCAGACAGTTTGGCCCTGAGGATACTGGTTTGTTTACCAACCTCGGTAAGGCGAAACCTTAAGCCTGATACCTCTCCACCCCGGTGGGAATTTGTAGGAGCGAGCTTGCTCCGGGCGGCGTTCCGACGATGGAATCAAGTGCGCTGCGTTTATCCAGTAAACACGCGTAATCGTTAACGACCATCGCGAGCAAGCTCGCTCCTACAGTAGTCAGTTGCATCTCGATAAAACAAACATAGAGAGCGCAGAATGAAGTTCAGTTTTGTAGACAGCAGCCAGCCGAGCCGTCGGCGGGTTTTACGCGATGCTTTTACGTTGGCGTTGGCGGCTTCGCCGTTGGCAAATCTCGCCAGGGCCGCCGACGAAAACACTGAAGAAGTGACCTTTGCCGCAGGCCCACGACCGCTGGTGCAATATCCGCAAAAACGCCCGTTGACCCTGGTGACCACGCGACCGCCGCACCTGGAGACGCCGTTCCCCGTCTTCAACGAAGGGCCAATCACGCCCAATGACGCCTTTTTCGTGCGTTACCACCTGGCCAATTTCCCGACCAGCATCGATCCCGACAGCTACCGCCTGACGATCAAGGGCTCGGTCGACACGCTGCTGTCGCTTTCCCTTGCCGAGCTCAAGGCCCTCGCCGAGCCGGTAGAAGTGGTGGCCGTCAATCAGTGTTCGGGGAACAGCCGTGGCTTCTCGATGCCGCGGGTGTTCGGGGCTCAGTTGGGCAATGGCTCCATGGGCAATGCGCGTTGGCTGGGGGTGCCGCTCAAGGCTGTACTGGAAAAGGCAGGGGTGAAAGCCGGTGCCGCGCAAGTGACTTTCCGTGGGCTCGATAAACCGGTGCTGCCAAGCACGCCGGAGTTCATCAAGGCGCTGGATATCAGCCATGCCATGGACGGCGAGCCCATGATCGCCTGGTCGATGAATGGCACCGACCTGCCATTTCTCAACGGTTACCCGATTCGTCTGGTGGTGCCGGGCTATTTCGGCACGTACTGGGTCAAGCACCTGAGTGAGATCGAAGTCCTCGACCATACCTACGACGGTTTCTTCATGGCCAAGGGTTACCGGGTTCCGGATAACGATTGCTTCTGCATCGCCCCCGGCACCACGGCGGCGAAAACCCGGCCGATTTCCAGATTGCCGGTACGCAGTTTCATCACCAGCGTTAAGCACGGCGATGTATTGCCACTGAACAAAAACGTGGTGCTCAAGGGTATTGCGTTCGACGGTGGCGCTGGGGTCAACAAGGTGGAGGTGTCGATCGACGGCGGGAAAACCTGGCGCGAAGCCAGGCTTGGGCAGGACCTTGGCCGCTACTCCTTCCGCGAGTGGACTCTGCCGATCAGCTTTACCCGCAAGGGCGCCACGCAGTTGATGGTGCGAGCCAGCAACAGTGCGGGCGAGACGCAACCGCTGCAAGCCGACTGGAACCCCGGTGGCTACCGCCGCCATGTCGTCGAAACCAGCCACGTGACCGTCGCCTGAGGAGGGCTGCATGAAACCCCTGAAATTCATGACCACCTTGCTGTGCGCGACTCAGGTTTTTCTGGCCAGCATGGCTGGTGCCGCGCCACTGTCGATCACGTTGCCGCCCGAAACGGCAGCGTTCAAGCCCAGTGCGTTGCCTGGCTATCCATTGGCCCGGCAGAAGTGTTCCATCTGCCATTCGGCCGACTACATCAACTTCCAGCCGCCGGGCATGAGCCTGGCGCAGTGGACCGCCGAAGCGAGCAAGATGCAGCACGTGTACGGCGCTCCGATCAGCGACCAGGAGGTGAATGTGATCGGCGCCTACCTGGCGGTGACCTACGGCAGTGCCCAGGCGAGCGATGCCGATGTTCAGGCGGCCTCGAACCCGTCGGCGGCCCAGCCCCCGACAGTGTCGGTAGCCAAAGTCGCCTCGGCCTTGCTCCAGGACAACGCCTGCCTGTCCTGTCACTCGGTCGATCATAAGGTTGTCGGCCCGGCCTATCACGATGTGGCAACCAAGTATGCCAATGACCCGCAGGCACTGGCCCGGGTAATGTCCAGCATTCAGCACGGCGGTAGCGGAAAGTGGGGGGATGTGCCCATGCCACCGTTCGCGCAGTTAAGTTCGGATGACCTGAAAAGCCTCGCGACGTTCATCATGAATCAATGAACGGGCCGTGAGCCTGGCACCATCTGTGTGACTGTGCAACCGTCATCGTCGGAGCGCCGCCCGGACCAAGCTCGCTCCCACATTATTCGGGGCTTTTTTGTGAGTGCAGTTTGTTCAAGACATCGAAGTCTTGTCTGCACTGAAGCGCTTGAGAATGTCCTGGTACATTTTGGTCCGCCGGTGATTCTGGCCATATCCGCCCGCGGCGGCGACGGTGCCGGCCTGGACGTGGTCCAGGTACTTGAAGATTTTGCCCGGCGAAAGAAACACGACTTTGTAGCCAAGCCCGATCACCTGGTCTTGCAGTTCATAACCGGGCACACGATCGTCGATCTGAAAATGCAGACCCTGCTGCTTCATCAGCCTGCAATTCCATAGCGTGCAAAAGCTTTTCAAGTGGGTTTCCTTGTAGGGCTTCGGGTCTTTTGATCGCAGGCCAAGGGATTGCTTCAGGCGCCGGTAATGGTGCTTGAGCAGGCGTGAAGTGAAGCGCCACACGGTCCTTGGCAGTCCGCGGTCGAGTTGCTCCGTGCAACCGACCGCGATGACTTTTCGATCCTTTGTGCAGTGGTCCAGCATCATCGCAAAGACATCGGCATCGAAGACGAACGTGTCGGTGTGTATCAGGAACAGATAGTCGGTATTGACCCTGGCCAGTGCCAAGTCCAGCGCTTTGCCATGGGCGATGTGGCCCGGCTCTTTGGTGGGGGCATTGCGTTCGATCAGATTGATCCAGTCGAGTGAGCGCAAATACTCGACGCTGGCGTCCGCCGAACCGTTATCCACCACCCAGACCGCAATGCCGGCTTTTCGTACCGGCTCGCGTAAAAGGTCCAGGCAGATCCTGGTCAAATCAAGGGTTTTGTAATTCACCAGAACGATGCTGAACGGTGGTTTGGCGTTTGTATCGACACTACCCATCTTTGAAATGCTCGACGGCCCAAATGCGTCGAGCTTAAAGAGGCAACCTTAGCCCAAGCTTAATTTCACCTGGGCTATTGCTGCCTGACGCCCTCGAACGTGCCTGTGCGTACCTCGCCGCTGCGCAGGTAACGGGCGATCAGCACACCCCCGGGCGAGCTGATCGAGTTCTGCAAGGTGAAGGCCGACGCTTGTGCGTTGTCGCCGAACAGGCGCTTGCCGCGCCCCAGCAGGATGGGATGAATCATCAGCCGCAATTCATCCACCAGGCCGGCGGCAAGCAGTTGGCGCACCAGATCGCCGCTGCCTTGGGTCAGTAACTGAGGACCGTCCTGACGCTTGAGCGCGCTGATCGCATCGACCAGGTTGCCCTCCAGCGCATGGCTGTTCTGCCAGTCCAGTGAGTCGGCGCGATGCGTGGCCACATGCTTGGGTACGCCGTTGAACAGGTCAGCGATGGTGTGGTGGGTTGAATCGGCCCGAATGTGCGGCCAATAGGAGGCGAAGATGTCGTAGGTACGACGCCCCAGCAGCAACTCGAACGGCTGGGAGAACAGGTCCTGTACGGCCTGGCCGGTGGTTTGGTCGGCGTAGGGCACTATCCAGCCACCGAACCGGAATCCGCCACTGGAATCCTCTTCAGGCCCGCCGGGCGCTTGCATGACGCCGTCCAGACTCACGAACGCGGCAACGGTGAGTGTGCGCATGTTCTTCTCCTGATTCATCTTGCTGAAAGAGTTTAGACAGGGAAGTCTGCGATGCCTTGAGACCAGTCCCTGATAGATAGTCGAACCAGATGCTGTGAAATCGACAACAAAGTGCGCGATCTTTATTTCTCGCGAGAATGCATTGCATAACATTGTCATTTGGAGGCTTCGAGCAAACCAGGGGCGATTCACCGCCTGTTTCCAGCGTTATGCACCAAGTGCGCACCACAGGGAGCTGGCCCGGTACTTTAAGCTGATATCATTCAAGAACTTGCAAAAGGGGTAGAAAAATATGAATCGTCGTAAAAAAATAAATCAGTTGTTAAAGGCTCACGCCAAAAAGGCCAGTGCCAAGTTGGCACCGAAAAACAAGTCAAAATACATTAGTAAAGCGGACCGATTGAAACTGGCTGCTGAATCCAGTCAGGACTCAATCATTTCCGTTGAGAGCTGACGCCACCATCGGCGGCGGCCCGCAGTCCTCAGTCGCCAGCGGAAAGCCCATGCTTGTGTGCGTAGGCGTACAGATCTACGCGGTTCGTCAGGCCCAGCTTGCTATAGATCGATGTTAAATGGTTGCGCAGCGTGTGCTCGCTGATGTGCAGCTTCTCGGCCACCAACTTGCCAGGTGCTGAGGGGTCGCTGGCCAGCGATGCAATGGTTTGCTGCTCGCGCCGTGTCAGCTTGGCGATTTTTTCTTGCTCCGGGTCCATATCGCGCCCGGCTTTCTTGCGCGCCAGTTCAAGGAAGATACGGCTGGTCGCATTGCGGTCAATCCAGAGTTCGCCTTCATGCACTTTTTCTATGGCTTTGAGCAATGTTGAGGCGGATGCCGACTCCCGCTTGTCCACCACGCCACGTGCACCCGCCAGCACCGCACTGTCATGCAGTGCCACGTCGCTCGACCCTGTCACTACCAGAATCTTGGCTTTGGTCTGGCGGTGCAAGTCGGCCAGCGACTCGATACAGTCCTCGCTGTCCAGGTCCAGTACCACCACATCTGGTGTGTATAGGTGCAGCGAAAGCAGGTATTGCGCCACCGACGCCACCGAACCCGCCAGCATCAACCTCGGTTGAGCGCTTTCCACCAGACGCTCAAGGCCCCAGGCCACGAGCGGTAGAGCTACTAACAGGACTTGAATTGGCATGCGGCTCGCTGCCTCTTTAGGCGGGTTGTGTTAGCTGATCATGATAGCAATCGTTGCAGCCCGTAGCTTTTTCTATAGCGCTTCAGGCACCCCCCTCCCATGACATTTGTCCCGTAAAACACTGTTTTCATGGGTGATTGACTCCCAGAAAAAAAGGGATAGCGCACTCATGTAAAAAACAGAGGCCGTTTTTAGACTGCTGTCATGAAAGACGCACACCGAATTGAGCCCCGTGAACAAGTCACCCTGTCGCTGCAACTGATCGGCGGGGGCAACGGTGTCACCCGTGACATCAGCGCCTCCGGTTTGTATTTCGAAACCGATAGCAAGCAGCAGGTGGGTAGCTTGATTGACTTCGAGATCGAGCTCGACACTCCCGGCGGCCCCATGAAGTTCAAGGCGCAAGGACAAATCGTGCGCATTGAGCAGCAGGGCGGCAGGGCCGGGGTGGGCGTGAAGCTGCTGGCCAGCCGGCTGGTACCGGTGGAGTGAAGTATTCGCGGGTTGAGGAAGAATCGGCTTGTGGCTGTTAGCGGCCCACAGCGGTTTTTTTGCTCAGAGTGACATTCATGGGAGAAAGACATGGCTAGCACCACAACTACCAGCGGCGGAACCGTTACCTCGTTTTCCAACACGCCGCAGGCGAAGGATGACGTCTTCACCACCACTGAAAATCTGCTGGGGGTCGTGTATTGGGACGTCATGTCCAATGACCTCGGCGGTAACGCGAAGACACTCTGGTCACTCGACAACGCGGACAGTCTTTCTACTGCCACCAAGGCTTATGCTCCGGCCGACCTCCTGACCCAGGATACGGCGAGGGCTGAGGCGACCAGTTCTGACACCAGTTTGAATGGTGCAAAGATCTGGATCACTTCGGACGGTAAGGTCGGCTACGACGCCGCTACTTTTTCAGATGCTTTCAAGGCACAACTCCAGGCGCTTGCTACTGGCGAGGTCCTGACGGACAGCTTTACCTATGCGATGCGTCTCGGCAACGGAACGCTCAGCTGGGCCACCGCGACAGTGCAGTTTTCGGGCGAGAACGATGGTGTGACGATCAGCCTCGGCGCGCAGGCCGGCACGGTGACCGAAGACGCCGCCACCACTGCGAGTACGACCGACTCGCTGACGGCCAGCGGCACGATTGCCTTTAACGACGTCGACCTGAGTGACACGCACATTGCGACGTTCGCGCCGGCGCTGGGCAACGCTACTCATCTTGGTACGTTTGTGCTCTCGTCGGTAAGCGAAGCCGCGAACGCGGCCAACGGTTCGGTGCAATGGACGTACAACCTGAGCAATGCGGCGGCGCAGTACCTGGCTCAGGGACAGACAGTAACCGAAACATACCTGGTCACCATCAGCGATGGTCATGGTTCGTCGGTAACGCAGAATGTGACCATCACCATTACCGGCACCAATGACGGGCCGACGGTGGCGGCGGCAGAACTTGAAAGCGGGGCGGTGGCCGAAGACGGCACCAAAGTGGCCAGCGGCAGCTTCGCTTTCGGCGATGTGGACCTGGCGGATCACGCCCATGTGGCCAGCGTGAATGCGCCATCCGGTGCGCTGGGTACGCTGGTGGCCAGTGTCAGCGACGAGAGTACGGGTGACGCGGCGGGCAGCGTGGGCTGGACTTACACGCTGAACAACAGCGCGGCGCAGTACCTGGCCGCGGGCCAGACCAAGACCGAAATGTTCACGGTGACGCTGACCGACGATTTCGGGGCGACGGTGACCAAGGCCGTGACGATCACCATTACCGGCAGCAACGACGCGCCGACGGTGACGGCGGCAGAAGTCGAAAGCGGTGCAGTGATCGAAGACGGCACCACGGTGGCCAGCGGCAGCTTCGCCTTCGGCGACGTGGACCTGGCCGATCACGCCCATGTGGCCAGCGTGAGCGCGCCATCCGGTGCGCTGGGTACGCTGGTGGCCACTGTCAGCGACGAGAGTACGGGTGACGCGGCGGGCAGCGTGGGCTGGACCTATACGCTGAACAACAGCGCGGCGCAGTACCTGGCCGCGGGCCAGACCAAGACCGAAATGTTCACGGTGACGCTGACCGATGACTTCGGGGCGACGGTGACCAAGGCCGTGACGATCACTATTACCGGCAGCAACGACGCGCCGACGGTGACCGCGGCAGAAGTCGAAAGCGGTGCGGTGGCCGAAGACGGCACCACGGTGGCCAGCGGCAGCTTCGCCTTCGGCGACGTGGACCTGGCCGATCACGCGCATGTGGCCAGCGTGAGTGCGCCATCCGGTGCGCTGGGTACGCTGGTGGCCACTGTCAGCGACGAGAGCACCGGCGACGCGGCGGGCAGCGTGGGCTGGACCTATACGCTGAACAACAGCGCAGCGCAGTACCTGGCCGCGGGCCAGACCAAGACCGAAATGTTCACGGTGACGCTGACCGACGATTTCGGGGCGACGGTGAACAAGAACGTGACGATCACCATCACCGGCAGCAATGACGCGCCCGTGCTCGGTTTTGAAACGGGCAATGATGCCGGCGCGGTGCAGGAAGACATCCAACTCAGCGTGAACGGCCAGTTCAGCTCGACCGACATCGATCACGACGCCACCGCCACTTGGAGTATTGCCGGGTCAAATACCGGCACCTTTGGCTCGATCGCCGTGGATAACGCTGGCCAGTGGACCTACACCCTGGCCAATGGCACCGATGGTGTTGCCAGTGCGGTGCAGGCGCTGAAGGCGGGCGAGAGTCACAATGACGTGTTTACGGTACAGGTCAGCGACGGCCTCGGTGGCGTCGACACCCAGCTGGTGACCATCACCGTCACCGGCACCAATGACGCACCCGTGCTCTATTTCGCGACCGGCAACGAGGCCGGCGCGGTGCAGGAAGACACCCAGCTCAGCGTCAGCGGCCAGTTCAGCTCGGCCGACATCGATCACGACGCCACGGCGACCTGGAGCATCAATGGCTCGCCAACCGGAACCTACGGCTCGATCGCCGTGGACAACGCCGGCCAATGGACCTACTCGCTGGCCAATGGCACCAATGGTGTCGCCAGTGCGGTGCAGGCGCTGAAGGCAGGCGAGAGTCACAATGACGTGTTTACGGTGCAGGTCAGCGACGGCCTCGGTGGCGTGGACACCCAGCTGGTGACCATCACCGTCACCGGCACCAATGACGCACCCGTGCTCGATTTCGCGACCGGCAACGAGGCCGGCGCGGTGCAGGAAGACATCCAACTCAGCGTCAGCGGCCAGTTCAGCTCGGCTGACATCGATCACGATGCCACGACCAGTTGGAGTATCAATGGCTCGCCAACCGGCACCTACGGCTCGATCGCCGTGGACAACGCTGGCCAATGGACCTACACCCTGGCCAACGGCACCGATGGCGTTGCCAGTGCGGTGCAGGCGCTGAAGGCGGGCGAGAGTCACAACGAAGTGTTCAGCGTGCARGTCAGCGACGGCCTCGGTGGTGTCGACACCCAGCTGGTGACCGTCACCATTACCGGCACCAATGACGCGCCCGTGCTCAGTTTCGCGACCGGCAATGATGCCGGCGCGGTGCAGGAAGACATCCAGCTCAGCGTCAGCGGTCAGTTCAGCTCGGCTGACATCGATCACGATGCCACCGCCAGTTGGAGTATTGCCGGGTCAAATACCGGCACCTACGGCTCAATCGCCGTGGACAGCAACGGCCAATGGACGTACACCCTGGCCAACGGCACCGATGGCGTTGCCAGTGCGGTGCAGGCGCTGAAGGCGGGCGAGAGTCACAATGACGTGTTTACGGTGCAAGTCAGCGAYGGCCTCGGTGGYGTCGACACCCARCTGGTGACCGTCACCATTACCGGCACCAATGACCAGCCGACGCTGACGATCGACGACACGACCGGGACAATGGACGAAGGCAACGGCGCGGCCACGCTGAGCGACAGCGGGGTGCTGAGCTTCGCCGATCTGGACAGCCACGACACGGTGACGGTCAGCCAGACCGCCAATAACGACCTCGTCTGGAGCGGCGGTACCCTCGGTGCGGCGCAAGCCGCGGCGCTGGTCGGCGGTTTCTCGGTCGATCAGGTCAGCTGGCACTACAGCAGCAGCGAGAACCTGGACTTCCTGCGCGCCGGTGAAACCATCCGCTTCTCCTACACCGTGGTGGCCACCGATGACAGCGGCGCGGGCAACGCGACCTCGGCGCCGCAGACGGTGACGATCACCCTGACCGGCACCAACGACCAGCCGACGCTGACAATCGACGACACGACCGGGGCAATGGACGAAGGCAACGGCACGGCCACTCTGAGCGACAGCGGGGTGCTGAGCTTCGCCGATCTGGACAGCCACGACACGGTGACGGTCAGCCAGACCGCCAATAACGACCTCGTCTGGAGCGGCGGCACCCTCGGTTCGGCGCAGGCCGCGGCGCTGGTCGGCGGTTTCTCGGTCGATCAGGCCAGCTGGCACTACAGCAGCAGCGAGAACCTGGACTTCCTGCGTGCCGGTGAAACCATCCGCTTCTCCTACACCGTGGTGGCCACTGACAACAGCGGCGCGGGCAACGCCGCCTCGGCGCTGCAGACCGTCACCATCACTATTACCGGCAGCAACGACGCGCCCGTGCTCAGTTTCGCGACCGGCAATGATGCCGGCGCGGTGCAGGAAGACATCCAACTCAGCGTCAGCGGCCAGTTCAGCTCGGCCGACATCGATCACGACGCCACGGCGACCTGGAGCATCAATGGCTCGTCAACCGGCACCTACGGCTCAATCGCCGTGGACAACGCCGCCGGCCAGTGGA
>NZ_JBFREX010000043.1:0-54454 GCF_052114525.1 Pseudomonas sp. KB_15 | reverse complement strand
TTTACAAGCGCCTAAAAAAAGTAAGCAAAAAAACGCTCGCCCCTTACGTACGGCCCCTCGCTTAGGCTCGGGGTTCCTTCGCTCCGGCATTCATCCGGGGGCATCGCCTCCGGTCGGCTTCGCTCGACCTCCTCTCGATGTGTTCGGCTACGCCGAACGGCGCTGCGCGCCTACCCCCGGATGAACACCTCCACTCAGCCTTCCGAGGGGGCGGGTGGATCAAGATCAAGAGCTGCAGGCGAGCTAACGCTCGGCCTGATGAGTGGTGAAGAGCGTGGGGGTATGCCGATCTGCCGTTGCTCTTCTGTAGGAGTGAGCTTGCTCCGGGCGGCGTTCCGACGATGGCGGCCTGACAGCCGACCTGGTATTTGCAGATGTCCGCAATCCCTGTGGGAGCTGGCTTGCCTGCGATGGCGGCCTGTCAGCCGACCAATTTCTTCCGAATGTACCCCGCCCAACTGTAGGAGCGAGCCTGCTCGCGATGACGGCCTGCCAGCCAACCAATTGCTTGCAGATGTACTCAGTACCTGTGGGAGCGAGCTTGCTCGCGATGGCGGCCGGCCAGTCGACCAGGTACCGCACAGACGAACGTCCCCAATAACCAGGCCGGCCGGTAGGCCGCCTCGGGTGCCGTAAGGGCGGAACCATAAGCCGCCGTTACCGCAGCAACGGATATGTACCCCTACAAAATAATCATCGCCTGATACATAGCCATCGCGAGCAAGCTCGCTCCCACAGGGATCTTCCGTGGCCACAAGTCCTGAGTAAAACCGGAGACCCAATGCGGCAGCGAGCCTGTCCGCGAATACGGCCTGTCAGCCAACACGCCCCCTTTCAGATACACCCCCAGACACCTGTTCCCCCAATCCCACATGGTCCGTTTGAGGGATGTCCACTCTGTTGCGCATTGCTTGAATGCCAGTGTAGGGGCGCTACACCCGCCCCGTTGCACGCGCGCCCCGGCGGATGGGGTGAACAAAGGAGAACAATAAAAATGCTCAATCAAGACCTGATTCGCCAGCGTCTGAGCCAACGTGCCCGCGAGCTGGTGCCGATCCTGCGTGAGCGTGCCCTGAACGCCGCGCAAGCCGGCCAGTTGCCCGAAGAAACACTGAAGGATTTCCAGGACGCCGGGTTCTTTCGCATCCTGCAACCGTCCCGCTGGGAAGGCTATGAGCTGGAGCCCAAGGATTTCTTCGAGGTACAGATGACCCTTGCCGAAGGCTGCATGTCCTCGGCCTGGGTGCTGGGGGTGGTGGCGATCCACAACTGGCAACTGGCGCTGTTCGACGACCGCGCCGCGCAGGATGTCTGGGGTAGCGACTCCAGCGTGCTGATTTCGTCTTCCTATATGCCGGTGGGCAAGGTCGAGCGGGTCGAAGGTGGCTTCAAGTTGAGCGGCCGCTGGGGTTTCTCTTCCGGCAGCAAACATTGCGACTGGGCGTTCCTCGGCGCGCTGGTACCGCCGGCAGAGGCGGGTGGGGCGCCGGATTATCGGACGTTCCTGGTGCCGCGCAGCGATTACCAGATTCTCGATAACTGGAATGTCATGGGCCTGGAAGCCACTGGCTCCCACGACATTCTGGTGGAGAACGCTTTCGTGCCGGAGTACCGCACCCATCGCGCGTTCGACGGTTTCATGCAGGACAGCCCGGGCAACGAGGTGAACACTGCACCGTTGTTCCGCCTGCCGTTCGGGCAGATTTTCGTGCGTGCGGTTTCGTCGTCCGCCATCGGTGCCCTGCAAGGCGCGGTGGATCAGTTTGTCGAGCACAACCGTGCGCGGGTCGGGGTCAATGACGGTCGCAAAATGGTTCAGGATCCGGCCGCGCAATCGGCCCTGGCCAACGCCATGGTCTGCGTCGATGAATGCAAGACCGTGCTGCTGCGCAACTTCGCCCTGATGCTTGAGCGCGCGCAGAAGGGTGAGCCGTTGAGTATGCCCGAGCGGGTGAAGATGCGTTACGACTCGGCGCTGGTGGCCGACAAGTGCGCCAAGGCCGTTGGTGACCTGATGTTCAACAGCGGTGCTTCGACGATCTTCCGCAGTCACCCGATCAACCGTGCCTTCCGTGACATTCACACTGGTCGCGCCCACGTGGCCAATAGCCCGGCCAAGTACGCCTGGAACCTTGGAGGCGTCAGCATGGGCCAGGACAGCAACGACTTCTTCCTCTGACGCGATGCCCGGCTCTTTACCTATAAATCGGCTAGTCCGTTTGCGTGATTCGAGCGCCCCGTCGATGCACGAGCATTGACGGTAAGGCGAAGGTCTACGGCGCCGACTGCGCATCCAAATAAGCACAAGGATCAACCATGAAATTTTCCCTGATTTACGAAGCCCAGACGGTGGACTCCAGCCGTGAAGGCGACCGCAAGATTTTTGAAGACACGGTCGAGCAGGCCGTCCTCGCCGACAAGCTTGGCTTCGACACTTTCTGGTGCGTGGAACACACCGCGCTAAGCAACTACTCGCACATGTCCGCGCCGGAAACCATGCTGGCTTTCGTGGCCGGTAAAACCGAGCGTATCGGCATCGGTCACGGTGTGGTCTGCCTGCCTCCGGCGATGAACCACCCGGTGAAAGTCGCCGAGCGCATCGCCACCCTCGATCTGCTGTCCAAGGGCCGTGTGCATTTCGGTGTGGGCAAGGGCGGCACCCAGCAGGAGTCCGGCACCTTCGGCTACGACCTGGCGACCTTGCAGCCGCAGATCGACGAGATGATGTACCTGATCCCGAAAATGTTCGTGCAGGACGAGATCGAGCACAACGGCGACTTCGTGCAGATCCCCAAGCGTCCGATCCATCCAAAGCCTTACCAGGATCCGCACCCGCCGATGTACCTGGCGTGCACCAACACCGAGTCGCTGAAAAACGCCGGCGGTCGCGGCATGGGTGCGCTGGTGCTGGGCTTCGGTGGCCCGGAAGAGATAGCCAAGAAGGTCGAGGTGTATCACACGGCCTACGACAACCGCGATGAGAAGAAGCAAGTGGGCTTCCGTCCAAACCGTCACATCGCCGCGCTGTGCCCGGCCATCGTGCTGGACGACAACGCAGAAGCGCGCCGCATCGGTATCCGTGGTCAACGCTACTTCATGGAATCCCTGGGCTACTGGTACGGCGGTGGCGAGCGTCCGGACCCGGAGAAGTGGAAGGACGACACCTTCGTCGACGGCAACGGCCAGAGCGTGATCAAGTCGCGCTTCGCGTCCGAAGAAGTCAGCGTCGATTTCTCCGACCCCACCATGGCGATGATGAACCCCAACCACGCCTACGGCACCGTCGAGGATTGCATCAATTATGTGCAGCGCCTGATCGACGCCGGCGCCGACGAAATCCTGTTCATCTGCCAGATGGGCACCGTGCCGCAGTGGGCGCAGCTGGAGACCCTGAAGAATATTGGCGAGAAGGTGATCCCGCATTTTCGTAAGGGCTGATTTGAGATAGCGCAAAACTGTAGCAGCTGCCGAAGGCTGCGTCCGAGTGCGCAGCACTCGCAAAAGGGCAATAGGCGGTGTTTCTGGACGGACTCGGTATGCCAGGTTACGAGCGCTGCGCACTCGGACGCAGCCTTCGGCAGCTGCTACAGTTTTTTCAGGCCTGGCACGGACGTCAGGCCAACTTTCCAACGGGTCCCCAAGGCCCGTTTTTTTATGCCTGCCGAATAAAGATTGAACACCGCATACCCCTTGTAGGAGCGAGCCTGCTCGCGATAAACCGGAGAACGCCGCGGGGTGTCAGGCTTTCAGCGTTATCGTTGACGACCATCGCGAGCAGGCTCGCTCCTACAGGTTAATGTGCAAGCTCGCGCCACCTGTTTAACGGCTGTCAGCGTTACTTGATGAAAGCTACAACGCCTTGCGTCGTTGCCTACAGGTACGCCAGAATTCGCCGGCTTGTGCGCCTTGGACCCCCTCGGTAACTTGATTCGCGTCACTGCTCATCAGTGATCGGGTTTAGTCGCCTGTGGTTACACGAAGCGTGCATGCGTTCCAGAGAGTCAGGTCATTTCATGTCTGCGCTTGATGGTAGCTGTGCGCAGGGCGCTCTCGGGCGCGCCGGTTTCGTGTCTCCCCGGTCGACTAACCTGCGTACAGCTGCCACCCCCTTGTTTGGTCGCAATTGGGTGACGGCTCCAATATCTGGAGACGGAATCATGATCAAGCCTTCACCTAATCCCCCGGAAGCCGATCCGGCATCCCCGAACGAACCCGATTCCAAAAAACTCAACGAAGCCGCCGAGCGAGCCCTCGCTTACCACTTCCCCTCGACAGCCGACATCAAAGCCACCCCTCGAACAATCAGCACGCTGTTCAGTGTCGACCCCGAGGCCACGACCGAAACCCTGGTGGTCTATCTGGTCGAGACCCTGGCCTCGGTCGATGTGATGGTGCATCAACTGGTGGATCATCTGGAGGGCGGTGACCGCAATGCACTGTTGGGCATTTCCAACAGCGTCATGCTCGCCGAGATCACCGCGAACCGTGTGCTGGATCAAATCGATCCGCCTACATAAACCCGCAACACCACCTACCCCTGTGGGTGCGGGCTTGCTCGCGAATAGGTCAGCACAGTCAACATTGATGTTGAACATCAGGCCGCCTTCGTCGGATCACCGCGCGGAGTAACCTCGGTCCCACAGGTTCTGCTGCAAGGTCAAAATTGCGCAGTCACAGCGACTATTCCTACAGGGATTTCTGCGCCTTGACTGAGTGGTCTATAGGCCGTTTATTCTGCCGTCCTCAACAAGGAAATCGACGCCTATCAATGTTGTTGGAGTGCGTCGTTATTATGGAGGATGGTGTATGTGGATGCGCCTTATTCGTCAGCAAGACCGTGAGCGTCAAGGTATAGGTTTCAATCAAATCGAATCTCCATTCTTTGCCAAGTCCATGGTACGGCAGGCGCTTCTGAGCCGCCGCGACGAGGTCTTGGGGCTGGATGATTTTTTGCATGCTCATGGCCGTTCGCGTGGTCAGTTGTTGTACGACGATATGCAACGAATACTGAGTACCGTAGAAAACGGCGATTGGCTGTTGGTCCGCAGTGACCCTTTCAGCCCGTTGAGTGAAGACTCGACAGGCAACTATTCACGCATTGGAGTGCGCTGGCGAGCGGGATCGCAGGATTACCCTCTTGTCGCTCCTGCCGCCCAACGCAAGTCATCGTTGCCAAAAACCGAACCGGTCGCAAACCCGCTACCTCAAGAACGCTCAAAAATGGCTCAACAATTTGCTATTAAGGCGAAGGCGAGCGATCGTCATACCCGACGAACCATCAGCCCTTACTACCATTACTGTCAACGATAGAGCTGCGATCAGAGAAGCAATCATTAGGCTCGCCCGAAAAAATGGTCATGAATTTGTAGAAAGATCGTCCTGGGGAGCTCATGAAGTAAAAGGCGAAATGGTCGATGACTGGGACTACTCGATGATCGCACTTCACCATGCGGGTAGAAGTGTGGGCTGTGGCTTCGGCGCAGGACAAATGCTTGCGATTCAGAGCGAGCATCAGGCTAAATTTGATGACATCAGTTACCACTACGGCATCGACTGTATGGGTAAAGTCTTTGAGGGACGGGACATCCGGTTCAAAGGCTCAAACGTACGTAACTACAACACAGGTGTTATTGGCATCGTTTTGCTGGAAAACCTGACAACCGCGGAAGAAGGTGGCGATATGGTTTCTATTACCCGTCAGGCTCTTGAAACCATGCATGGCAATATGGACCAGAAAATCCCTGCCGTACAAATCGACGCGCTACTGAACTTGATTCAAGCTCTGACCAGTGTTTTCAGGGTGACTACTTTGGGTGGGCACCGTGAATTCCCCATGCAAGCMGGCGAAGGAAAAATTTGCCCTGGCAACATCGGGATGGACCTGGTGAGAATCCTTCGAATCAAAACCCAACTCATGCATCCACCTTCATCATGAAGCCGCTGCTTATTATTTTTCCGATCGCACTCTTCGCTTTTCTCTACATCGGTTTTTACGAAAAGATGGAAGACACGTATCCGGAAAAAATTTTTTTCATTAAGAGAAGTCCGACATTTYAGATGAAGTTTGAGAATATTTTCGCGTACGAATCAGATGACAAAAAATTGAGTGAGCTAAGCGATACGGAACGACAGCTGGTCATCCAGTACTGCAAGTATCGGTTAGGTATAGCTACGACTTTGAAAAGCCAAAACGAGCTTGAAGAATGTAAGAAAAGATAAGTTTCATACCTCCGAACCTTCCTCAAGCGGGCCTGTATGGCCCGTTTTTTTAGCCTGCACCAATGCCCTGTGGGAGCGAGCTTGCTCCAGGCGGCGATCCGACGATGGGGCCCTGTCATCAAACATCTCTGTTGACTGACACACCGCCTTCGCGAGCAAGCCCGCTCCCACAGTTTTGATGCGTGTACCCCATCAAATCCGCTAGTCCCATTGGACGATGTTGCCCCTCCCCGAACCCGCTTGAATAGGCCCTACATAAAGTCTCCCCCGGCAGTCGCCGAAGGGTGGCATCGCCTGAGTAAAACGAGGAGTGCATCCATGGATATCCGTGGTCTGGGTTACGTCACCCTGCTGTCCAGCGATCTGGCGCAATGGCGTCATTACGCGAGTCAGGTGCTGGGCATGATGGTCAGCGGCGACGATGAGCTTTTGTACCTGAAAATGGACGAGCGCCATTACCGCATCCTGGTGCAGAAAAATGCCGACAACGGCTTCGGTGCCTGCGGCTGGGAAGTGGCCGGCAAGGCGGCGCTGGAACAGGCGGTCCTCGAGCTGCAACAGGCCGACGTGCAAGTGACCCGTGGTACCGCGGCCGAAGCAGAACTGCGCAAGGTTCAGGAGCTGGTGCACTTCAGCGACCCGGATGGCAATCGTCACGAACTGTTCTGGGGCCCGTTGCAGGACTTCGCCCGTTTCGTCTCGCCGGTCGGCGTCAAAGGCTTTGTCACCAACGACCTTGGCATGGGCCACGTCGTACTCCCGGCGCCGGCCTTCGAGCGTTGCCGCGATTTCTACGAGCAGGTGATGGGGTTCGGTCTGTCGGACCTGATGAAAGTCCGCTTCACCCCGGACCCGGCCGAACCGCAAAAGCGCATCCACTTCCTGCACTGCAACAATGGCCGGCACCACTCGCTGGCGATTTTCGAGTGCCCGATGCCCCACGGCTGCGTGCACATGATGGTCGAGGTGAATGCGCTTGATGAAGTGGGCAGGGCGCTGGACCGCGTCCACGCCAACGGCGTGAAGTTGTCGGCCACCCTCGGCCAGCACACCAATGACCAGATGATCTCTTTCTATATCAAGACCCCGTCCGGGTTTGACCTGGAGTACGGCTGCGATGGCCTGGTGGTCGACTGGGACCGCCACACGCCGTTCGAAAGCACCGTGGTCAGCCACTGGGGCCACGACTTCAGTGTCGGTCGCCAATGAGGAACATGACGATGGACAAGCAAATGACCACCGCCGAAATAGTCGGCCAACTGCGTGACGGCATGACCATCGGCATCGGTGGCTGGGGCCCGCGCCGCAAGCCGATGGCGCTGGTGCGCGAAATTCTGCGCTCGGACCTCAAGGACCTGACCGTGGTGGCCTATGGCGGAGCCGATGTCGGCATGCTTTGCGCGGCCGGCAAGATCAGGAAACTGGTGTTCGCCTTCGTCTCCCTGGATTTCATTCCACTGGAGCCGTACTTCCGCAAGGCGCGCCAGGAAGCGGCGCTGGAAGTGATGGAGATCGACGAGGGCATGCTGCTGCTCGGTCTGCGGGCGGCGGCGATGAATGTGCCGTTCATTCCGACCGCAGTGGGCCTGGGCACCGATGTGCTGCGCTACAACCGCCAGATCAAATTGATCGCCTCGCCGTACGCCGATGGCAAGGACTGGGTGGCGATGCCGGCGCTCAAGCTCGACGCAGCACTGGTGCACGTCGACCGTGCCGACAAACGCGGCGTGTGCCAGATCAGCGGACCCGATCACTACATGGACGACCTGTTCGTGCGGGCCGCGACCCACAGCTACGTGACCTGCGATGAACTGGTCGACAGCGAGTATTTCCATCAGGACAGCGCCCACGCCCATCAAGTGTTCTGGGAACGCAACCTGACCACCGCCGTGGCCCACGTGCCGGGCGGGGCGCATCCGTCGTCCTGCGCGCCGCTGTACGGTTTCGACGTCGCGCACTTCAAGGCCTACAACGCCACCGTGCAGGCGGCCGATGGCTGGGAAGGGTACGTGCGCGACTACGTCGACTGCACCCACGAACAGTATCTGGACAAGGTTGGCGGCCTGGCTGCGATCCGTGAACTGCCGTTGCCGATTTTCTAAGGAAGCCTTCCGATGAGCACTACTACTTACAGCCTCGCCGAGTTGATGATCTGCGCGGCCTCTGACGCCTGGCGCGAAGACGGCGAAGTGTTGGCCACCGGCATCGGCGTGATCCCGCGTCTGGCCGCTTCGCTGGCCATGCTGACCAGCAACCCGCAACTGCTGATGACCGACTCCGAAGCCTACATGGTCGCCGAGCCGGTGCCGCTGGGGGCACGCAACGGCTACGAGCCCAAGCGTGACAGCTGGATGGGGTTCTCGCGGATTTTCGACAACGTCTGGGGCGGCAAGCGCCATGCACTGGTCGGCCCGACCCAGATCGACCGCTATGGCCAGGCGAACATTTCCTGCATCGGCGACTACGCCAAACCCAAGGCGCAGATGCTCGGCGTGCGCGGTTTCCCCGGCAACTCGATCAGCCACGCCAACTCGTTTTGCGTGCCGAGCCATAACCGTCGGGTGTTCGTCGAAGGCGAGGTCGATATGGTCGCCTCGGTCGGCTACAACCCGGCCCGCCTGGCGCGCGGCTGGTCGCTGGATGATATCGACATTCGCCTGGTCATCACCGATCTGTGCGTGCTGGATTTCCAGGGACCGCAGCGGCAGATGCGCATTCGTTCGCTGCACCCCGGCGTGACGGCAGCACAGGTCCGGGACAACACCGGGTTTGAGCTGCACGTGCCGGACGATTGCCCGACCACCGCGGCACCGACGGTCGAGCAATTGCAGCTGATCCAGCGTCTGGACCCGCACAACCTGCGCGCCCTGCAGCTCAAAGACAACCCGCCAGGCCAGCGCTGAGCGCCCGCATTTTCGGAGACAAGTGATGGCTGAACATAACGACAAGAACGAGGCCGAAGTGGTCCTGTACGAAGTGCGCGACGCGGTGGCAATCGTCACCATGAACCGCCCCGAGTACCACAACGCACAGAACTCGCAGATGACTTATGCGCTGGACGCGGCGTTTCGCCGGGCCTGCGATGACGATGAAGTGAAGGTCATCGTGTTGCGCGGCGCCGGCAAGCATTTCTCCGCCGGGCATGACATCGGCACGCCGGGGCGCGACGTCGACAAGACGTTCGATCGGGCGAGCCTTTGGTACGACCACACCAACAAACCGGGTGGCGAGTTTCTCTATGCCCGCGAGCAGGAGGTCTATCTGGGCATGTGCCGGCGCTGGCGCGAGATGCCCAAGCCGACCATCGCCATGGTCCAGGGCGCGTGCATTGCCGGTGGGCTGATGCTGGCCTGGGTCTGCGACCTGATCGTTGCCAGCGAGGATGCTTACTTCGCCGATCCGGTGGTGCGCATGGGCATTCCCGGGGTCGAGTATTTCGCCCACGTGCATGAATTGAACCCGCGCATCGCCAAGGAATTCCTGTTTCTCGGCGAGCGCATGCCGGCACCGCGTGCCTATCAGATGGGCATGCTCAATCGGGTGGTGCCGCGCGACGAGCTGGAACAGCAGACTCTCGACATCGCCGGGCGCATCGCCCAGATGCCGCGCCTGGGCCTGCAACTGAGCAAGCAAGCGGTGAACAACGCCGAAGACCTGATGGGCAAGCGCGCGACCATGGACATGGTGTTTGGCCTGCATCACTTCGCCCATGCCCACAATGAACTGGTGTCCGGCGACCGTCTCGGCGGCTACGACGCCAAGGCCATGGCCAGTTCGCAACGCAAAGCGGGCGGGGCGTGAGCATGGCGATTTCGTTGAATACCCGGTTGACTGAACTGCTCGGTTGCCGTTATCCGATCATCCAGACCGCCATGGGCTGGGTCGCCGACCCGAAACTGGTGGCGGCCACGGGCAATGCCGGTGGTTTCGGTTTTCTCGCCGGGGCGACCATCGAACCGCAACTCATGGAAGCGGCGATTATCGAAACCCGGCGCCTGACCGATCAGCCGTTCGGGGTGAATTTCCACATGTACCAGGCCAATGCCGGCGACATCGTCGAACTGGTATTGCGCCACAAAGTCCGGGCGGTCAGTTACAGCCGATCCCCCGGCAAGCAGATGATCAGTCGCCTGAAAGATGCCGGCGTGGTGTGCATTCCCACGGTCGGCGCGCTCAAGCATGCGCAGAAAGCCGTGGAAATGGGCGCCGATGCGGTGACCGTACAGGGCGGCGAGGGCGGCGGGCATACCGGTTCCGTGCCTACTTCGATGCTGCTCGATCAAGTGGTCAATGCCGTGTCGGTGCCGGTGGTGGCGGCCGGCGGTTTCAAGGACGGCAAGGGACTGGTTTCGGCCTTGGCCTACGGTGCCGAAGGTATCGCCATGGGCACGCGTTTTCTGATGTGCGCCGACAGCCCGGTGCCGCAGGCGACCCTGGCCCGTTACCTGGCAGTGAAAGACCCGGCGGCGATCATCATCAGCCGAGCTATCGATGGCATGCCGCAACGGATGATCCGCAACGAACTGCTCAACCAGCTGGAAAACAGCGGTGGCCTCAAGCGCCTGTTGCTGGCGTTGCAGAGTGGTTTGGCGTATCGCCGCCATACGGGTATGAGCCTGACTCAACTGCTGACCAGCGCGTTGAAGATGCGCGGTGCCGGAGAGCTGACCGCCGCGCAAAGCATCATGGCCGCCAATGCGCCGATGGTGATCCAGAAAGCCATGGTCGACGGGCAACCGGCCGCAGGCGTGTTGCCTGCCGGACAGATCGCCGCATCCATCGACAGCTTGCCCAGCTGCGCCCAATTGATTGAACAGATCGTCCGCGACGCCGAAGCGCGCCTGGGCGAACTGTGCCGCCGTGTGTCGTAAGGGGCCATGCATTGTGAAGGAAGGAAACCATGAAACCATTTAGCGTCAGCATCGATAACGGCATTGCCGAACTGGTCTTCAACCGGCCACCGGTCAACGCCTTCAACTGCCAGGGCTGGGCCGATATCGCCAGCGAGATCGAAGGCCTGGGCCGCAACAGCGACGTGCGGGTGATCGTGATTCGCGCCGAAGGGCGCGGCTTCTGCGCCGGGGTCGATATCAAGGAACTGGCCGCCGACGGCAACCTGATCGTTGCGGTGAACAAGGGCAACTACGACAGCTTCAAGGCCATTCACCGCAACCCGAAACCGGTGATCGTCGCGGTGCACGGCTTCGTGCTGGGCGGCGGCATCGGCATCTGTGGCGCCGCCGACATCCTGGTGGCTTCCGAGTGCGCCACCTTCGGCGTGCCGGAAGTGGATCGCGGGGCCATGGGCGGCGGCGCGCATTTGCAGCGCCTGTTCCCGGTGCAGAAAGTCCGCCACATGTACTTCACCGGCGAGCCGATCGACGCCGCCGAGGCTTACCGCCTGGGTGCCGTGGAGCGAGTAGTCAAGCGTGAAGACTTGCGCGAAGCCGCGTTGCAGATCGCCCGTACCATCGCCGCCAAGAGCCCGGGCATGATCAGCCTGGCCAAGGAAGCGCTGACCGGCATCGAAGACGGCAATCTGGAAGACAAATACCGCTGGGAGCAGGGCTTCACCCTCGAAGCCTACCGCTCACTGGACTCTCAGGAAGCACGCGACTCGTTCGTCGAGAAACGCGATGCCCGATTCAACGGCTGAAGGCATATTCATGGACCTGACCTATACCCCGGCCCAGCAGGCCTTTCGCTTTGATGCGCGAACCTGGCTGGCGGCCAATGTACCGAGTGAACCGCTGCAATCGTTCGACACCGAACAGGGCTTTGCCGAACACCGCGCCTGGGAAGCCAAACTCAACGAAGGCCGTTGGGGCATGGTCACCTGGCCGACCGAACTCGGCGGGCGCGGCTGCGACCTGATCGAGTGGCTGATTTTCGAAGAGGAATACTACCGTTCCGGGGCGCCGGCACGGGTCAACCAGAACGGCATTTTCTTGCTTGGCCCGACCCTGATGGAATACGGCAGCGAAGAACAAAAGGCACGGTTTCTGCCGCGCATGGCCAAGGGCGAAGACATCTGGGCCCAGGCCTGGTCCGAGCCGGGCGCCGGTTCCGACATGGCGGCGATCCGCTCCAAGGCTGAACGGGTGGGCGACCACTATGTGATCAATGGCCAGAAAACCTGGTCGACCCGCGCGGTGTGGGCCGATTGGGCGTTCGGTATTTTCCGTACCGATCCACAGTCTCAGCGCCATCACGGCCTGACCTTCATCCTGCTGCCGCTGAATACGCCGGGCATCACCGTGCGGCCGATTCCGCAGCTCAACGGCTTGCCGGGTTTCGCCGAAATCTTCTTCGATGACGTCAAGGTGCCGGTGGAGAACGCCCTCGGCGGCGAGGGCATGGGCTGGCACGTGGCGATGTCCACCGCCGGTTTCGAGCGCGGTTTGTTGCTTCGCTCGCCTGCGCGTTTTCAGGAAACCGCCAAGCGTCTGGTGCAGTTGTACCTGGCCAACCGCGAACATGCCGATCGCGACCCGGCCATCGGTGAGGCGGTGATGCGCGCCTGGCTCGATGCCGAGGCCTACACCTTGAGCACCTACATGACCGCCTCGCAACTGGTGCAGGGCGGCAAGATCGGGCCGGAGTCGTCGACCAACAAGATCTTCTGGTCGGAGCTCGACCAGCGCATGCACGACACCGCCATGAGCATTCTTGGCCTGCGTGGCGAGCTGCTGCCCCAAGCCCCGGCCGCCGGTGATGTCGGCCATTGGCTGGAAGGTTTCCTGTTTGCCCAGGCCGGGCCGATCTACGCCGGCACCAACGAGATCCAGCGCAACATCATTGCCGAACGCATGCTCGGCATGCCGCGTGCCTGAGGAATAGACCATGGACTTTAGTTTCAGCCGCGACCAACTGCTGTTTCAGGACAATGTCCGCAGCTTCCTGATCAACGAAGTCACCCCGGAACGCATTCGCGAACTGTGGCAGAGCGACAGTGGGCGCAGTGAGCGACTCTGGGCCCAACTGGTGGAACTGGGCCTGACCGCCCTGACCGTGCCCGAGGCGCAGGACGGCATGGACATGAATGAGCTGGATTTCGTGCTGATTGCCCAGGAATGCGGTTACGCCGGTCTGCCTGAGCCGTTGGTGGACACCATGCTGGTCGGCGTGCCGTTGCTCGCCGCCCTTGATGAGCAACACGCTTCACTAAAGCAGACTTGGCTGTCACGGGTCGCTGAGGGGCGCGCGCGTCTCGCCGTTTCCGAACCGGGCAATCCGCTGGTCAGCGATGCCCATGTTGCCGATCTGCTGTTGCTGGCCAATGGCGACGAGGTGCATGCGCTGGAGCGCGACGCCGTGCGCCTGACCCGCAACGAGTCGGTCGACCCGAGCCGTCAATTGTTCCAGGTCGAATGGACGCCGACTCCCGCTACTTGCGTGGCCAGCGGCGAGCAGGGACGGCGTTTGTGGGCAGCCGCCTTCAACCGTGGTGCCCTCGCCAGTGCCGCGCAGTTGCTCGGGCTGGCCAAACGCATGGTCGACCTGGCGGTGGATTACACCTTCGAGCGCAAGCAGTTCGGCAAACCGGTCGGCTCGTTCCAGGCCGTCAAGCACTTGATGGCCAACGTCGCGGTGCAGATCGAGTTCGCCAAAGGTCCGCTATACCGCGCCGCCTATGCGCTGGCCGAACAGCAACCGGGGCAGGACGTGCTGGTGTCCCACGCCAAACTGGCAACCGCGGAAGCGGCCCTGCTCGCCGCGAAGAACACCATCCAGGCCCACGGCGCCATGGGTTACACCTGGGAAGTCGACTTGCATCTGTTCATGAAACGCGCCTGGGCGCTGGACAAGGTCTGGGGCGATCGCGGCCATCACAAAGGACGGATTCGTGCGGCCCTGTTTGACGGCACCCCAGAGCTGGGTGCGGGCAATACGTTCTAACCAGTCAGTAAGGGGGACGAAATCCTGTGGGAGCGAGCTTGCTCGCGATGGCGGCAGTACATTCAACATTTTTGTCGACTGAACTGACGCATTCGCGAGCAAGCCCGCTCCCACAGGTTTTCGACACCTTCAATGCCTGACTTCAATTTCTTCACCGAGGTAGACCATGCCTGAAGCTTACATCGTCGACGCCCTGCGTACGCCCACCGGGCGGCGCAAGGGTGGTCTGAGCCAGATCCACGCCGCCGACCTGGGCGCCCACGTATTGCGCGCGCTGGTCGAGCGCAACGCCATTCCCGACGAGGATTACGACGACGTGATCTTCGGCTGTGTCGACACCATCGGCCCGCTGGCCGGTGACATCGCCCGCACCAGTTGGCTGGCGGCCGGCCTGTCACAATCGGTGCCCGGCACCACCATCGATCGCCAATGCGGTTCGTCCCAGCAAGCGGTGCACTTCGCCGCCCAGGCGGTGATGAGCGGCACCCAGGACGTGGTCATCGCCGGTGGCGTGCAGACCATGACCCAGATCCCGATCTCTTCGGCGATGATCGCCGCCGAGCCGTTGGGCTTCACCGATCCGTTCAGCGGCTCCGAAGGCTGGGTGCGGCGCTACGGCGCGCAACCACCGACGCAGTTCCGTTCGGCGCAAATGATCGCGGAAAAGTGGGACTTGTCCCGGGCGCAACTCGAAGCCTATTCGCTTGAGTCCCATCGACGTGCCTTGCAGGCCATCGAGCAAGGCCGTTTCAACCGCGAAATCGTGCCCCTGGCCGGCGTGCTGCATGACGAAACCCCGCGCCACACCAGCCTGGAAAAAATGGCCGAGCTGGAATTCCTGTTCGGCTGCGACCGGGTGACCGCTGCGGTGTCGAGCCAGACCTGCGACGCGGCCAGCGCGATGCTGATCGTCTCGGAGGCGGCGCTCAAGCGTTACGGCCTGACGCCACGGGCACGCATCCATCACCTGAGCGTTCGCGCCGAAGACCCGATCTGGATGCTCACCGCGCCGATCCCGGCCACGGCTTACGCGCTCAAGCGTGCCGGCATGAAGCTCGAAGACATTGACCGCGTGGAGATCAACGAAGCCTTCGCTTCTGTGGCCATGGCCTGGCTCAAAGAGACGGGCTATCCCCATGAACAAACCAACGTCAACGGCGGTGCGATTGCCCTCGGCCATCCACTGGGCGCCACCGGCACCCGCTTGATGTGCAGCCTGCTGCATGAGCTGGAGCGCAGCGGTGGACGCTTTGGCATGCAGACCATGTGCGAAGGCGGTGGTCAGGCCAACGTGACGATTATCGAACGCTTGTAAACCAGAACGCCACCAATCCCTGTGGGAGCGGGCTTGCTCGCGAAGGCGGAGTGTCAGCTACATCAATGTTGGTTGACCCACCGCCTTCGCGAGCAAGCCCGCTCCCACAGGGGATTTGTGTCGATTAGTTATGAATTTGAAGGATTTAGACCATGAAAATCTGTGAAAACCGTGTGGTGATCATCACCGGCGCCGGTGGCGGTCTGGGCCGCGCCTATGCGCTGGCTTTCGCCGCCGAAGGCGCGAAAGTGCTGGTCAACGACATCAACCGCGAAGCGGCACTGGCCGTGGTCGGCGAAATCCTCGGCCAGGGCGGTAGTGCCGTGGCCAACAGTGACGACATTACCCGTTATGACTCGGCGGGGCTGATCGTGCGCCAGGCCATCGAAACCTTTGGCGACCTGAACGTGSTGGTCAACAACGCCGGCATCTGCCGCGACCGCATGTTCGYCAGCCTCGGCGAATCCGACTGGGACGCCGTGGTAGCCGTGCACCTGAAGGGCCACTTCTGTATTTCCAGCCACGCCGTGAAGTACTGGCGTGAGCAGGCCAAAGGCGGTGCCAAGGTCGATGCGCGGATCATCAACACCAGTTCCGGTGCCGGTTTGCAGGGCTCCATTGGCCAGTCCAACTACGCGGCGGCCAAGGGCGGTATTGCTTCGCTGACGCTGGTGCAGGCGGCTGAACTGCGCCGCTACGGGATCACCGCCAACGCCCTGGCGCCGGCCGCACGTACCGGGATGACCGAGCAAGTGTTCGCCGACACCATGAAAAAGCCTGAAGAGGGCTTCGATTACTTCGCCCCGGAAAACGTCGCGCCGCTGGTGGTGTGGCTCGGCTCCGAGGCTTCCGCCGAGGTGACCGGGCAGATGTTCGAAGTCGAGGGCGGCAAGTTGTCGATCGCCGACGGCTGGCGCCGTGGCCCGGAACTGGATCGCCAGGGCCGCTGGGCGGTCGGTGAGATGGGCGATGCCGTCGCGCAGCTTGTGGCTCAGGCCGTTCCGGCGGCCAAAGTGTACGGGCTCGCGATGGACTCCAGCGCGACGCGTGTATTCAGACAGAACGCGTTATCGTTCACGTCCATCGCGAGCAAGCTCGCTCCCACAGGTTTCCCGCGATCCCTCCGTCACCACACGAGACCTGCCATGACCATTTCCCTGTATGACGCTTCCGTGCCTGTTTTCCAGCAAATGCTCAACGCCCTGAGCGATGTACTGAAAAAGGCCGAGGCTCACGCCACCGAAAAAAACATCGACCCTAACGCGTTCCTGCAAGCGCGCCTGTTCCCGGACATGTTCCCGCTGGTGCGTCAGGTTCAGATCGCCGTTGATTTCAGCAAGGGCGTTTCCGGGCGTCTGGCCGAAGTCGAATTGCCGAAATACGACGACAGCGAAACCACCTTTGCCGAACTGCAAGCATTGATCGCCAAGGCTTTGGCCTTCATTGGCAGCATCAAGCCGGAGCAGATCAACGGCAAGGAAGGCATCGAGATCGTCACCCGCCCGGGCACGCCTAAAGAAAAACGCTTCAGCGGCCAGTCCTACCTGCTGACCTACGGCCTGCCGCAGTTCTTCTTCCACGTGACCACCACTTACGCACTGCTGCGCCACAACGGCGTGGAAGTGGGCAAGCGCGACTACATGGGCGCGTTCTAAACCGTCCAGGTACAAAAAAAGCCCCCGGAGCCTTTGGCTGCGGGGGCTTTTTCATGTGTACGCATTTTTCAGCTACACCACAGCCCCCTGTGGGAGCGAGCCTGCTCGCGATAGCGGTGGGGCAGTCAACATTGATATTGAATGTAACGCCGCCATCGCGAGCAGGCTCGCTCCTACAAGGGTGTGGGTCAGGCCAGACGCTCGGCTTTCTGCTCTTCACCCAGGCAAGCCGCCGCGGTGAACAGCACATCGGTGGACGAGTTCAGCGCGGTTTCCGCCGAGTCCTGCAATACGCCGATGATGAAACCGACCGCCACCACCTGCATGGCGATCTCGCTCGGGATGCCGAACAGGCTGCACGCCAGTGGAATCAGCAACAGCGAACCACCGGCCACACCCGAAGCACCGCAGGCACAGATCGCTGCAACGACGCTCAGCAGGATCGCGGTCGGAATGTCCACGGTGATGCCGAGGGTGTGCACCGCCGCCAGGGTCAGCACCGTGATGGTGATCGCCGCGCCGGCCATGTTGATGGTGGCGCCCAGCGGGATCGATACCGAGTAGGTGTCTTCGTGCAGGCCCAGGCGCTTGCTCAATTCCAGGTTGACCGGAATGTTCGCCGCCGAGCTGCGGGTGAAGAACGCGGTGATGCCGCTCTCGCGCAGGCAGGTCAGGACCAGCGGGTAGGGGTTGCGGCGCAGTTTCCAGAACACGATGAGCGGGTTCATCACCAGCGCCACGAACAGCATGCAGCCCAGCAGCACGGCCAGCAGGTGCGCGTAGCCGATCAAGGCGCCGAAGCCGGAGGTGGCGAGGGTCGAGGCCACAAGGCCGAAGATGCCCAGCGGGGCGAAGCTGATCACCAGGCGCACGATCACCGTCACGCCGTTGGACAAGTCGCCCAGTACTTCACGGGTGGTGTCACCGGCGTGGCGAATGGCGATGCCCATGCCGATGGCCCACGCCAGAATGCCGATGAAATTGGCGTTCATCAGGGCGCTGACCGGATTATCGACCACGCTCAGCAACAGACTTTGCAGCACTTCGCCAATTCCGCCTGGCGCCGTGACCGCGACGTCCTGGGTCGACAGCACCAGGCTCGACGGGAACATCATGCTGGCAACCACTGCGACTACGGCGGCGGCGAATGTGCCCAATAGATACAAAAACAGAATCGGTCGGATGTGGGTTTCCTGACCGTGCTTATGGTTGGCAATCGACGCCATGACCAACACAAACACCAGAATCGGCGCGACGGCTTTCAATGCGCTGACAAACACTTTGCCGATGAACGCCGTGGACTTCGCCACGTCAGGGGCAAACAGGGCCAGGGCAATACCGGCGATCAGGCCGATCACGATCTGCGTGACCAGACTCAAGCGTTTAAGGCGTTGCAATAGAGAAGGGGATGAAGCAGTCATAAAACAGCATCTCTGATTTTTTTAGGTGCAAGGTTTCGCCGGTGTGCAGCAACAAACAGGGCAGGCCGCAGACGGGGAACCGAGAGGGAAACACAGGTTTTGCCCTTAAATAATCGGCATTAACCACAGGGTGTACGTTTTTCAGGGCGCGGACTTTATCACAGCGCAGGCACGATCCTTCAGACCTGTGACGATCCGCCACTCGGGCATTCAACGAGATCGGCAGGTTCGTGCAACCCTGATTGGAAACACTCTGTTAAGATTCGCCATCCTCATTTTCATGTCTGCCAGTGGGCCTTCGGGCTATCGCTGGTGTCGTCGTTTTCTGGAGTTGTGCATGCGGTTGTTGCCCATTCTTCTGTTGTCTGCCGCCGGTTTCACGGTGCTGACCACGGAATTCATCATTGTCGGCCTGTTGCCGGCCATCGCCCGCGACCTGGACGTCAGCATCCCGCAGGCCGGGTTGCTGGTGACCCTGTTTGCCTTCACCGTGGCCGCGTTCGGGCCGTTCCTCACCGCGTACTTCGCCCGCTTCGAGCGGCGCAAGTTGTTCATTTCGGTGCTGATCCTGTTCGGCCTGGCCAACACGCTCGCGGCACTGGCGCCGAACATCTGGGTGATGGCGTTCGCGCGGCTGATCCCGGCGCTGGGGCTGCCGGTGTTCTGGGCGCTGGCCAGCGAGACAGCGGTGGACATCGTCGGGCCGGATTACGCCGGTCGCGCCATTGCCAAGATCGGCTTCGGCATCGTTTGCGCCACGGTATTTGGCATTCCGGTGGGCACGCTGATTTCCGATGCGTTCGGCTGGCGCAGTGCCTTTGCGATTCTGGCGGTCATCGCCTTTGCCAAGGCGTTGTTGCTGTTTATCTACCTGCCGAAGACCAACCTGCACCAGCATCAGGTGAGTTTCATTTCGCAGTTCAAGATCCTGCGCAGCCCGCTGATGCTGGGGCATGTGTTGCTGTCGGTGGTGGTGTTCAGCGGTATGTTCACCGCCTACACCTATCTGGCAGACATTCTTGAGCGGTTGGCCGGCTTCAACGGCACCGTGGTCGGCTGGTGCCTGATGGGCTTCGGCGCGGTCGGGCTGATCGGCAACTCCCTGGGCGGCCGCGCGGTGGATCGTCATCCGCTGATGGCGTCGATGATGTTCTGTGCATTCATGATTGCCGGCCTGGTGGCGCTGGTGCCGAACATCCATTCGCCGGTCGGTCTGGCGGCGGCGATGGGCATCTGGGGCGTGACCCAGGCCGCGTTGTTCCTGGTCAGCCATGTGCGCCTGATGAAAGCCGCACCCGAGGCGCCGGCGTTCGCCGCGTCGCTGAACATCGCCGGGGCCAACCTCGGTATCGGTCTGGGCGCGATGATCGGTGGCCGGGTGATCGACAGCGTCGGCCTGCAAGGCCTTGGCTTCGCCGCGGCGGCTTTTATCCTCGCCTCGATCCTGCTGGCGATTGCGCTGATGACCTTCCAGCCCCGGGAAGTCTGCGCCTGAAATCCTTAAAACTCGGTAAACAGCTCGCGTCGGGCACCTTCGGTAATGGCAACGATGCCGGGGTGCTTGACCTTGCGCTCCACTGAGATGGCATAGAACGACTCGCTCACCGCGTCGGTCTGGCCGATCACTTCCACGCCATATTGGCGTTGCACTTCAACGGCAATCACGCTCGGGCCGATGAAGATCCCGCTGCCGGATTGGCCGAAGGCCTGCATCAGGGCGCTGTCGTCGAACTCGCCGACAATTTGCGGCTGGATCTGCTGCTCGGCGAACCAGCGCTGCAAACGGCTGCGTACCACGGTTTCCGGGCCGGGAATCAGCAGCGGCGCACCGTGCAGATTGCGCGGAAAGTCGTGACCGTAACGTGCCGCCAGTTCGGGGGTGGCGAAGAAGCTGATCCCGCACTCACCGAGTTTCTGGCTGTAGCCCTTGATGTCCAGGTGCGACGGCATCGGGCTGTCGGAAATCACCAGGTCCAGACGCTGGATCGCCAGGTCGGCCAACAAACGTTCAAGCTTGTCTTCGCGGCACGTGATGCGCAGCGGTTCGCTCAACTCCATGGTCGGTGCGATCAGGCGATAGACAATGGATTTGGGCACTACGTCCGCCACGCCGACGCGAAACAGAATCTGCTGTTCATTGGGTCGTGCCCGCAGCATCAGCTCCAGTTCGCCGCCCAGCTGAAACATTTGTTCGGCGTAGGGCAGGGTTTGTCGCCCGGCTTCGGTGAGTTCCAGTTGCCGACCTACCCGGCGAAACAATTCGATGCCGTAGGTTTGTTCGAGCAGGGATATTTGTCCGCTGATGGTCTGGGGTGTCAGGTTCAGCTGCTCGCAGGCGCGCACGATGCTGCCGGTCTTGGCCACCACCCAGAAGTAATGTAACTGCCGATAGTTGAGCATGTTGGTCTACAGTTCGTAAAAACCGAAGTATAACCGCTGAAAATACGAATTTTCCTGAAGTGTTCGTCTCCCTAGAATGCATCGCTATCAACGGGCCATCGTTTAGGTCCCGTTCGTTCTATCGAGGAAAGCATCATGAAGCTGAAAACCACGGCACTGTTGATCACGTCTTTACTGGTACTGGCCGGTTGCGACCAGGCCGAGAAAAGCGCGCAACAGTTGATGGGCAAGGCCGCCGAAAGTGCCAAACAGGCGATTGACGATACCCACAAGGCCGCCGAACAAGCACTCAGCGATGCCACTGCCGGGCTGATCAGCAAAAAAGAATCATCGGAAAAAGAGGCGGAAAAATCCGAATCTTCCTCCCAGGAAATCTAAACCGTACTACAACGAGTCAGGACTGACCCATGGACTACCTTTTACAACTTGCCGCCAGCCCCACAGCCTGGGTCGCCCTGGCCACCCTGGTGGTGATGGAAATCGTGCTCGGCATCGATAACCTGATCTTCATCTCGATCCTGACCAACAAACTGCCCGAGCAGCACCGGCAGAAGGCGCGACGCATCGGTATCGGCATGGCGCTGATCCTGCGACTCGGCCTGTTGAGCACCATCGCGTTCATCGTCCAGTTGACCGCGCCGGTGATCGAGATTCTCGGCCACGCGTTCTCCTGGAAAGACATGATCCTGATCGCCGGTGGCCTGTTCCTGTTGTGGAAGGCGACCACCGAGATCCATCACAGCATGGACCCGGCCCCGGACGACCCAACGTCGAAGACTTCGACCGTGACCCTGGGCTTTGCTGCGGCGATCGGTCAGATCCTGATGCTGGACATGGTGTTTTCCATCGACAGCATCATCACCGCTGTCGGCATGACCGAGCACTTGCCGATCATGATCATCGCGGTGGTGGTATCGGTGCTGGTGATGTTGTTTGCGGCTGATCCGCTGGCCAGGTTCATCAACGACAACCCGACGGTGGTGATGCTGGCCCTGGGTTTCCTGATCATGATCGGCATGACGCTGATCGCCGAGGGCTTCGGCGCCCACGTGCCGAAAGGCTACGTCTATGCGGCCATGGCATTCTCGGCTTCGATCGAGGTGTTGAACATGATGTCCCGTCGCGCCAGGCAGAAGCGCGTAGCCACTGAGGCTTAACCGACGCTGAAAGAAACGGCCGCCTGAACTCCAAGGAGTGCAGGCGGCCGTTTTTGTTGGTATCGGCTGAAAGTGTTCGTCAGTGAGCGTTGGCGTGTTGGCTCGGCGTCTTGTCCATTGCCGATACAGGTGCTGGCGGAACAGGGTGATGGTGGCGGCGGGCAATACGCAGCACGCCCCACAGCATGGCGGCGGCTACCGCCAGCCAACTGCCAATCAACATCAAAATAATCATTGCCAGGCTCATCTGTGCCTCCTCTTTGCCCTGCTGCGGGCAAACACGCTTTGCTGCTGTCGCTTCAGAGAACAGTCTAGTCGTTGCTACATTTCAGGCTATTGACCGAAAGTCGTCTGTCACCAACCAGTTCGCTCTATCGAATGCACTCAACTGCCGTTTAGAGCTATACCGTAGCGGCGCGGCAACCTATGATCGACAACCAAGCCGGGAGTGGGGTTGCCTGGCGTCTGAACCTGAACAAGAGAGAGATGACGGTGCGGGTATTTTCTCGAATTATGTCGGCCGTGCTGATAGCGGGCTGCGTGGCCAGCCTGGCGGGCTGTGCCGGGAGTGTTGCGCCCGAAATCAAGCGTTTGCCGGAGCGTGTCGAACTCAGCGGTCGATTCTACCGGGGCGATGCCTATCAAAGCGGGCCGCAGGTGCTGGCCAGCATGCTGTCCCAGCAGGGCATCGTGATCACCCCGGGCTTGCTCGACAAGCCCTTGCATTTGCCGGGGGGCGAAGACCGGTTGCAACAGAATATGCAGAACCTGGCCCGCGAGTACGGGATGGTCGTTTATCCCGTCGACAGCAACCTTTCGGCGTTGTTGACGCAAGTCGCCGCCGGTTATCCGGTGATGGTGCGCTTCACTGAGGGCTCGGMCATGTGGGCCGAACCGCGTTATGCCATTCTTGCCGGTTACAACCGTCAGAAGCAGACGGTCCTGCTGCGCGCCGGGATGAATCGCCGCGAACTGATGAGCTTCAGCTCCTTCGAGTCGGCGTTCAAGGACGCCGGCGGCTGGGCCGTGCTGATCCAGAAGCCGACGCAAATCCCGGCCCAGGTCGATCAGCAGCGTTGGCTCAAGGCCGCCAACGATCTGGCTCAGGCCGGTCAGGAGCAAGCCGCCGCCAGGGCAAAAAAAGCCTTGGCCAGCCAGTAAGTCCGTTGGTCACCCGCCGGGCACCATCGCCCACCGCCAGCCTCTGATCCTTAAGGGCCCGGAACAATATTCCGGGTCGAGATCAGGAGGTGCCCATGGCTCATTCCACAACGCCCGTCGGTCCGCACTCGTCTGAACATTCATCCGGTAATGAACTGGGCTTCGACCCGGATTCCCCGGACCTTGCCGATCCGCAGGTCGACCCTATCGGGCCCGCCAAGGCACCGAGGGATGTGAAGCCGGGTGACAACCCCAAGGCTCCGGCCAAGCCCTACGATCCACTGGGTGATCTGAAGCCTTAGGTCCAATGGAGGTGCGTATGTCTACCGATTCCAGTTTCGACGACAAGCGTCCGGAAACCGTTCCGACCACTCCCGAGCAGGACACGGACCCAGTGATGGATCCGGACAGCCCGATGCGCGATCCGCTGGCGCGGCCGACGGTGGTGCCGACCAAACATCCGCAGGACTGGCGAGACCCAAGCAAAGGTGATGGCATTCCGGATGATGACCAGATGCCTCTGCCCAACGATTAACAGCTGACGAAAAAAAGCCCCGAATGGTCGGGGCTTTTGCCTGCTGTAGCTGCCTGCTTACTTCGAAGCTTCAATTACACCACTTTGGCGCTGCTTGAGGTTCTTGTCCGATTTGTACTGCAGGGCTGCAGAAGCCACATTGGCGCTCTTGCCAGTTTCGACCCAATTGCGGATGCGGGCAGCATCGGCAAAGTGTGTGTATTTGCCATAAGCGTCCAGGAGCACCAGGGCAACCGGACGATTACTCATCCGGGTCACCAGCACCAGGCAGTGACCGGCTTCGTTGGTGAAACCGGTTTTCGTCAGTTGAATGTCCCAGTCTGGCTTGCGGACCAAATGGTCGGTGTTGCGAAAGCCCAGGCTGTAGTTGGGTTTACGGAACGAGACGGTTTTTTCCTTGGTCGTGGTCAGCTCTGTCAGCAACGGGTATTTGTGTGCGGCGATCAACAACTTGCTCAGGTCGCGAGCGGTCGACACGTTGCGCGGGGAAAGACCGGTCGGCTCGACGAAATGCGTGTTGGTCATGCCCAGTGCCCGGGCCTTGGCGTTCATTGCAGCAATGAACGCGGCATAGCCGCCCGGATAGTGGTGCGCCAGAGTCGCGGCGGCGCGGTTTTCCGAAGACATCAGGGCAATCAGCAGCATTTCCCGGCGCGGCAGTTCGCTGCGGAGCTTGACCCGGGAGAACACGCCTTTCATTTCCGGTGTGTCGCTGATGTTGACGTCGATGTATTCGTCCATGTTCTGCCGGGATTCAACCACGACCAGGCCAGTCATCAACTTACTGACGGAAGCGATCGGCACCACCACGTCAGGGTTGCTGGCATAGATGACTTTGTTGGTCTGTATGTCCAGCAGTAAGGAACTGCCGGAAGCGAGCTTGAGTGTCTTCGTTTCTCGCGGCGCTGCGGTGGTCTCGTCAGCACTGGCGATTGGCGTGAGGAAAACCCCTGTAACTGCAAAAAATAGGCTCAGGATGGAAAGACGGATTTTCACGCTGGCAGACTCGTAAAGTGTTGATAAGCCGTTTTGTAACGGGCTATTTCGTAAAAAGCGCGACATTCTGGAGTATGGCTGAATAACTGTCGATGGTTGATCAAGTAGCAGGTGAAAGTCCTGAGAAACATGAAAAAAAAGTCATTTTCCGTCGGGTGGTCGAGCTTGTTTCGCAGGCAAAAAAAACCCCGCCAGGGGCGGGGTTCTTTGACTCGCTGTCAGCGTCTTCGTTGAAACTCAGCTGTGCAGGGTTTCAGCGGCGTACAGGGTGTTTTCCAGCAGGCAGGCACGGGTCATCGGGCCAACGCCACCCGGTACCGGAGTGATCCAGCCGGCGCGGGGCAGGGCGGTTTCGTAGATCACGTCACCGACCAGCTTGCCGTCGTCCTGACGGTTGATGCCGACATCGATCACGATCGCGCCTTCCTTGATCCATTCGCCCTTGACCAGGCCCGGCTTGCCGGCGGCGACGACGACCAGGTCCGCACGGCCGACATGGCCGGCCAGGTCCTTGGTAAAACGGTGGGTGACCGTCACGGTGCAACCGGCCAGCAGCAATTCCATTGCCATCGGGCGGCCAACGATGTTGGACGCTCCGACGACCACGGCATTCATCCCGTAAAGATCGACGCCGGTGCTTTCCAGCAGGGTCATGATGCCTTTGGGGGTGCATGGGYGCAGCAGTGGAATGCGCTGGGCCAGACGACCGACGTTATAAGGATGGAAACCGTCGACGTCTTTGTCCGGACGAATGCGCTCCAGCAGTCTGGAGGCGTCCAGGTGTTCGGGAAGCGGAAGCTGAAGCAGAACGCCGTCGATTGCAGGATCGTCGTTCAGGCGATCGATCAGCTCGGCAAGCGCTTCTTGAGTGGTTTCGGAAGGCAGGTCATAAGCTTGGGATAGAAAGCCGACCTCTTCACAGTCTTTACGCTTGTGCGAGACATAAACCTGAGAGGCAGGATCGCTGCCGACCAGGATCACCGCAAGGCCGGGCGTGCGCAGGCCTTGCTGGCGACGCTCGGTGACACGTTGGGCGATCTGCTGGCGCAGGCTGGCGGCGATCGATTTGCCGTCGATTAGTTGTGCAGTCATTGCGCGTGATTAACCATCGAGAGGGGAAAAAAAGAGAACGCATTCTCGCATGTCATGCGGTGAGGGCAAAGGCGCTTGGTCTGCAAATTCCCCTAACTCCTTTAATTAAATGAATTTTTTTTAAAAAGGATTTGACGACCTTCAGGGGGCTCTATACTATTCGTCGCACTTGTCGGGCACAGCCTAGCACTGGTTAAGAAGGTCGAGCAGGATTACGGTTCTGCAAGGCTGGAAAGCACTTAGTTTGTAGTCCTCCAAGGTTACAGCTAACAAGGCGCCCGTAGCTCAGCTGGATAGAGCATCCGCCTTCTAAGCGGATGGTCGCAGGTTCGAGTCCTGCCGGGTGCGCCATTAGGCAGCATTGGCACAAGTAGCGCGATATGGTGGGCGTAGCTCAGTTGGTAGAGCACGGGATTGTGACTCCCGTTGTCGTGGGTTCGATCCCCATCGTCCACCCCATATTTCGAAAGGCGCCAGATTAACAGTCTGGCGCCTTTGCTTTAACGGCTTCATCCGCGGATGTGGTGGAATTGGTAGACACACTGGATTTAGGTTCCAGCGCCGCGAGGCGTAAGAGTTCGAGTCTCTTCATCCGCACCAAATAAAGCTTCATTCAGGCTGTTGGCCTGGCTGGAGCTTGATAAAGAAGTTGTTTGGCTTCTTTAACAGGCAATATGGTGGGCGTAGCTCAGTTGGTAGAGCACGGGATTGTGACTCCCGTTGTCGTGGGTTCGATCCCCATCGTCCACCCCATATTTCGAAAGGCGCCAGATTGAAAAGTCTGGCGCCTTTTTTGTTTCAGTGGCTGCAGGTTTCGGGCCGCAGGGGCGGGGCGTTTCGTCGTATTTATGTTTCTCGATGATGCCGTCCTGTCCGCCGGCCTTGCTTGCGAGATCGGCTGTCAGGGAGATGATTGGCCACCTCCTCTATATATAGAAGGGTTGGCGCAGAGCCTTGGCGTGATTGGTTGTATTTGCCATCGGGGCGAGGTGCATCCGTGCATTCGCACCTATAAATTGCCTGCTGCTTTTTTACCCGTTTTCAGTAGGGTGACTTCTTGAGTTTGACCCACTAGAATGCATGCCCTTGATTCTGGGGTCGGAAACGGCCGGCTAACGTCTGTGCAACGAGGAATATCCATGCAAGTTTCTGTTGAAAATACTACTGCTCTTGAGCGCCGCATGAGCGTCACCGTGCCGGCTGAGCGCATCGAGAGCCAGGTCAACAAGCGTCTGCAGCAGACCGCCCAAAAGGCCAAGATTGCTGGCTTCCGTCCAGGCAAAGTGCCAATGAGCGAAATCAAGCGCCGTTTCGGTGCCGATGCTCGTCAGGAAGCTGTAGGCGACGTGATCCAGTCTTCCTTCTACGAAGCTGTGGTTGAGCAGAAGCTGAACCCGGCTGGTTCGCCTTCGATCGAGCCTAAATCCCTGGAAGCTGGCAAGGACCTGGAATACGTCGCTGTATTCGAAGTGTTCCCTGAGTTCACCGTTGCCGGTTTCGAAGGTATCACCGTCGAGCGCCTGAGCGCTGACGTGGCTGATGCCGATCTGGACAAGATGCTGGAAGTCCTGCGCAAGCAGAACACCCGTTTCGAAGCGGCCGATCGCGCTGCCCGGAACGAAGACCAGCTGAACATCGATTTCGTCGGCAAAGTCGACGGTGAAGTGTTCGCCGGCGGTTCCGCCAAGGGTACTCAGCTGGTTCTGGGTTCCGGCCGCATGATCCCTGGTTTCGAAGATGGCCTGGTTGGTGCAAAAGCCGGTGAAGAACGCGTTCTGAACCTGACTTTCCCTGAGGACTATCAGAACCTGGACCTGGCTGGCAAAACCGCCGAGTTCACCGTGACTGTAAATACCGTTTCCGAGCCAAAGCTGCCAGAACTGACCGAAGAATTCTTCGCTCAATTCGGCATCAAGGAAACCGGTCTGGAAGGCTTCCGTGCCGAAGTTCGCAAGAACATGGAGCGCGAGCTGCGTCAGGCGATCAAATCCAAGGTCAAGAATCAGGTAATGGACGGTCTGCTGGCCACCAACCCGATCGAAGTGCCAAAGGCTCTGCTGTCCAACGAAGTTGACCGTCTGCGCGTGCAGGCTGTTCAGCAGTTCGGCGGCAACATCAAGCCTGAACAGCTGCCGGCCGAGCTGTTCGAAGAACAAGCCAAGCGTCGCGTCGTGCTGGGCCTGATCGTGGCTGAAGTGGTCAAGCAATTCGACCTGAAGCCTGACGAAACCCGCGTTCGCGAGATGATTCAGGAAATGGCTTCGGCCTACCAGGAGCCTGAGCAGGTTGTGTCCTGGTACTACAAGAACGACCAGCAACTGAACGAAGTCCGTTCGGTTGTGCTGGAAGAGCAAGTTGTGGATACTGTTCTGCAGAAGGCTAGCGTGACCGACAAATCGGTCTCTTACGAAGAAGCGGTCAAGCCGGTAGAAGCTCCACAAGCCGACTGATCATTTCTGCAGTAAGAAGTACACACCATAAGCCAGCCTTCGAGCTGGCTTATGCGTATTCAAGACATAACTATTTGGGAGTGACTGCAGAGCATGTTCCGTAATTCGTATATTCAGCAGAACTCTGATATCCAGGCCGCAGGCGGCCTGGTCCCGATGGTTGTCGAGCAGTCCGCTCGCGGCGAGCGCGCCTACGACATTTACTCGCGCCTGCTCAAGGAGCGAGTGATCTTTCTGGTTGGCCCGGTAGAAGATTACATGGCCAACCTGATCTGTGCGCAACTGCTGTTCCTTGAAGCGGAGAACCCGGACAAGGACATCCATCTCTACATCAACTCCCCGGGTGGTTCGGTGACGGCAGGCATGTCGATCTACGACACCATGCAGTTCATCAAGCCCAACGTGGCGACCACCTGTATCGGTCAGGCGTGCAGCATGGGCGCGTTCCTGCTGACGGCCGGTGCTCCTGGCAAGCGTTACTGCCTGCCGAACTCGCGTGTGATGATTCACCAGCCACTGGGCGGTTTCCAGGGCCAGGCGTCGGATATCGAAATCCATGCCAAGGAAATCCTCTTTATCCGTGAGCGCCTCAACACGCTGATGGCCAAGCATAGCGGGCGCACTCTTGAAGAAATCGAGCGCGATACCAACCGCGACAATTTCATGAGTGCAGAAGCTGCGCGTGAGTACGGGTTGATCGATGAAGTGATCACCCAGCGCCCCGCTTAAAATAAGCAGCTCAAAATAGGGTTGGTCGGCGGGTCCGATCACCTGCGGGCTTGAAAAAGCCCGCAATAGCCTTCATCTTGTGTTGCAAGCCTATCGGATTTGGATCGAACGAATGACTGACACCCGCAACGGCGAGGACAACGGCAAGCTGCTCTATTGCTCCTTCTGTGGCAAAAGCCAGCATGAAGTACGCAAATTGATTGCCGGCCCCTCGGTCTTTATCTGCGACGAGTGCGTCGACCTGTGCAATGACATCATCCGCGAGGAGGTGCAGGAAGCACAGGCCGAAAGCAGCGCGCATAAATTGCCTTCGCCTAAAGAAATCAGCGGCATCCTTGATCAGTATGTGATTGGTCAGGAGCGTGCGAAAAAGGTTCTGGCCGTAGCGGTGTACAACCACTACAAGCGCCTGAATCAGCGTGACAAAAAGAATGACGACGTCGAACTCGGCAAGAGCAACATCCTGCTGATCGGCCCGACAGGCTCGGGTAAAACCCTGCTTGCCGAAACACTGGCCCGCTTGCTGAACGTTCCGTTCACCATCGCCGACGCAACCACCCTCACCGAGGCGGGTTACGTGGGTGAAGATGTCGAGAACATCATTCAGAAGCTGCTGCAGAAATGCGATTACGACGTAGAAAAAGCCCAGATGGGTATCGTCTACATCGATGAAATCGACAAGATTTCGCGCAAATCCGACAACCCGTCGATCACCCGGGACGTTTCCGGTGAAGGCGTGCAGCAGGCCCTGCTCAAGTTGATCGAGGGCACGGTCGCTTCCGTTCCGCCTCAAGGTGGTCGCAAGCATCCGCAGCAGGAATTCCTGCAGGTCGACACCCGTAACATCCTGTTCATCTGCGGCGGTGCGTTCTCCGGTCTGGAAAAGGTTATTCAAAACCGTTCCACCAAGGGTGGCATTGGCTTTAATGCGGAAGTACGAAGCAAGGAAGAAGGCAAGAAGGTGGGCGAGTCCCTGCGTGAAGTCGAACCTGACGATCTGGTCAAGTTCGGTCTGATCCCGGAGTTCGTCGGTCGTCTGCCGGTACTTGCCACGCTGGACGAGCTTGACGAGGCTGCGTTGATGCAGATCCTCACCGAGCCGAAAAATGCTCTGACCAAGCAGTATGCCAAGCTGTTCGAGATGGAAGGCGTTGATCTGGAATTCCGTTCCGACGCTCTGAAATCGGTCGCCAAGCGTGCCCTGGAGCGTAAAACCGGTGCCCGTGGCCTGCGTTCGATTCTCGAAGGTGTATTGCTCGACACTATGTATGAAATCCCCTCGCAATCCGAGGTGAGTAAAGTAGTGATCGATGAAAGCGTGATAGAAGGCAAGTCCAAGCCACTGTATATCTACGAAAACAGTGAGCCGACCGCCAAGGCCGCGCCAGACGCTTAAGCGTCACGCAGCTTGAATAAAGAAGGGGCCTTCGGGCCCCTTTTCTTTTAGTGCGTTTTAACACTGTCTTTGCGCTTGTTTTTTTTCAAGGCAGCCCCCATCTTGGTTTCAAGCTTACTTCCATCTGTTTACGGCCTTACGGCCGCCGTAGAGGCGAAATCATGAAGACAACCATCGAATTGCCTCTCCTGCCATTGCGTGATGTCGTGGTTTATCCGCACATGGTTATCCCGCTGTTCGTGGGGCGCGAGAAATCCATCGAAGCCCTCGAGGCCGCGATGACGGGTGACAAGCAGATTCTTCTGCTAGCCCAGAGAAACCCGGCTGATGACGATCCCGGTGAAGATGCCCTGTATCGCGTCGGTACAATTGCCACTGTTCTGCAGCTGCTGAAGCTGCCTGACGGAACGGTCAAGGTTCTGGTCGAAGGTGAGCAGCGGGGTGCCGTGGAGCGCTTCAGCGAAGTGGACGGCCACTGCCGTGCCGAAGTCTCCCTGATCGACGAAGTCGACGCGCCAGAGCGCGAGTCGGAAGTGTTCGTTCGCAGCCTGCTGTCGCAGTTCGAACAATATGTGCAGTTGGGCAAGAAAGTCCCGGCTGAAGTCCTGTCATCGCTCAACAGCATCGACGAGCCAGGCCGCCTGGTGGACACCATGGCCGCGCACATGGCCCTGAAGATCGAACAGAAGCAGGAAATCCTCGAAATCATCGATCTGTCGGCCCGGGTCGAGCACGTTCTTGCGTTGCTGGATGCCGAGATCGATCTGCTGCAAGTCGAAAAACGCATTCGCGGCCGCGTCAAAAAGCAAATGGAGCGCAGTCAGCGCGAGTACTACCTGAATGAGCAGATGAAGGCCATTCAGAAAGAGCTCGGCGACAGTGACGAAGGTCACAATGAAGTCGAAGACCTGAAAAAGCGTATCGATGCCGCCGGTCTGCCGAAAGATGCCCTGGCCAAGGCGACGGCCGAACTGAACAAGCTCAAGCAAATGTCGCCAATGTCCGCGGAAGCGACCGTGGTGCGTTCGTACATCGACTGGCTGGTTCAGGTGCCGTGGAAGGCCCAGAGCAAGGTACGCCTGGACCTGGCGCGTGCAGAAGACATTCTGGATGCCGACCACTACGGCCTGGAAGAAGTCAAGGAACGCATCCTCGAATACCTCGCCGTGCAAAAACGCGTGAAGAAAATTCGTGGTCCGGTGTTGTGCCTGGTGGGTCCTCCCGGGGTGGGTAAAACGTCCCTTGCGGAGTCGATCGCTCACGCTACCAACCGCAAATTCGTGCGCATGGCCCTCGGTGGTGTACGTGATGAAGCGGAAATTCGTGGCCATCGCCGTACTTACATCGGTTCGATGCCAGGAAGATTGATTCAAAAGATGACAAAGGTGGGTGTCCGCAACCCGCTGTTCCTGCTCGATGAAATCGACAAAATGGGCAGCGACATGCGTGGCGATCCGGCATCGGCGTTGCTGGAGGTGCTTGATCCCGAGCAGAACCACAACTTCAACGATCACTATCTGGAAGTCGATTACGACCTGTCCGATGTGATGTTCCTGTGCACCTCGAACTCGATGAACATCCCGCCGGCGTTGCTGGACCGGATGGAAGTGATCCGTCTGCCGGGCTACACCGAAGACGAGAAGATCAATATCGCCGTGAAGTACCTTTCGCCTAAGCAGATCACTGCCAACGGCTTGAAAAAAGGCGAGCTGGAATTCGACGCCGAAGCGATCCGCGACATCATCCGCTACTACACCCGCGAAGCCGGTGTGCGTGGGCTTGAGCGGCAGATTGCCAAGGTTTGCCGCAAGGCCGTCAAGGAGCATGCGCTGGAAAAACGCTTCTCGGTGAAGGTCACCGCAGACATGCTGGAGCACTTCCTGGGCGTGCGCAAATTCCGCTACGGCCTGGCTGAGCAGCAGGATCAGATCGGCCAGGTGACCGGGCTGGCATGGACTCAGGTGGGCGGCGAACTGCTGACCATCGAAGCCGCTGTGGTGCCGGGCAAGGGCCAGTTGATCAAGACCGGCTCTCTGGGTGACGTGATGGTCGAGTCGATCACCGCTGCGTTGACTGTTGTTCGCAGCCGGGCGAAGAGCCTGGGCATTCCCCTGGACTTCCATGAGAAGCGCGACACGCACATCCACATGCCGGAAGGGGCAACTCCGAAAGACGGTCCTAGCGCCGGTGTAGGCATGTGCACGGCCCTGGTGTCGGCATTGACCGGCATTCCGGTACGCGCGGATGTCGCCATGACCGGCGAAATCACTTTGCGTGGTCAGGTGCTGGCCATTGGCGGCTTGAAAGAAAAACTGCTGGCTGCCCATCGTGGCGGAATCAAGACCGTGATCATTCCTGAAGAAAATGTGCGCGATCTCAAAGAGATTCCGGACAATATCAAGCAGGATCTACAGATTAAACCGGTTAAATGGATTGACGAGGTCCTGCAAATTGCGTTGCAATACGCGCCGGAGCCCTTGCCGGACGTGGCTCCGGAGATAGTCGCGAAGGATGAGAAGCGCGACGCAGATTCTAAGGAAAGAATTAGCACGCATTAGTACGTATTTGCCTGGGGGGCTTTCTTGACAGCTTTTTAGAGCCCTTGTTATAAAGCGGCTCTTAAGTGTCTGTAGGCCATTCAGCACTCGTTTTTGCTTTCACCAAAAAAACTTAGAATCATACTCAAATAGATATAAGGGGACTTAGAGTGAACAAGTCGGAACTGATTGATGCTATCGCTGCATCCGCTGATATCCCGAAAGCTGCTGCTGGCCGTGCGCTGGACGCTGTAATCGAATCCGTCACTGGCGCTCTCAAGGCTGGCGACTCTGTTGTTCTGGTTGGTTTCGGTACTTTCTCCGTAACTGATCGTCCAGCTCGCATTGGTCGTAACCCACAGACCGGTAAGACGCTGGAAATCGCAGCAGCCAAAAAACCAGGTTTCAAAGCCGGTAAAGCACTGAAAGAAGCTGTCAACTAAGTTCGATTCAGGTTTTTACCCATCCGGGTCGGGGTCATGCCTGACTTGGCAGCGGAGCGGCAGTCCTGACTGCAGGTCGCCGGTTCAAGACACCGAGGGTCGCCAGTTCGAGCCCTCGATCCGCTCCGCCAGTTACGAGAAGGCGCATCCTCGGATGCGCCTTTCTTCTATCCGGATTCTACCCACGCTCCACGGTTGCCTAATTTTGAAGTTCAACCGTTTCTGGGGGACGCATGCTGCAGAATATCAGGGACAATTCACAAGGCTGGATTGCCAAGACTATTATCGGGGTCATCGTTGTTCTGATGGCCTTGACCGGTTTCGACGCCATTTTCAAGGCCACGTCGCACAGTAATGATGCGGCCAAGGTCAACGGCGATGAAATCAGCCAGAACGAGCTGAGCCAGGCGGTCGATATGCAACGCCGTCAGCTCATGCAACAGCTGGGCAAGGATTTCGATGCTTCCTTGCTGGATGAAAAAATGTTGCGCGAATCGGCTCTCAAGGGCCTGATCGATCGCAAACTGCTGCTGCAAGGCGCCGAAAAATCGAAATTCGCTTTTTCCGAGGCGGCACTTGATCAGGTCATCCTGCAAACACCAGAATTTCAGGTTGACGGCAAGTTCAGCTCCGAGCGTTTCGACCAGGTGATTCGCCAACTCGGCTATACCCGCATGCAATTCCGCCAGATGCTGGCTCAGGAAATGCTGATTGGTCAGCTGCGTGCCGGTCTGGCAGGTAGCGGTTTCGTGACCGATGCGCAGGTGCTCGCGTTTGCCCGTCTGGAAAAACAGACCCGCGATTTCGCTTCGCTGAGCATCAAGGCTGACCCGGCGGCTGTGAAGCTGACCGACGAAGAGGTCAAGGCCTATTACGACGAACACGCCAAGGAATTCATGACGCCGGACCAGGTGATCATCGATTACCTCGAGTTGAAGAAGGCTTCCTTCTTCGATCAGGTCAGCGTCAACGACGAAGACCTGCAAGCGGCCTATCAGAAAGAAATCGCGAACCTGTCCGAGCAACGCCGGGCTGCGCACATTCTGATTGAAGTGAACGACAAGACCACCGAGGCGCAAGCCAAGGCGAAAATCGAAGAGATCCAGGCCCGTCTGGCCAAGGGTGAGCAGTTCGAGGCACTGGCCAAGGAGTTCTCCCAGGATCCGGGTTCGGCGAACAACGGCGGTGACCTGGGTTATGCAGGTCCTGGCGTCTACGACCCGGCGTTCGAAAAAGCCCTGTATTCGTTGGCCAAGGACCAGGTGTCGGGGCCGGTTCGCACCGACTTCGGTTTCCACCTGATCAAGCTGTTGGGTGTGGAAGCACCTGAAGTGCCAACCTTCGCCAGCCTGAAAGACAAGCTGACCCGCGCTCTGAAAACCCAGCAGGTCGAGCAGCGCTTCGTTGAGGCGAGCAAGCAACTGGAAGACGCCTCGTTCGAAGCGTCCGATCTGGCTCAGCCAGCGCAGGACCTGAAACTGACCGTCCAAACGTCCAAGCCGTTCGGCCGTGAAGGCGGTGAGGGTATTGCAGCCAACCGTGCCGTGATCACTGCGGCGTTCAGCCCGGAAGTCCTGGATGAAGGCGCGAACAGCACCGCCATCGAGCTCGATCCGGAAACCGTGGTCGTGTTGCGTGCCAAGGAGCATTTGAAGCCTTCACAGCTGCCGCTGGAAAGCGTTTCTGCTGCGATCCGTGTGCAATTGGCCAAGGAACACGCCAGCGCCGATGCCAAGACCAAGGCTGAAGCCTTGATTGCAAGCCTGCGCGACGGCAAGACCCCGCTGGATAAGGCGATCGACGGCCAGGCCTGGAAAGTCACCGAAGCGGCGACTCGCGCTCAGGAAGGGGTCGACCCTGCCGTGCTGCAGGCGCTGTTCCGCATGGCGAAGCCCGCGGCCAAGGACAAGCCGACCTTCACCAGCGTGACGCTGACTGATGGCAGTCTGATGATCGTGCGTCTCAATGGCGTGAACGAAGCAGCGGCGCCGACCGAAGAAGAGAAAGCACAGTATCGTCGCTACCTCGCTTCCCGCATCGGCCAGCAAGACTTTGCGGCTTATCGCAAGCAGCTGGAAAGCCAGGCGGACATCAAGCGTTACTGATGCCTGACCAGGTTTAGTGCTGCACAGGAGACCCCGGCCGAAAAGCCGGGGTCTTTTTGTTTTGCCGTACGTCATTTGCTGCGGTGACTTTTGCGCAAAACCGGGGTCAATCAGCCTGTAACCGTTTTAAGACACAATCGATGCTCCGCTAAGCATCGATCTGTTGCACAATACGCCCCGAACCGTTTTCCTCAGGATGTTCAATGTTTAAATCATTTCCCATGCGGATTGTCGGCGTGGCTGCCGTACTGGCCGTAGCGGCCGGTTGTTCTTCGAACAAGGCCGCCATCTACGAGCATGAGAACTTCGACGATTCCGGAACCTTTTCCCGTAATTACCCGGTCACCGATACCCAGAGTTGCGAAGCGGCCCGCCGCGCCTTGTTGAGTCAGGGTTACATCATCACCAGCAACGATCCGAAACTGGTCAGTGGCCACAAGAGCTTCCAGCAGACCGGCGAGAACCACATGGAGATCAGTTTCAGTGTGGTGTGCGCCGATGACGGTAGCGAAGGGCACCACGCGACCGTATTCGCCAACGCCCTGCAGGATCGTTACGCGCTGAAGAAAACCAACAACTCCGCCAGTCTCGGTGTGGGGGTACTGGGCTCGGTATCGATGCCGATCGGTTCATCGGACGATTCGATGGTCAAGGTGGCCAGCGAAACCGTATCGTCTGCCAAGTTCTACGAGCGTTTCTTCGCACTGGTCGAACTGTTCCTGCCGCCGGAAGCGAAAAAGGCTGCGCACATCACCGAAAAGCCGAAAACAGACCTGGGCGTGCCTGAAGCCAAGGTAGCACCGGCTCCCCTGGCGCCCGCCGCGACCACTGCGCCGACCGCAGAGCCAGCCCCGGCGACCCCGGCACCCGCTCCTACGGCCTCTGAACCGGTCGCGCCACCGCCTGCAGCGGCGCCGATCACGCCGACCGAGAGTGTAGCGCCTGCACCGTCCCCGGAAATCGTCACGCCACCGGCGAACCCGAGTGACTTGCCGCCGCCGAGCGAGCCCATTCCGGCGATGCCTGTCTCCGGCCAGTGAGGGTGACACCACAGGGTCGGATCAGATGACCCGATCCTGTGATCAGCCAAAAGATTGACCCGCATCAAGCAAGTCCGCTGTTCTGCGGCCTTCCGTGAAAAAAAACCATGATAAATTCCTGACCAGTTGCTACGTTTTATTCAGTAGAGACGGAGTGTCGTGCCCGCGTCATTTTTCTTTCACGCGGGCACTTTATGCTCAAGGCATTGGTCATTTATTCAGACGTTTTTCAATACGGTTCGGGAGATTCAAAAATGGACGATTATCAAGAAGAGCTGCTCGAGTACCAGGCGTTCGAACTGGACCCGCCGGAGCCCGCAGAAGACGCCACTGAGCTCTAAAGCTCCAACTTGTCGCTTGCAGCTAGAAATTTCAGGCTGTTTTTCTATGGCTGCGGCGAAACTCGCCGGGTGTCTGCCCGTTCCAGCGTTTGAACGCACGTTGAAACGCTTCGGCTGAGGCAAAGCCCAGCAGGTAGGCGATCTCTCCGAACGCCAGTTCGGTGTCGCGTATGTAAGTCATGGCCAGGTCGCGACGGGTGTCGTTGAGAATCGCACGAAATTGTGTGCCTTCATCGGCGAGCTTGCGGCGCAAGGTCCAGGTGGGCAGCTTCAGGCGTGCCGCCACCTCTTGCAAGTCGGGCTCCCGGCCACCATTGAGCAAGGGTCCCAGCAGCGCGATGATCCGTTCACGCAGGCTGCGGGTGCGCGTCAGTTGTTCCAGTTCCCGCTCACACAGTTGCAGCAAATGCCGCCAGGTGCTCGGGCAATGCTCGGGGTTGCGCTGGGCGAGACTTGCCAGGCTCAAGCGCAGTTGATTGCGTTCGCCGCCAAACTGAATCGGACAGTCACCCAAAACGTCATAGGCCGCGCGGTAACCGGGCTCTTCGAATTCGATCTCGATGCGTTCGGCGCGCAGCGGGGCAGGGCTGACGCTGGACAATTGCTGCAACCAGCCGGCGATGATCGAATCCACCACGAAGCGGTTGTAGGCGTTATAGGGGCTGATCGAATAGAAACGCAGCCAGGCGCCCTGGGCGTCTTCGTGAAAGCTTGATTGACCCCGATAGTTCGAACCATACAAGGCTTCGAACCGAATCAGGCAGCGCGCGGCTTCACGTACGGTCGGCGCCTGGGCGGCGGTGACCCCTGCGAGGCCGATCTGGCTCAGGCGACTGAGCTGACCCATGCGCAAGCCAAGGGCCGGGTTGTCGGTCAGCGCAATGGCGCTGTGGCCCAGGCGCATGTAGCGCGGTATCGACAGCCGGGCACCCGCTTCGCTCAGGCGCGCTGCATCGAGGCCGTATTGATCGAGCAGTGGCTGCGGATCGATACCATGACTGCGCACGGCATCGGCCAGGCTATGAACAAAGCCCACCGACAGATCGCCGAGGCGCATCGGCTGCGGTTTCATGGTTTACAGCCAGAGGTTCAGCAAGCGCGCACCCAGGGCGTTGCCGTCGGCAAAATGCTGGCCGTTGCTGCTGAGGAAGCTCTGCCCGGCGCTGCCCTGATCCCAGAACTGACCCCGCAGGAACACACTCATGCCAGCGACAGCCTGACTGGCCGGTATCCGGGTAGTGAGGGTCAGGCGCTGCCAGGCCTGGCCTTCACTGACTTCTCCTGGCTTCAAATTGACCGAGGCCGGCTCCGGCAAACCCCTGTAGCCGCGCCACGGTTGATCCCAGGTGCCACGGCCGGCCACAAAGGCCGGTACTGCAACCAGCTTTACGCTTTGGTCGTTGAGCTTGAGGTAGTTTTCCGGGTACCAGCTGTCGTGGCCGATCAATACGCCCAGCCTTCCTGTGGGGGTATCAACGACGTTGAGCGAGTGCTCGCGGTTCGCCTTGATCCCGCTCTGTTCTGCGAAGAACGGATGCATCTGGCGCTGGGGCTGGCCAATCGGCAGGCCTTCGCTGTTGAACACCACGCTGCTGTTGTACAGCGCGCCGCGGCCGATTTTCAAGGTGCCGTCGATGATGCTCGGTTCGGGCAGCACGATGGAGCCCGCCACCAGCGTCACGTGGAACTCCCTGGCCAGCCCTCCGAACAATGCCTGGTAGTCCCTGGCCATCGCCTTGGCTTTCATGCGCAGGTGGGCATCGTCCAGACGGTTGCCACCCTCGGCGCTGATCAATGCCTTGGCGAACTTCAGGGGATTGCTCACCGCCAGCCAGTTCATGGCCTCCTTGAGGGTGCTGGCCTGATACAACTCATCCTTCTCGCCGCTGACCATCAGCCAGGTACCGATGTGTTCCGGCAACACGACGACGGTCTTGCCGTTCAACAAACCCTGGTCCCGGGCTGCTTGCAGATAGGCCGCGAGCTTGCGGTGCAAGCGCTCGGGGCTTTGATAATCGGTAGGAAACAGTTCGGGCTGGATGCCCAAGAGATTGCCACGGTTCGCAGGCGTGCCCTGGTCGACAGCCAGGTTGATCCGCAGGTCCGAAAGGTAATGACCCACCGGCCGGTCCGCGGCCCACATCGCGTAGGTCGTGAGGGCGGCGAGCAACGCCATGGAAAATGTCAGGTACAAAAGTTTGCGCATGGGGACACAGTTTACAGCCTGGAGCTGGGCGTGGCTTTTCATTTGGAATCGGATCGAGCATAAAGGGAATCAACGGCTTAGTGGGCAAATTTCAACGCTGACGGTTTTTTCGCGGTCGGCTGCCTATCTGCTTCGAGATCCGGTAATGAATGACCGGGCTAAACGCGAGGGGAATTGACGGGGAGGGGGTGCGCCGGTCAGCCATCTTTTGGCTAGACCGGCCGGCAGGTGAACGTTAGTTGGTGACCAGCAGTTCCGGGCCGAGGTATTCGTTGATCTGGTTGATATCGTCGTCGCCCAGGCTGCCCACTGAAGAGGCCAGGCGCAGGCGCGACATCAAATAGCGTATCTTGGCCTCGAACAGATCGTGGCGCGCAACGAAGAGCAGCTCTTCGGCATTGAGGACGTCCGAGTTGGTGCTGGTGCCGCCCTCTTTGAAGCCCTTGCGTGACGATGCCAGTGAGCGTTCGTTGGACTCCACTGCCTTCTCCAGCGCGCGAATGCGTTTGGCGCCGCTCAGTATGCCTTGATACTCACGGGTGGTTTCGGTGATGACTTCCTGTCGCGCGGCGTCGAGTTCGTCCATAGCCTTATCGCTATTGGCACTGGCCTGGCGTGTCAACGCGCTGACTCCGCCACCGCTGTACAGTGGGATATTGACTTCCAGCCCGATTGAGCCGTAGTGGTTGCGTTGATTCAATTCGGAGAGCGACTGGCTCTCACCCGCGGTGTAGCCGGCAATGAAATCCAGTGTTGGCCAGTGGCCAGCCCGGGCACGATTCACTTCTTCTGCTGCGAGGTCGCTGCTGTAACGGCGCGCATGGATCAGCGGGCTGTCGGTCTGGGCTTTGACCAACCAGTCCTGCAGGTTGCTCGGTAGCAGCGGTGGTGTATCGAAGCTCGGGCGCAAGGTGGTCAGTGACTCGGGGGTTTCACCGATGTATTCCTCAAGCTTGGCGCGCGCGTTGATCAGGTTGTCCTGCGCTTCGATCAGTTCGGCTTCGGCAAGGTCGCGGCGGGCGGCCGACTCGTCGATGTCGGTGACGGTGCCGGCCCCCAGCTCCATGCGCCGCTTCGCCGAAGCGAGTTGCTCTTCGAAGGCGGTCAGCTTGGACTTGGCCAGGACGATGGTTTCGCTGGCCAGGAGCACATCGAAATAGCTTTCGGACAAGCGCACCGCGGCGTCCTGGGTCTTGGCATCGAACACCGCGATGCTGTAGTCGGCACGCTGCTGACCCTGGCGGTACTCGGCCATCTTCTGTTTGTTGAACAGTGGCTGGCGCAGGCGCACGTTAGCGCCCTTGGAGTCGTAATGGAGATCTCTGTCGATGCCGCTCTGGCTTTGGGAGCCATTGACCTTGTTGTGGTAGCCCGAGGCATTGATCTGCGGTAGCAGGCCGGCCTTGCCGATGGCGCGGTTTTCCTGGCCAGCCTCTTTTTCATGCACGGAGGCCTGGTAGATAGGGCCCTGGAATTGCAACAGATCCCAGGCTTGTTTGAGGTCCATGGCACCAGCCGGCAGGGACAGCCCCAGCAGGCAGAAGAACAGGCAACGACGTTCCATCTCATTGTTCCTTGAATGAGCTGTCCACACGATCAAGCATTGGTTTAAGAAGATAGCTGATCATGTTGCGTTCGCCGGTTTTTATGGTGACGCTGGCGGGCATGCCGGGGCGAATGTGGTTGCTGCCAAGCAGGCCCATGCCATCGGGCGTGACCTCCACCTGAGCCAGATAGAACGGTTGCTTACTTTCCTCGTCCATCAGACGGTCGGCGGAGATGGTCTTCACGCGGCCGGGGATGTTTGGCGTCCTGGCATGGTTGAAGGCCGGGAAGGAAATGTCCACGGGCAGGCCCGGGACCATCTTGTCGATGGCCTGCACGGGAATCATTGCGTCGACCTGCAGCGGCTCGTTGACCGGAACGATTTCCATGATCTTGAAGCCAGGCTGAATGACCCCGCCAACGGTGGCAATGCTCAGGCCCTGGACCATGCCATCGATCGGCGAACGAATCACTGTGTGGGTCACTTCATAGTCCAGCGCGCGCAAGCGGTCGGCCAGGGTGGTGTTTTCCTTGGCGGTGTCGGTCAGTTGCGATTCGACTTCCTTCAGGTAATCGTGCTGGCGCTGCAGGATGCGCAACTTGATTTCAGTGGTCTGGCTACGCACGCGGGCGATGTTGTTGAGGTTCTCGGCCTGGCCGGCGGAGAGGTCGGCATTGCTGCGTTCCAGCTCAAGCAGGCGGTTGCGCGGCACATAGCCTTCGGCCGTGAGCACGCGGGTGCCTTGCAGTTCCTGGTTGAGGAAGCTGATCTGCGAGGCGCGGGCGCTATAGACCTGCTGCAGGCCCTTGAGCTGCACCGCCGACGCCGCCAGGTTCTCCTGCAGTATGCTGATTTCACCAGCGAGACCGGCGCGCCGGGTGTCCAGCAGACGCTGTTGCAAGTCCATGGCGGCCGCCAGGCGCTGGTCATCCCCGAAGCGCTTGAGCAACTCGGGGTCGAAGTTCACTACATCGCGGCCGTCACGTTCCGCTTCCAGGCGGTTTTCCACCGTCTTGCTGACGATGTACTGGGCGCTGACCGCACCCTGTTCGGAAACGGCATGCAACGAATCGAGACGGACCACCTCCTGACCTTTTTTCACCACATCGCCTTCGCGAACGAGAATGGCGTCCACGGTACCGCCGGTGAGATGCTGCACGGCTTTGCGATTGTTGGTGACTTTGACCGTGCCTGTCGCGACCACGCCGGCATCCAGTGGCGCCAGCCAGGACCACAGGAGGAAGCCGCCGAAGCCGGCGAGCACCAGCCACACGCCCCATCGCGCGGGTTTACCGACGTCCAGATCTACCATGCTCCTGGTATCGGCTTTGATCATCTCGGTGTGTTGGCTCATTTGCATGATCGGTCACTCCCGCGCTTTGACGGAGGCCAGAGGGGTCGACGCGCCAGCAGGCATCACACTGGCCTTGCGCAGCGCTGCGAATACTTCATCTCGCGTGCCAAGCATCTGCACGCCGCCGTCGCGCATCATCAGCACCTTATCGACGGCGCAGAGTACGTTGGGACGGTGGGAAATCAGAATGACGGTGGCGCCGCGGCCCTTGAGTTCGGCCAGTGCATCGACCAAGGCCTTTTCACCGACATCGTCGAGGTTGGCGTTCGGCTCATCCAGCACGATCAGATTGGGTTCGCCATACAGCGCGCGAGCCAAGGCGATGCGTTGCTTCTGGCCACCGGAAAGCGGGCTGCCATCGGTGCCCAGACGGGTGTCATAACCCTGCGGAAAACGCAGGATCATCTCGTGCACGCCAGTGCTCTTGGCGGCGCGGATGACCGCTTCGCTGTCCACTTCGCCAAAGCGCGCAATATTGTCAGCGATGTTGCCCTCGAACAGCTCCACGTCCTGTGGCAGGTAGCCGAGCCAGGGGCCAAGTTCGCCCTTGTTCCAGGTGAAAATGTCCGCGCCGTCCAGGCGCACCTTGCCGGCCTGTGCCGGCCAGACGCCAACCAGCAAGCGGGCGAGGGTGGATTTGCCCGAGGCGGATGGACCGATGATGCCAAGGCTTTCGCCGGGGACAAGGCTGAAGCCCACCCCGCGCAGAATCGTGTTGTTGGTGCCGGGGGCACCGGCATACACATTCTCCACCGCCAGCATGCCCATTGGCCGCTGCAGCGACATGCTCGGTGGCCGGAGCGGATAGTCGTGCAGCATCTCGTTGAGCCGGCCCCAGGCCGAACGGCAACCGAGCAGTTGCTTCCACGACGCGATCACCTGTTCCACCGGGCCCAGTGCGCGGCCGGTGAGGATCGAGCAGGCAATCATCATCCCCGGGGTGATCTTGCCTTCGATCGCCAGCAGCGCGCCGGCGCCGAGGATCAGCGACTGCAAGGTGATACGCACGAAGCGCCCGGTGCTGCTGATCAAGGCGGCGCGGTCGGAGGCCATGGTCTGCATTTCCAGAATGCGCAAATGGCTTTGGAACCAGCGCTTGCTGATCGACGGCAGCATGCCCATGGCCTCGATGACCTCGGCATTGCGCAGGTTGTTGTTGGCGTATAGGGCGGAGGACATGGCGGCCTGATTGGCTTCGGCCAGCGGCTTCTGCGTCGCCTTTTCAGTGAGATAGGCCAGGCCCATCAGAATCAGCGAGCCGATCAGTGTGAGCAGTCCGAGCAGTGGGTGGATCAGGTAGGCGACCAGCAGGTAGATCGGCGTCCACGGTGCATCGAAGAAAGCGAACAGGGAGTTGCCGGTGACGAACTGACGAACCTGGGCGAGATCTTGCAGGGCCTGGGCCGGATTACCTCCGGCGCGGCTCAGGTTGCGCTCGAATGCCGCGGTGAAAATACGTCGGTTGAGGTCCATGTCGAGGCAGTTGCCGACCCGGATCAGTACGCGGGTGCGGACCATTTCCAGCGTGGACATGAGCAAGAACAGACCTACCACCAGGACAGTCAACATCGCCAGCGTCGTGACGTTGCGACTGACCAGGGCTCGATCATAGACCTGCAGCATATAAACGGCTGGAGTCAACATCATGACGTTTATGACGCCGCTGAACCCTGCCAGCAAGTAAAAACTGCGACGCATACGAAAGAGCGCGTCGGCCAGTTCGGAACGGATGCTCGACTGCTTGGGCATGTTGATCCTCCCACTTCGAAAAGCCGGTTGCCCTTGAGGCGCAACAGGTAACAGTAAATGTAGTCCCGTAAACAGCTTATGGACACGCAGGCTGGTCGCTCTATGGATGGCGAGTCTTCCGAAATCGCTGCGTTGCTCCCTTATGCAGCAGCGTAGGTGGCGTTGAAACAGTTAGAAATAACATTTCGCTCTATACCTGCACTCAACTTCCTATATGTCTTTTAAAAACAGCTAGTTGTATGGCTCAAGCACCGGTCGTCCGTTTTAACGACGTAATATTGACAAAGATTTGCTATGGAACTTTAGTCTTAGTTATCGGGGGGGGCGCCCGCCTGAAGCTTGCCATCGTTTTGGCAACGCAAGGCGCGGTGATTCTCCTGAGAGGAGCAGAGTCATGTCGATCATTTCGTGCTTTTGCGCAGGGAAGGAGCTGTCCAGGACGTTCGTCTTCACTTCCAGATTCCATGGCCCCCCCATGGCTCGAATCCGCTCTGCCTGATCGCCCGGCGAGCAATTCATTTCGCGAATTCCAGGCGCGTATCCCGGGTCCCGGGTAACGCCAGAGCTCTCGCAAAAAAAACATGACCAACAAACTGCGCAAGCCAGCACTTGACTTGGCGCGGGAGGGTTTTCTCGTCCCGCGCCTTTACCCAGACAGATCGAGGGCAATCCAAAATGGCCAATTTCAACAAATCGGACCTGGAGTTCATTCTCCAGCAGATTTTCATCGCTGAAGCGAATACTGCCGGCCAGTCACTCGCCAGCCTGATACCGAATCCGGAATTTGCTTTCGGTCTGCGCACGGTCGACGGGACGTTTAACAACCTGAGACTGGGTCAGAGCGAGTTCGGCGCAGCCGACAACATTTTCCCGCGCTTGACCACTCCAGCCTTCCGCCCGGCTGAGGCGGGCACCTCTTACACCCAGACCAGCGGCCTGGTGATCGACTCGCAGCCACGCACCATCAGCAACCTGATCGTCGACAATACCGCCAATAACCCGGCGGCGGTCGCGGCCGCGTTCGATCCCGGTCTGGATGGCATCCTCGGCACGGTTGACGATGTCTTGAAGGCCGGTGCGCAGGTCGTTACTGGAACCCGTACCGACGGCACGACTTTCCAGACCTTTTTCATGCCTAACGTGGCGCCGGACGCGGGCCTGTCCGCGCCGTTCAACTCGTGGATGACCTTCTTCGGTCAGTTCTTCGACCACGGCCTCGACCTGGTGACCAAGGGCGGCAGCGGCACGGTGTTCATCCCGCTGCAGCCGGACGATCCGCTGTTCGTTGCGGGCAGCCCGACCAACTTCATGGTGTTGACGCGGGCCGCCAACTTGCCCGGGCCCGATGGCATCCTCGGCACCGCCGACGACATCCACGAGGCTTCAAACACCACCACACCATTCGTCGATCAGAACCAGACCTACAGCTCGCATCCCTCGCACCAGGTGTTCCTGCGCGCCTATGAACTCGATGCCGCCGGCAAGCCGGTGGCGACCGGCAAGCTGATTACCAATCGTGACCTGGGCGCCGATGGCCTGTTCGGTACTGCCGACGATGTCGAAATCGGCGGGATGGCCACCTGGAAAGTGGTGAAGGCGCAGGCGCGCGACATGCTTGGCATTGATCTCGACGATCTCGACGTCCTCGACCTGCCGCTGTTGGCGACCGACGCGTACGGCAACTTCATTCGGGGGGCGAACGGCTTTGCGCAGATCGTGACCGCGACCGGCCTGGTCGAGGGCAATCCGCTGGCGCCGATCGACGCATCGCTGGCGATCCGCACCGGTCACCAGTTCCTCATCGACATCGCGCACAATGCCAGCCCGGTGGACAGCCAGACCGGTGCGCCACTGTCGGCCGATGCCGACCTCGTTGCCGGCGGCCCGGTGGCCGCAGGCTTCTACGACAACGAACTGCTTGACGCGCACTACATCGCCGGCGACGGCCGGGTCAACGAGAACATCGGCCTGACCACCGTCCACTCCATCTTCCACTCCGAGCACAACCGGCTGGTCCAGCAGACCAAGGACACGGTCATCGCCTCAACGGCCGCCGGCGACCTGACGTTCCTGAACCAGTGGCTGCTGACGCCCGTCACGGCTGTTCCTGCTGATCTGTCGACCTTGAACTGGAACGGTGAGCGCCTGTTCCAGGCGGCGAAATTCGGCACCGAGATGCAGTATCAGCACCTGGTGTTCGAAGAGTTCGCGCGCACCATTCAACCGCAAGTCGATGCCTTCCTTGACTTCGATGACACAATCAATCCGTCGATCGTCGCCGAGTTCGCGCACACGGTCTTTCGCTTCGGCCACTCGATGCTGACCGAGACCATTGACCGGCTGGACCCCAACTTCGTCTCCAGCGAGATCGGCCTGATTCAGGCCTTCCTCAACCCGCTGGCGTTTGCGACCAGCGGCCCGACCCCGGAACAGGCGGCCGGCGCCATCGTCCGCGGCTTGACGCGCCAGGTCGGCAACGAGATCGATGAGTTCGTCACCGAAGCGGTGCGCAACAACTTGCTGGGCCTGCCGCTCGACCTGCCCGCCCTCAACATCGCGCGCGGCCGCGATACCGGCATCCCGTCCTTGAACGCGGCGCGCCGTGAATTCTACGCCGGCACCGGCGACAGCCAGCTGAAGCCCTACACCAGCTGGGTCGATTTGGTGCAACACCTGAAGCACCCGGAATCGCTGATCAACTTCATCGCCGCCTACGGCACGCACGCCTCCATTACCAGCGCCACCACGCTCGACGCGAAACGCGCAGCGGCCACGCTCCTGGTGTTGGGCGGCGTCGGTGAGCCGGCGGATCGCCTGGACTTCCTCAACAGCACCGGCGTCTATGCCAACCTGGCAAATGGGGCAACCATTACCGGCGTTGATGCCATCGACTTCTGGATCGGCGGCCTGGCCGAGGAAAAAATGCCGTTCGGCGGCATGCTCGGCTCGACCTTCAACTTCGTCTTCGAGGATCAGCTCGAGAAGCTGCAAAACGGCGACCGGCTCTACTACCTGCACCGCACCCAGGGACTCAACTTCCTGAGCGAGCTCGAGAACAATTCGTTCGCCAAGATGGTGATGCTCAACACCGACGCGACCCATCTCCCGGGCCTGATCTTCTCGACCCCGACCTTTACTCTCGAGGTCGACCCCGCCAGGCAGTTCAACCGGAGCGTGATTGCCGGTCCGGACGGCATACTGGGCACCGTCGACGACCTGCCCGGCAATGCCGATCCCACTGGCGGCATCATCATCAACGGCGTCGTGATCACGCCGCTGGTTATCCGCGACAACCCCAACACGGTCGGTCCCGATACCAACTACCTGCAGTACACCGGCGAAGACCATGTGGTGCTCGGCGGCACCGCCGGCAATGACATTCTCGTCTCTGGCGACGGCGACGACACGCTCTGGGGCGACGCCGGTAATGATCGCCTCGAAGGCGGCTACGGCAATGACGAGATCGAGGGTGGCGATGGCGACGACATCATCACCGACATGGGCGGCGACGACGTCATCCACGGCGGGGCCGGCAACGACGTCATCCACGGCGGCAACGGCATCAATATCATCCTCGGCGGTGACGGCAACGAATTCATCGTCACCGGCGAGGATTTTTCGGAGGTCTTCGGCGGCGCCGGCGATGACTTCATGCTCGGCAGCCGGCTGAACGGACAAATGATGGGCGGCGATGGCGACGACTGGATCGAGGTCGGGACCCAGGACGGCGCCCCCGGCGACAATTTCGCCGGTAACCTGCCACTGGCTTTGCTGGCAGAGTTGACCGGCGGCAACGACGTCTTCAGCGGTGACGGCGGCTTCGATGAAATGATCGGTGAAGGCGGCGATGACATCTTCATCGGCAGTGAGTCCAAGGACAAGATGTTGGGCATGTCCGGTTTCGACTGGACCACCTACAAGGATGATCCTTACGGCGTGACTGTGGACATGAGCCGCATCACCTTCGAACAATCGGCCCTGTCGCCTTCAGTTGCAGGCGTGCAAGCCAAGTTCGCCCAGGTGGAAGGTCTGTCGGGGTCGGCGTTCAGCGACATGCTGACCGGCGATGATGCCGACGCGGTCGCGATCGCCACTGCCGGTGTCCCAGGCAGCGTGCTCACCAATATTGACCTCGTCAATGGTCTGCGGGCGTTTCTTGGCGCGGCTGCAGCCGGCCCGGACGGTATCCTGGGCACGGCAGACGATCAGTTCGGCGCGGGCAACATCCTCCTCGGCGGTGGTGGCAGCGACATCATCGAAGGCCGCGGCGGTGACGACCTGATCGACGGCGATATGTGGCTGAATGTGCGCATCAGCGTGCGCCAGAACCTTGACGGAACCGGGCCGGAGATTGCCACCTTCGACAGCATGGAGCCCATGATCCCGTTCATGCTCGATGGCACCTTCAACCCCGGTCAGTTGGTCATCGTCCGCGAGGTCCTGACGGATGCCCCCGCCTTTGACACGGCCTTGTTCACTGGCAACCGGCTCGACTATACCGTCACCACTGTGGGCGGCGTGACCACCGTGGCCGACAGCGTCGTCGGGCGCGACGGCACCGACCGCCTGACCAATATCGAGCGGCTGCAGTTCAACGATCAGTCGCTCACCCTGCCAGGCGGGGTCGGGCTCAACAACGACCCGCTGGGCTTGCTGACCATACTCGATGCTGCCAGCAACACCCCGGACGCTACGCCGACCACGGGTCAACTGCTGAGGGTATCGGCTGCCGGCGTGACCGATGCCGACAACGCCGGCGGAGCCATCACCGGACCGATCGCCTTCTACTGGCAGTTCGAAGCAGTCCCGGGTACGGGCGTCTTTCAGGACATCACCCGTGTTGCGGTCGGGGGCGCAGCATTGGCGCACATAACCGGGCCGACCTTCAGGGTGACCCCGGATCTCGCCGGGCTGGAATTGCGCGTCAGGGCCGTCTACAAGGATCAAAATGGTGTGCTTGAGACTGCGTTCTCTGCTCCAACCGCAGCGGTCGTAGCCGGCGTTGCTCCGCCACCGGCAGCCCCGCTGCCGGTCGAGACTCCGGTCGCCAGCACCGGTGTGCACTATATCCGGGCCGATCTGCAGTTCATTCTCGACCAGATTCTGATCTCGGAAAGGAATGCAGCCGGTGAGGATCTCCTCAGCATGCTGCCGAATGCACGGTTGCCTTTGGGCCTGCGCACGGTCGACGGGTCGTTCAATAACCTGGTGGCGGGTCAGAACGAGTTCGGTGCAGCCGACACGGTCTTCCCGCGACTGGTTCCGGCGCAGTTCGATACGGCGGAGGCGGGCACCTCTTACGCCCAGACCAGCGGCCTGGTGACCGACTCGCAGCCTCGCACCATCAGCAATCTGATCGCCGACAACACCGCCAACAACCCGGCAGCTGTCGCGGCCACGTTCGATCCGGGTCCGGATGGCATCCTCGGCACGGTTGACGATGTCTTGAAGGACGGTGCGCAGGTGGTTACTGGTACCCGTACCGACGGCACGACGTTCCAGACATTTTTCATGCCTAACGAGGCGCCGGACGCGGGCCTGTCCGCACCATTCAATACCTGGATGACCTTCTTCGGTCAGTTCTTCGACCACGGCCTCGACCTGGTGACCAAGGGCGGTAGCGGCACGGTGTTCATCCCGCTGCAGCCGGACGATCCGCTGTTCGTTGCGGGCAGCCCGACCAACTTCATGGTGATGACGCGGGCCACCAACCTGCCCGGACCTGATGGCATCCTCGGCACCGCCGACGACATCCACGAGGCTTCAAACACCACCACGCCGTTCGTCGACCAGAACCAGACCTACACCTCGCACCCTTCGCACCAGGTGTTCCTGCGCGCCTACGAGTTCAATGCCGCCGGCGATCCGGTGGCGACCGGCAGGCTGATCACCAATCGTGACCTGGGCGGCGATGGCCTGTTCGGCACTGCGGATGACGTCGAAATCGGTGGGATGGCTACCTGGAAAGTGGTGAAGGCGCAGGCGCGCGATCTGCTTGGCATTAATCTTACCGATGCCGACTTCGACAACGTGCCGCTGCTCGCCACCGACGCCTACGGCAATTTCATCAAGGGCCCGAACGGCTTCCCGATGGTCATGATGAGGGGCGCGGATGGTATTGCTGATACCGCCGATGATGTTCTCGTCGAGGGTAATCCTGCTGCGCCGATCAGCCTGGTCAATGCCGTGCGCACCGGCCACCAGTTCCTCATCGATATCGCCCACAACGCCGTTCCGGTGGACAGCCAGACCGGTGCGCCACTGACGGCCGATGCCGACCTCGTTGCCGGCGGCCCGGTGGCCGCAGGCTTCTACGACAACGAACTGCTTGACGCGCACTACATCGCCGGCGACGGCCGGGTCAACGAGAACATCGGCCTGACCACCGTCCACGCGATTTTCCACTCGGAGCACAACCGTCTGGTCCAGCACACCAAGGATGTGGCCATCGCCTCCAACGATGTCAACTTCCTGAACCAGTGGCTGATGCCTGATGCCCAATTGTTGGTGTTGCCAACAACCGCGGCTGAGATCGCTGCCCTGCACTGGAACGGAGAGCGCCTGTTCCAGGCGGCGAGATTCGGTACCGAGATGCAGTACCAGCACCTGGTGTTCGAAGAGTTCGCACGTACCATTCAGCCGAACATCGATCCGTTCCTTGGCGAACACCAAAATTATCAAACCGAGATCGACCCGGCGATCGTCGCCGAGTTCGCGCACGCGGTCTACCGCCTTGGCCACTCGATGCTGACCGAGACCATCGACCGGCTGGACCCTAACTTCGCCTCCAGCGAGATCGGCCTGATTCAGGCCTTCCTCAATCCGCTGGCGTTTGCGGCCAGCGGCCCGACACCGGAGCAGGCGGCCGGTGCCATCGTCCGCGGCTTGACGCGCCAGGTCGGCAACGAGATCGATGAGTTCGTCACCGAAGCGGTGCGCAACAACTTGCTGGGCCTGCCGCTCGACCTGCCCGCCATTAACATCGCGCGCGGCCGTGATGTCGGGCTTCCGACCCTGAACGAGGCGCGTCGTGAGTTCTACACCGCGAGCGGCGACAGCAACCTGAAGCCCTACATCAGCTGGGCCGATTTGGTGCAACACCTGAAGCACCCGGAATCGCTGATCAACTTCATCGCCGCCTATGGCACGCACGCCTCCATTACCAGCGTCACCACGCTCGACGGGAAGCGCGCCGCGGCCTCGCTCCTGGTGTTGGGCGGCGCCGGCGAGCCGGCGGACCGGCTGGACTTCCTCAATAGCACCGGCGCCTGGGCGAGTGGCCCGACTGGCGTCACCATTACCGGTCTGGACAACATCGACCTCTGGATCGGCGGCCTCGCCGAGGAAAAAATGCCGTTTGGCGGCATGCTCGGCTCGACCTTCAACTTCGTGTTCGAGAACCAGATGGAGAAGCTGCAGAACGCCGACCGCTTCTACTACCTGGAACGCAACGCGGGGCTTAACTTCGTCACCGAGTTGGAGAACAACTCGTTCGCGAGACTGGTGATGGCCAACACCGATGCGACCCACCTCCCAGCCGTCATGTTCTTGACTCCGGCCTTTACCCTGGAGGTCGACCCGACCAGGCAGTTCAACGAGAGCGTGATTGCCGGGCCGGATGGCATACTGGTCGACGATCCATTGACGCTAGTCAATGAGGCCGCCGACAACCTGCCGGGCAATGCCGACCCTGTCGGCGGCATCCTCCTCACGCCGCTGGTCATTCGGGACAACCCTGCGACGGTCGGCCCTGATACCAACTACCTGCAGTACACCGGCGAAGACCATGTGGTGCTCGGTGGCTCGGCCGCCAATGACATGCTCGTTTCTGGCGACGGCGACGACACGCTCTATGGCGACGGTGGCAATGACCGCCTCGAAGGTGGCTACGGCAACGACTTCATCGTCGGGGGCGACGGCGACGACATCATCACCGACATGGGCGGCGACGACACCATTCATGGCGGCGACGGCAACGACGTCATCCACAGTGGCAACGGCGTGAATCTGAACCTCGGCGGCTTCGGCAAGGACTTCGTCGTCACCGGTGAGGACTCCTCGGAGGTCTTCGGTGGCGCGGGCGACGACTTCATCATGGGCAGCATGGCCGATGAACAGCTGATGGGTAACGAAGGTGACGACTGGATCGAGAAGGGAACCGCCGATGGTGCTCCCGGCGACAATTTCGACCCGAACGGGCTCGACCTGATACGCGGTAACGACATCTTCACCGGCACGGGCGGGCCCGACAGATTCATGGCCGAAGGTGGCGACGACATCATGTTCGGCAACGGCGGCGCGGGGGACCGCTACCTGGGTGGCTCCGGTTACGACTGGGCCGGCTTCAAGGACGACCCGTTCGGCGTGTCCGTCGACCTGGGCCTCGCCGAGATCGCTCTCGCGCCGCCACTGCCGGAGTTGGCCGCAACCGTGGCTCGGTTCCAGCTGGTGGAAGGTCTGACGGGATCGCACTTCAGCGACATCCTGCGTGGCGATGATGCTGATGCCACCGTGATCGCGGCTGCCGGTGCTCAGGGCAGCGTGCTCACCAACTTCGACCTGGTCAACGGCCTGCGCTCGTTCGTCGGCACCGCAGCAGCCGGCCCGGACGGCATTGTGGGCACGGCAGACGATCAGTTCGGCGCCGGCAACATCGTCCTCGGCGGCGGCGGCAGCGACATCATCGAAGGTGGTGGTGGCGATGACCTGGTCGACGGTGACAAGTGGCTCAACGTACGTATCAGCGTGCGGCAGAACATTGATGGCACCGGGCCGGAGATCGCAACGTTCGACAGCATGGTCCCGTTGGTGCCGCTCATGCTCAACGGCACTTACAACCCCGGTCAACTCGTCGCCGTCCGTGAGATCCTGACGGATGCGCCTGACCCCCTTAACCCTGGCCACTCCTTCGACACGGCCCTGTACACCGGCCTTCTGGCCGACTACACCGTCATCGCGAACGTCGACGGCACGACCACCGTGACCGACAGCGTCGTTGGTCGGGACGGTACTGACAGGCTCAGCAGTATCGAGCGGCTGCAGTTCGCCGATCAGTCGCTGGTTCTCGTCAATGGCTTGAACGCCGAGCCGGTGGGCTTGCTGAGGATCAGCGATGGCACGCCGGCCGTTGGCCAAGTGTTGACGGTGTTGGCCGACACCGTCAGCGATGCGGACAATGTCGCTAGCGCAGGTACGATCACCAGTCCCATCGCCTTCGTATGGCAGGTCGAAACAAACCMGGGCACCGGTATCTTCGACGACATCGGTATTGCGCTCGGAGGCGGACTAGGAACCGCGACCGGTCCGACCTTCACGGTGACCGCGGCTGAGGAGGGACTGCTGCTGCGCGTCAGGGCCGTCTATCAGGACGCCCACGGCGTGCTGGAAAGCGTGTTCTCGGCGCCGACCGCGCCAACTGCGCCGCTCGGCGGCAGCCCCTTCAACCTCCTACCGGTTGGCACGGTGCTGATCAGCGATACGACCCCGACGGAAGGCTCGGCCTTGACCGCTACGGATGCGTTCACCGACCCCGATGGGACCACGACCTCGGTGATTACCCGTCAGTGGCAGGTGGGGAGCGGTACGATCTTTGCCGACATCGCCGGTGCGACGGGCACGACCTTCACGCCCGGCCAGGCGCAGGTCGGTCAGCAACTGCGTGTCGTCGCGAGTTACACCGATGACCTCGGCACGCTTGAGCGGGTCACCTCTGCCGCAACGACAGTGGTCGGTGATGTGTTTGTCGGTACCGCCGGTGCCGACATATGGACCGGCACGGCAGGCGACGACGTGGCCAGCGGAGGCGATGGCAACGACATCCTGAACGCCTTGGGCGGCAACGACATCCTCAATGGTGACGCGGGCAATGACATTCTCATCGGCGGTTCGGGTGCCGACACCATGACCGGCGGTGTTGGCGACGATATCTACGAAGTCACCGACCTTGGGGACGTGGTGACCGAGCTTGGCGGTGAAGGTATTGACACGGTCTGGACCTCGCTCGCGAGTTACACCCTGGGTGCCAACGTCGAAAATCTGAATAACGGCGGCAGCGGCACCTTCGCGGGCACCGGCAACGCGCTCGACAACACGCTCGTGGGCGGTGCAGGTGTTGATGTCCTCATCGGTGGCGCAGGTGCCGACACGATGGCCGGCGGTGGCGGCAACGATGTCTACGAAGTCACCGAGCTTGGGGACGTGGTGAGCGAGCTCGCCGGTGCCGGCATCGACACGGTCTGGACCTCGCTTGCGAGCTACACCCTGGGTGCCAACGTCGAGAATCTGTATTWCGGCGGCAGCGGCAACTTTGCGGGCATCGGCAACGCGCTCGCCAACACGATCGTGGGTGGCGCGGGTAACGACTTCCTCAACGGCAACGGCGGTGCCGACACGATACTCGGCGGTGGCGGTGCCGACACGATGTTCGGCGGTGTTGGCGACGATGTCTACGAAGTCACCGACCTTGGGGACGTGGTGGCCGAGCTCGCCGGTTCCGGCAGCGACACGGTCTGGACCTCGCTYGCGAGCTACACCCTGGGTGCCGACGTCGAAAATCTGTTTTTCGGYGGTAGCGGCAACTTTGCGGGCAGCGGCAACACGCTCGACAACACGCTCGGGGGTGGCGCGGGTAACGACTTCCTCGGCGGCGGTGGCGGTGCCGACACGATGCTCGGCGGTGGCGGTGCCGACACGATGTTCGGCGGTGTTG
>NZ_JBFREX010000042.1:0-38123 GCF_052114525.1 Pseudomonas sp. KB_15 | reverse complement strand
GCGCTGCCTGATTTCACGACGGCTGCGCCGCCGAACGCAGGCTGCGCCAGCTGCTACAGGGACCATTAACTGTCCGTAGAGTGTTGTTCACTATTGTTCACTGTCAATGGGTGAACTGTTCAGTTGTTCATTTCCGGTTGTTCATTTGTGTTCAGCAACGAACGTGACTCCGTAGTCATTTTCAGGAATTTCAAACTGAATCAATCGTTTGCAATTTCTGGCACAAATGTCGCTTTACAGCTCCGGTCGCTTGATTCCAAAAATAAAAAAGGCCGAGCCATGTCATTAACCCTGGAGCACGTCAGCCGCACCGTCGAGGGCCAGATCTGGATCGACGATGCCAACCTGAGTTTTGAACCCGGTTCCTTCAACGTTTTGCTGGGTCGCACCTTGTCCGGCAAAACCAGCCTGATGCGCCTCATGGCCGGTCTGGACAAGCCCGACAGCGGCCGCATCCTGATGAACGGCGTCGACGTTACCCAACGGCCGGTGCGCTTGCGTAATGTGTCGATGGTTTATCAGCAGTTCATCAATTACCCGACCATGACGGTGTTCGACAACATCGCCTCGCCGCTGCGCCAGGCCGGTGTATCCAATGATCTGATCCAGAGCAAGGTGCTGGAAACCGCGAAGATGCTGCGCATCGAAAAGTTTCTCAAGCGCTATCCGCTGGAGCTTTCCGGCGGTCAGCAACAACGCACTGCCATGGCCCGGGCGCTGGTCAAGGATGCCGAGTTGATCCTGTTCGACGAACCGCTGGTCAACCTCGACTACAAGTTGCGTGAAGAGCTGCGCCAGGAAATGCGCGAGTTGTTCAAGGCGCACCACACCATTGCCATCTACGCCACCACCGAACCCAACGAAGCCCTGGCTCTGGGCGGCACCACGACCATTCTTCATGAAGGCCGGGTGATCCAGAGCGGCCGGTCTTCTTCGGTCTATCACCAGCCGCAAACCGTGCTGGCGGCCGAGCTGTTCTCCGAGCCGCCGATCAACCTGATGCCGGGTCGCATTGCCGGCAACGAAGTGAGTTTCGCCAACTTCGTGCACTTTCCGCTGAACGTCGATTTGCGCCCGGTGGGCGAGGGCGAGTTCCGCTTCGGCGTACGGCCCAGCCATATCTCGCTGGTGCCGAGCAACGATGATGATCTCGAACTGGCGGTGACTGTCGAAGTCGCGGAAATCAGCGGCTCGGAAACCTTTCTTCACGTGCGCAACGAGCATTTCCTGCTGGTGCTGCACTTGCCGGGTGTTCACGAATACGACGTCGACGCGCCGATCCGTATCTACATCCCGACCCATAAACTGTTTGTGTTCGATACGCAGGGGCGGCTGGTCCAGGCGCCGGGCCGGCGTATCGCGAGGGTTGCCTGATGGCCGAAATCCGTTTGCAGAATCTCGCCCACAGCTACACCAGGACCCCGGCAGGCCCCGAGGACTACGCGATCCGCGAGATGGACCACATCTGGGAGCAAGGCGGCGCCTACGCGTTGCTCGGTCCATCGGGCTGTGGCAAATCAACCTTGCTCAACATCATTTCCGGGCTGCTCAGCCCGTCCCAGGGGCATGTACTGTTCGACGGCAAAGCGGTCAATGACCTGACCCCGGAGAAGCGCAACATCGCCCAGGTTTTCCAGTTTCCGGTGGTCTACGACACCATGACGGTGTTCGACAATCTGGCCTTCCCGCTGCGCAACCAAGGCATGGCCGAGGCAAGAATTCATACCAAGGTGCAGGAAATCGCCGAAGTCCTCGACCTGCAGAGCCTGCTGAGCAAAAAGGCGCGCAACCTCACCGCCGACGAAAAACAGAAAGTCTCCATGGGCCGCGGGCTGGTGCGCGATGACGTGTCGGCGATCCTGTTCGATGAGCCGCTGACGGTGATCGATCCACATTTGAAGTGGAAGCTGCGGCGCAAGCTCAAGCAGATTCACGAACAGTTCAACATCACCATGGTCTACGTCACCCACGATCAGCTCGAGGCTTCGACCTTCGCCGACAAGATCGCGGTGATGTACGGCGGGCAGATCGTGCAGTTCGGCACACCCAGGGAGTTGTTCGAGCGGCCGAGCCACACCTTTGTCGGCTACTTCATTGGCAGTCCGGGGATGAACCTGATCGAGGTGCAGCCTCAGGCCGGCGGTGTCGGTTTTGCCGGGACTCACTTGCCGTTGTCCGAGGCGATGCAGAAACGCATCGCCGACAGCGAATGGAAAAGCCTGAAGGTCGGCATCCGTCCGGAGTTCGTCCATGTGTGGGAGGAGGCCTTTGATGACGCGTTGCAGGCAAAGGTCGTACACGTCGAGGACCTGGGCACTTACAAAATCATGACCCTGAACCTCGACGGCGTGCTGCTGAAAGTACGCCTGGCCGAGGACAAACCGGTGCCCGACGGCACGGCGTACATCAGTTTCCCGGGGCAGTGGCTGATGGTCTACGCCGATGATTACTTGCTGGAGGTGCTGCCATGAACAAGGTGCAGAACAACAAGGCCTGGTGGCTGGTGCTACCCGTGTTCCTGCTGGTGGCGTTCAGTGCGGTGATCCCGATGATGACCGTGGTCAACTATTCGGTGCAGGACATTTTCGACCAGTCCAGCCGCTATTTCGTCGGTGCCGACTGGTACAAGCAGGTGCTGCTCGACCCTCGCTTGCATGACTCGTTGCTGCGCCAGTTCATCTATTCCGCCTGTGTGCTGCTGATCGAAATCCCTCTGGGCATCGCCATCGCCCTGACCATGCCAACCAAGGGCCGCTGGTCTTCGGTGGTGTTGATCGTACTGGCGATCCCGCTACTGATCCCGTGGAACGTGGTCGGCACCATCTGGCAGATCTTCGGCCGCGCCGACATCGGCCTGCTCGGTTCGAGCCTCAACGCCATGGGCATCAGCTACAACTATGCGGCGAACACCATGGACGCCTGGGTCACCGTGCTGGTGATGGACGTCTGGCACTGGACGTCGCTGGTGGCGCTGTTGTGCTTCTCCGGGTTGCGGGCGATTCCGGATGTGTATTACCAGGCGGCGCGGATCGACCGTGCCTCGGCCTGGGCGGTGTTCCGGCATATCCAGTTGCCCAAGCTCAAGAGTGTGCTGCTGATCGCTGTGATGCTGCGCTTCATGGACAGCTTCATGATCTACACCGAGCCCTTCGTGCTGACAGGCGGCGGTCCGGGCAATGCAACGACGTTCCTCAGTCAGACCCTGACCCAGATGGCCGTAGGGCAATTCGACCTGGGGCCGGCAGCGGCATTTTCGCTGGTGTACTTCCTGATCATCCTGTTGGTGTCCTGGCTGTTCTACACCGCCATGACTCACTCCGACGCCAACCGCTGAGGCCCGCCATGAGCAAGAGAAAGCTGGTTCCACTGCTGCTCTACATCCTGTTCCTGCTGGTGCCGATCTACTGGCTGCTGAACATGTCCTTCAAGAGCAACAACGAAATCCTCGGTGGCCTGACGCTGTTTCCCCAGGATTTCACCTTCCACAACTACAAGGTGATCTTCACCGACCCGAGCTGGTACACCGGTTACCTCAACTCGCTGTACTACGTGAGCCTGAACACGGTGATTTCCCTGAGYGTGGCGCTGCCGGCGGCTTATGCGTTTTCGCGTTATCGCTTCCTTGGCGACAAGCACCTGTTCTTCTGGCTGCTGACCAACCGCATGGCGCCACCGGCGGTGTTCCTGTTGCCGTTCTTCCAGCTGTATTCCTCGATCGGGTTGTTCGACACCCACATCGCCGTGGCCCTGGCTCACTGCCTGTTCAACGTGCCGCTGGCGGTGTGGATTCTCGAAGGCTTCATGTCCGGCGTGCCCAAGGAAATCGACGAAACCGCCTACATCGATGGCTACAGTTTTCCCAAGTTCTTCGTGAAGATTTTCATCCCGCTGATCGGCTCCGGCATCGGCGTCACGGCGTTCTTCTGCTTCATGTTTTCCTGGGTCGAACTGCTGCTGGCGCGAACCCTCACTTCGGTCAACGCCAAACCGATCGCAGCGGTGATGACGCGCACCGTCTCGGCATCCGGTATCGACTGGGGGGTACTGGCGGCGGCGGGGGTGCTGACTATCCTGCCAGGCATGCTGGTGATCTGGTTTGTTCGCAACCACGTGGCCAAGGGCTTTGCCCTGGGCCGGGTATGAGGAGCTGATGATGGAATGGATGAGTTGGACGGTCCCCACGGCGGCGTTCTTCGGCGTTATTGCCTTGATCCTGCTGGGCATGACCACCTGGGAATTGCGTTCGCCGAGCGTGCTTCGGCGAGGTGTTCTACCAATTGCCACCACCCGTGGCGATCGGTTGTTTATCGGTCTTCTCGGCAGCGCCTACCTGCATTTGCTGGTAATCGGCGTCACCGACTGGAGCATCTGGGTGGCCTTTGCGTTGTCCCTGGTGTGGCTGTTGGCTGTGATGCGTTGGGGCTAGTCGAATCGCTCGGCAATGTTGCTCCGAAACTCAATAAGGAGGTCTTATGTTCGATAAAAACAATAAGCTGCGACATAGCATTTCATTGGCAGCCATGCTGGCACTCAGCGGTTTGAGCGCTTCGGCCTGGGCCGATGCCTATGAAGACGCCGCGAAGAAATGGATTGGCAGCGAGTTCAAGCCGTCCACCCTGACGGCCGATCAGCAGTTGGCGGAGCTGAAGTGGTTTATCAAGGCCGCCGAGCCGTTTCGCGGGATGGACATCAAAGTCGTCTCGGAAACCATCGCCACCCACGAGTACGAGTCCAAGGTACTGGCCAAGGCCTTTACCGAGATCACCGGGATCAAAGTCACCCACGACCTGCTGCAAGAAGGCGACGTCGTGGAAAAGCTGCAGACCGTGATGCAATCGGACAAGAGCATCTATGACGGCTGGGTCAACGACTCGGACCTGATCGGTACGCACTTTCGCTATGGCAAGACCGAATCGATCACCGACCTGATGGCTAACGAAGGCAAGGACTTCACCTCGCCGACCCTCGATATCAAGGATTTCATCGGCATCTCGTTCACCACTGCACCGGACGGCAAGATCTATCAATTGCCTGACCAGCAGTTCGCCAACCTGTACTGGTTCCGCGCCGACTGGTTCGAACGCGCGGACCTCAAGGCCAAGTTCAAGGAAAAGTACGGCTACGAGCTGGGCGTGCCGGTGAACTGGTCGGCCTATGAGGACATCGCCAAATTCTTCAGCGAAGACGTCAAGGAAATCGACGGCAAGCGCGTTTACGGGCACATGGACTACGGCAAGAAAGACCCGTCCCTGGGCTGGCGCTTCACCGATGCCTGGTTCTCCATGGCCGGTGGCGGCGACAAGGGCATCCCCAATGGCTTGCCGGTGGACGAGTGGGGCATTCGTGTCGAGGATTGCCATCCGGTGGGCTCCAGCGTGACTCGTGGCGGCGACACCAACGGCCCGGCGGCGGTGTTTGCCACCACCAAATACGTCGACTGGCTGAAGAAGTACGCGCCACCGGAAGCGGCAGGCATGACCTTCTCCGAATCCGGCCCGGTGCCGTCCCAGGGCRGCATCGCCCAGCAGATCTTCTGGTACACAGCGTTCACCGCCGACATGACCAAGCCAGGTCTGGCAGTGATGAACGCCGATGGCACGCCGAAATGGCGGATGGCGCCGTCGCCGCGAGGGCCGTACTGGGAGGAGGGGATGAAACTGGGGTATCAGGACGTGGGTTCCTGGACCTTCATGAAGTCCACGCCTGAAAAGCAAAAACTGGCGGCCTGGCTCTACGCGCAGTTCGTGACCTCGAAAACCGTGTCGCTGAAGAAAACCATCGTCGGCCTGACCCCGATCCGCGAGTCGGACATCAACTCGCAAGCCATGACCGACCTGGCGCCGAAGCTCGGTGGCCTGGTGGAGTTCTACCGCAGCCCGGCCCGCGTGCAATGGACCCCGACCGGGACCAACGTGCCGGACTATCCTCGCCTCGCGCAGTTGTGGTGGAGCCACATCGCCGAAGCCGCGAGCGGCGACAAAACCCCGCAACAGGCACTGGACGGTCTGGCCAAGGATCAGGACGCGATCATGTCCCGTCTGGAGCGTTCGAAGGCACAAGCCACCTGCGCACCGAAAATGAATCCTGAGCGCGATGCCCAGTACTGGTTCGATCAGCCAGGCGCGCCGAAACCCAAACTGGAAAACGAGAAACCGAAAGGCGAGACCGTGAGCTACAACGAACTGCTGAAATCGTGGGCGGATGCGCGTAAATAACAGCTAAACCGTAAACGCTAACGGCACCGAAAGGTGCCGTTTTTGTTTGAGTCTGTCCCGACACCTTCGCGGGCAAGCCCGCTCCCACAGGTTTTGTGTCGTACACAAAATCCGAGGGTATCCTCGGTCACTGTGGGAGCGAGYTTGCTCGCGATGAGGGCGTACCAGACACAAAGCATCTCTAGCCGAACAAGCATCTCAATGAGTCATTAATTTCCAGCGGTGGGCAGGTCAGGTCCAATCAGCAAGATCTTTGCATTTGGCAACCCTCTGGAGCAGAAGCCTCAGCCATTAGTGCATTCGAAAAGCTCAAGCATCAAACGCAAAAACGGCACCCGAAGGTGCCGTTTCCGTTTACTGCCGAGTGTCGCTCAAGCGATCAACCCGCCAGACCCGACTGTTGAACCAGGTTCAGCAGCGGTTGTGGGTACAGGCCGAGGAAGAAGGCCAGTACCGCGATCGCCAGCAGCATCACGCCGCCTGCACGTTGTTCCCAGTGCAGTTGAGCGTCGACGCGGCGCAGGTTCGGTTCGATCAGGTACAGGGTGACCATCACGCGCAGGTAGTAGAAGACGCCGATGGCGCTGCCCAGTACCAGGGAACCGACCAGCCACCACTGGTGCGACTCGACACCGGTGGCGATGATGTAGAACTTGCCGATGAAGCCAGCGGTCAGCGGGATACCGGCCAGGGACAGCATCATAACGGTCAGCACAGCGGTGAGGTACGGACGGCGCCAGAACAGGCCGCGGTATTCGTACAGGGCGTCTGCGTCACGGCCTTTGTACGGCGAGGACATCAGGGTGATCACGCCGAAGGCGCCGAGGCTGGTGATCACGTAGGTGACCAGGTACACGCCGATGGCTTCCACGGCCAGACCCTTGCTCGCCACCAGGGCGATCAGCAGGTAGCCGAAGTGGGCGATGGACGAGTAACCCAGCAGACGCTTGAGGTTGCTCTGGGTCAGCGCCAGCAGGTTACCGAACAGGATCGACGCGATGGCGATGATGGTCAGTACGTTGCTCAGCACGCCGCTGCTCGCCGCTGGCGAGATCTGGAACAGACGCACCATCACCGCGAACACGGCAACCTTGGAAGCGGTGGCCAGGAACGCTGCCACCGGCGCCGGAGCACCTTCGTACACGTCTGGAGTCCAGAGGTGGAACGGTACCAGCGACAGCTTGAACGCCAGGCCGATCAGCATCATGCCCAGGCCCAGTTGCGCCAGCGAGCTTGGCAGGCCGGTGGCCGCCAGGGCCTGGCCGATGCCGTTGAAGCTCAGGGAACCGGCGTCAGCGTAGAGCAGGGCCATACCGAACAACAGGAACGCGGAGCCGGCGGCCGACAGCACCATGTACTTGATGCCGGCTTCCAGCGAACGCTTGTTGAAGAAGGCATAAGCCACCAGACCGTAGACCGGTACCGAGAGCAGTTCCAGACCGACGAACAACCCGGCCAGGTGCTGCGCGCTGACCAGAACCAGGCCACCGGCAGCGGCCATCAGGATCAGCAGGTACAGTTCTTCACGGTTGCCCGGGTAACCCGTGCCGCCATCGCCGAGGTAGGCGTGGGCGAGGGTGACACAAGCGAGGGTGGCGACCAGGATCAGCGCCATGTACAGGCAAGCGAAGCTATCGATTTGCAGCAGCGGGGTCACAGCCAATGGTGCGACCTTCAAGGCTGGCAGGATCGACAGCAACGCCAGGTTCAGACCCGCCACCGACAGCAGGAAGGTCTGGGAGTGGTTGCGGCGCCAGGCGATCGCCAGCATCACCACGATGATCGTGGCGCTGGTGATCAACAACGGCGCAAGCGCGATAAAGTGTTGAGTCGTGAATTCCATAGCGCTCTTACCGGGCCGAAGCGAGTTGAGTGAAGGCGGTGCCGAGCCATTGCTGCACGCCATGCATCGTAGCGGCAGAGGTATCGAGGAACGGTTGCGGGTAGACGCCGATGTAAATCAGCAGCGCTGCCAGACCGACCACCATGATCATTTCGCGACCGTCCATGCCATGCAGCACCGCGTCCGATTTCGACGGGCCGAAGTAGGCACGGTGGATCATGATCAGCGAGTAGACCGAACCGAACACCAGGCCGGACGTCGCGATGATGGTGACCCATGGGGCGATCGGGAAGGTGCCGATCAGGATCAGGAACTCACCGACGAAGTTACCGGTAACCGGCAAGCCCAGGGACGCGGCTGCGAAGAACAGGCTGAGGGCCGGCAGGTAAGCGATCTTCGACCACAGGCCACCCATTTCACGCATGTCGCGGGTGTGAGTGCGTTCGTACAACTGGCCGCTCAGGATAAAGAGTGCCGCCGCCGACAGACCGTGCGCCAGCATCTGCATCACCGCGCCCTGCAGCGCCAGTTGGCTGCCGGAGTAGATGCCGATCAGTACGAAGCCCATGTGGGAAACGGACGAGAAGGCGATCAGACGCTTGATGTCGGTTTGCGCGAACGCCAGGAATGCACCGTAGAAAATCCCGATCAGACCCAGGGTCATGGCGAACGGCGCGAACTCGGCCGACGCATTCGGGAACAGCGGCAGGGCGAAACGCAGCAAGCCGTAGGCCGCGGTCTTCAGCAAGATACCGGCGAGGTCGACGGAACCTGCGGTCGGCGCCTGGGCGTGGGCGTCAGGCAACCAGGAGTGGAACGGTACCACGGGCAGCTTGACCGCGAAGGCGATGAAGAAGCCGAGCATCAGGATGTACTCGGTGGTCGTCGACATCCTGGTCTTCAACAGGTCGGCGTAGTTGAAGGTAATCACGCCGGTGTCGTTGAAGTTGACCAGTACCAGACCCAGGATCGCCACCAGCATGATCAGGCCGGAAGCCTGAGTGAAGATGAAGAACTTGGTCGCCGCGTAGATCCGGGTTTTCTTGCCGTCCGAAGAACTGTGACCCCAGAGCGCGATGAGGAAGTACATCGGCACCAGCATCATTTCCCAGAAGAAGAAGAACATGAACAGGTCGAGGGCGAGGAACACGCCGACGACACCGCCCAGGATCCACATCAGGTTCAGGTGGAAGAAGCCAACATGACGCTGGATCTCTTTCCACGAGCAGAGTACCGAGAGGACACCCAGCAGACCGGTCAGCATGATCATCAACAGCGACAGGCCGTCGAGGGCCAGGTGCACATTGATGCCGAAGCGCTGGATCCAGACGTGCTTGAACTCAAGCGCCCAGGTCGGATCGGCGCCAGGCTTTGGTGCAAATGAATAGTCACCGTTGGCCCACAGCCAGAGGCCGAGGGACAGCAGCAGGGACATGGTGATCAGCGCAATCCAGCGGGGGAGGGTGGCGCCGAAGCGCTCACCCATCCAGCACAGCAGGCCGCCGATGAAGGGGATCAGGATTAGCCAAGGCAGAATCATGACGGGCTCAATTCCTTTCGCAAGTTCGCAAGGTTCATATCAGACCGCTACCAGCACGACGGCGCCGATTACCAGCACGGCACCAGCAGCCATCGAGGCGGCGTACCAACGCAGTTGACCGGTCTCGGTACGGCTCAGGGCGGTGTGGCCGCCTTTGGCCATACGCGGGATCAGACCGATGGTCTGGTCCAGCGGGTCTTTGCGCAGGATGTGGTTGATCGCCAGGTACGGCTTGACGAACAGTTTGTCGTAGATCCAGTCGAAGCCCCAGGCAGCGAACCACCAGGCCGAGAGGATACGGCCGATGCCGCTGTTGGCGATGGTGGTGACGAAGCGACGCTTGCCGAGGAACAGCAGCGCGGACAGCAGGATACCGGCCAGGGCGATGGCGCCCGAGGCGATTTCCAGGCTGTGCTTGGCTTCGCCGCCGGCATGGCCGACGCTTTGCGGCAGCACGCCGTGCAGCGGTGGAACGATCATCGCGCCGATGGCGGTGGACAATACGATCAGCACCGACAGTGGCAGCCAGTGGGCGATGCCGTGACCGGCGTGGGCTTCGGTCTTCGCTTCACCATGGAACGCGATGAAGATCAGGCGGAAGGTGTACAGCGAGGTCATGAATGCGCCGACCAGACCTGCATAGAGCAGACCGTGGTTGCCGCTGGCGAACGCTTCCCAGAGGATTTCGTCCTTGGAGTAGAAGCCTGCGGTCACCAGAGGCAGGGCCGCCAGGGCCGCGCCGCCGACGATGAAGCTGGCGTAGGCCAGTGGCAGTTTCTTCCACAGGCCGCCCATCTTGAAGATGTTCTGCTCGTGGTGGCAGGCAACGATTACCGAACCGGATGCAAGGAACAGCAGGGCCTTGAAGAAGGCGTGGGTCATCAGGTGGAAGATCGCGCCGTCCCAGGCACCAACGCCCAGGGCCAGGAACATGTAGCCGATCTGGCTCATGGTCGAGTAGGCAAGGATACGCTTGATGTCGGTCTGAACCAGGGCTGCAAAACCCGCCAGAACCAGGGTCACACCGCCAACGATGCCCACCAGGTGCAGGATTTCCGGCGCCAGGGTGAACAGGCCGTGGGTACGGGCGATCAGGTAGACACCGGCGGTCACCATGGTCGCGGCGTGGATCAGTGCCGAAACCGGAGTAGGACCGGCCATCGCGTCCGCCAGCCAGGTTTGCAGTGGCAGTTGCGCGGATTTACCGACAGCGCCGCCCAGCAGCATCAGGGTGGCCATGACCATCCAGAAGTCGCCGGACTGGAACTTCTGCGGAGCCAGTACCAGCAGTTCCTGAACGTTCAGCGTGCCCAGTTGGGCAAACAGAATGAACAGGCCGATGGCCATGAACACGTCACCGATACGGGTCACGATGAAGGCCTTGAGTGCGGCGTTACCGTTGTTGCGGTTGCTGTAGTAGAAACCGATCAACAGGTACGAGCACAGGCCCACGCCTTCCCAGCCGAAGTACACGAACAGCAGGTTATCGGCCAGGACCAGGAACAGCATGCTGGCGATAAACAGGTTGGTGTAGGCGAAGAAGCGCGAGTAGCCGTCTTCACCGCGCATGTACCAGGACGCGAACAGGTGGATAAGGAAGCCGACGCCGACGACCACGCCGAGCATGGTCACCGACAGGCCGTCCAGGTACAGGGCGAAGTTTGGCGTGAAGCCTTCCACCGCCATCCATTGCCATAACACCAGGGTGTAGTGGCCGCCTTCCGGCGGAGCCACGTTGAATTGCCAGATCACATAAGCCGCGACGATCGCCGAGAGGCCAATGGAGCCGACGCCGATCAGCGCCGAGAGGTTTTCCGAGAGGCGGCCCCGGGAGAACGCCAGCAGCACAAAACCGATCAGAGGGAACAGGAAAGTCAGATAGAGAAGGTTCATCCGCGCATCTCACTGGCAGCGTCGATATCGAGCGTGTGGAAGCGGCGATACAGTTGCAGCAGGATTGCCAGGCCAATACTGGCCTCGGCGGCTGCCAGGCTGATCACCAGGATGAACATGATCTGTCCATCCGGCTGCGCCCAGCGGCTACCGGCAACGATGAACGCCAGGGCGGAGGCATTCATCATGACCTCCAGGCTCATCAGCACGAAGAGAATGTTGCGGCGGACCATCAGGCCGACCAGACCGAGGCAGAACAGGATGCCGGCGACCGCCAGACCATGCTCCATAGGGATAGCAGGCATCGTCATTGCTCCTTGGCTTCGTTACGGCCCAGATGGAACGCCGTGACGGCTGCGGCGAGCAGCAGCATCGAGGCGAGTTCGACCACCAGCAGGTAAGGACCGAACAGGCTGATGCCCACGGCCTTGGCGTCTACGGTGGTGTGGCCGACGGCCTGGCCGCTATGGTGGGAGAACAGCACATACAGCAGTTCTACCAGCAGCAGCGCGGCGAGGAGGACCGGGCCGCCCCAGATACCGGGCTTGAGCCAGGCGCGCTCTTGCTGAACCGAGGCCGGGCCCAGGTTCAGCATCATCACCACGAACACGAACAGCACCATGATGGCGCCAGCGTAGGCGATCACTTCMAGTACACCGGCAAACGGTGCGCCGAGGGCGAAGAACGTCATCGCCACGGCGATCAGCGAAATGATCAGGTAGAGCAGGGCGTGCACAGGGTTGGTGTTGGTGATCACGCGAAGCGTGGACACCACAGCGATACCCGATGCGAAATAGAAAGCGAATTCCATCTTTCTTCCTTAAGGCAGCAAGCTCTTCACGTTGATCGGTTCGGCTTCATTCTGCGCGGAGCCTTTCGGCTTACCGGCAATCGCCATACCTGCAACACGATAGAAGTTGTAATCAGGGTTTTTGCCGGGGCCGGAGATCAGCAGATCTTCTTTCTCGTAAACCAGGTCCTGACGTTTGAACTCGGCCATTTCGAAATCCGGCGTCAGCTGGATCGCGGTGGTCGGGCAGGCTTCCTCGCAGAGGCCGCAGAAAATGCAGCGCGAGAAGTTGATGCGGAAGAAGTCCGGGTACCAGCGACCGTCTTCGGTTTCAGCTTTCTGCAGCGAGATGCAACCGACCGGGCACGCCACGGCGCACAGGTTGCACGCTACGCAACGCTCTTCACCGTCGGGGTCGCGGGTCAGGACGATACGCCCACGGTAGCGCGGCGGCAGGTAGACCGGTTCTTCCGGGTACTGCAGCGTGTCGCGCTTGCGGAAGGCGTGGCCGAAGATCATCACCAGGCTGCGAAGCTGGGTGAAGAAGCCATGCACGATGTCAAAAATGTACTTCATGATTCTCTATCCTCACTGAGCCGCGACGGCGGGCGTGTTGAGCAACACGATCGCAGCGGTCACCAGCATGTTGACGAGGGTCAGTGGCAGGCAGAACTTCCAGCTGAAATCCATCACTTGGTCATACCGTGGGCGCGGAATCGAGGCGCGCAGCAGGATGAAGAACATGATGAAGAACGCGGTTTTCAGCGCGAACCAGATGAACGGGATTTGCGGCAGGATGCCGAACGGACCGTGCCAGCCACCGAAGAACAAGGTCACCAGCAGCGCCGAGATCAGCACGATACCGATGTACTCGCCGACGAAGAACATGCCCCATTTCATGCCGGCGTATTCAATGTGGTAACCGTCGGCCAGTTCCTGTTCCGCTTCCGGCTGGTCGAACGGGTGACGGTGAGTCACGGCCACGCCAGCGATGAAGAAGGTCAGGAAACCGAAGATCTGCGGAATGACGAACCACATGTTCTGCGCCTGGTATTCGACGATGTCGCGCATGTTGAACGAGCCGACCTGGATCACGATGCCCATCAGCGACAGGCCCATGAACACTTCGTACGACACGGTTTGCGCCGAGGCCCGCAAGCTGCCCAGCAGGGCGAACTTGTTGTTGCTCGACCAGCCGGCGAACAGCACCGCGTAGACCGAAAGACCGGCCATGGCGAAGAAGAACAGGATGCCGATGTTGATGTCCGCGACACCCCAGGTCGGGGTGATCGGGATGATCGCGAAGGCAATCAGCAAGGCGCTCATGGCCACGACCGGCGCCAAAGTGAAGATCACTTTGTCGGCGAATGGCGGCGTCCAGTCTTCCTTGAAGAACATCTTGATCATGTCGGCCGCGATCTGGAACGCGCCGAACGGACCGACGCGGTTCGGACCGTAACGGTCCTGCCAGAGGGCGAGCAAACGACGCTCGACCCAGCTCAGCAGGGCGCCGCAGACCACCACGGCGAGCAGAATCACCACGGCCTTGAGGACCGCGATGATGATGTCGATCACTTCAGGAGTGAACAAGGTCATTGCGCTGCCTCCTGCAGACCGTCAACGGATTTGCCAAAGATCGCTGGCGGGATGCCGGCGATGCCCGCAGGCAAGGCCACCAGACCGGCGCCCAGTTCTTCGTTGATACGCAGCGGCAGACGCAGGGTCTGGCCGGCCACGTTCAGGCTCAGCATGGCACCGTCATTGACACCCAGGCGGTCGGCTTCGGACTTGGCCAGAGCAACATAAGCAGCCGGAATGCGTTCCTGAACCGGAGCGGCTTTCGAAGAGTTCTCTTCGCTGCCGAACAGGTGGAAGAACGGCACAACCTGCCAGGTGCCCTGGGCCGGGTTGAACGCACGCGGAACGCTGGCGAACCAGTTCAGCGAGTCACCGCTGGTTTCGATCAGGCGGGTGCCCGGGTCGCCAGCGCGGATGTGACCACCGACTTCGTCCYGGAACTTGTTCCAGGCTTGCGGCGAGTTCCAGCCCGGAGACCAGGCGAACGGCACTTGCTGACGCGGTTCGGCCGAACCCGAGTAACCTTCCATCGAGAAGGCGAACGCGGTGTCCTTGTCCTGCGGGGTACGCGGTTCGTGCACGTTGATGTCGGCGCGCATGGCGGTACGACCGGAGTAGCGCAGCGGTTCACGGGCCAGTTTCATGCCCTTGATGCGGAACGCGGCGGACGGTGCGGCGTCAACAATGCGGTTCAGAATCGGTGTGCTGGAAGCGACAGCGGCGGTGGCGTGGTCCAGTTGGGTCCAGTCGATCGGCTGGTTCAGCAGGGTTGCGCGCAGGGCATGCAGCCAGCGCCAGCCTTCGTGAACCAGGATGCTCGCGTCCATGTACTTCGGATCGAAGACCTGGAAGAAGCGCTGGGCGCGACCTTCCTGGCTGACCAGGGTACCGTCGCCCTCAGCGAAGCTGGCGGCTGGCAGGATCAGGTGCGCGCGATCGCTGGTGGCGGTCTTCTGGTGGTCCGCGACGATCAGCACTTTCGCGGCGGTCAGGGCGGCATCGACCTTGGCATTGTCGGTACGGGTGTACAGATCGTTTTCCAGCACGACGATGGCGTCGGCACTGCCAGAGATTACTGCTTGCAGCGCGGCGTCGAGCGATTCGCCACCGAGCATGGCCAGGCCGAGGCTGTTGGCCTCTGGCACGATCAGGCTGATGGAACCGTTCTTCTCGCGCAGCTTCAGCGCCTTGGCGATGTTCGCGGCCGCTTCGATCAGGGCTTTGGAGCCCAGGGAAGTGCCGGCGATGATCAGCGGACGCTTGGCCGCGAGCAGGGCGTCGGCAATGCGCTTGGCCAGCTCGAGGGCTTCAGCGTCCAGGCCTTCTACGGCTGGAGCGCTGGCATCGAGGGCGTGAGCCACGGCGAAACCGATGCGGGCCAGGTCGTCGGGAGCTGCGTGAACGCATTCTTCGGCGATGTCGTCGAGCTTGGTTTCAGCCAGGCTGGCGATGAACAGCGGGTTCAGCGCGTGCTGGCCGATGTTCTTCACCGCGGCGTCGAGCCAAGGCTGAACGCGCATGGCATCGGCCATGTCTTCGGCCTTGCCCTTGACCGATTGACGCAGGGACAGGGCCATGCGTGCAGCGGTCTGGGTCAGGTCTTCACCGAGGACGAACACGGCGTCGTGGTCTTCGATGTCGCGCATGTTCGGCACTGGCAGCGGGCTGTCTTTCAGCACTTGCAGGACCAGGCGGATGCGTTCCAGTTCGGACGCTTCGATACCCGAGTAGAAGTGCTCGGCACCGACCAGTTCGCGCAACGCGTAGTTGCTTTCGAGGCTGGCGCGAGGCGAGCCGATACCGACGATGTTGCGACCGCGCAGCAGATCGGCGGCTTTATCCAGCGCGTCGTCGAGGCTCAGCTTGGCGCCGCCCGCCAGCAGTGGCTGACGCGGACGGTCTTCGCGGTTGACGTAGCCATAGCCGAAACGGCCACGGTCGCACAGGAAGTACTGGTTCACCGAACCGTTGAAACGGTTTTCGATGCGACGCAGTTCGCCGTAACGCTCGCCCGGGGAAATGTTGCAACCGCTGGAGCAGCCATGGCAGATGCTCGGCGAGAACTGCATGTCCCACTTGCGGTTGTAGCGCTCGGAGTGAGTCTTGTCGGTGAACACGCCGGTCGGGCAGACCTCGGTGAGGTTGCCGGAGAACTCGCTTTCCAGCACGCCATCTTCAACGCGACCGAAGTACACGTTGTCGTGGGCACCGTACACACCGAGGTCGGTGCCGCCGGCGTAGTCCTTGTAGAAGCGCACGCAGCGGTAGCAAGCGATGCAGCGGTTCATTTCGTGGGAAATGAACGGGCCCAGTTGCTGGTTCTGGTGAGTACGCTTGGTGAAGCGGTAACGGCGCTCGTTGTGGCCGGTCATTACCGTCATGTCTTGCAGGTGGCAGTGACCGCCTTCTTCACAGACCGGGCAGTCGTGAGGGTGGTTGGTCATCAGCCATTCAACAACACTGGCGCGGAACGCCTTGGACTCTTCATCTTCGATGGAGATCCAGGTGTTGTCGGTGGCAGGCGTCATGCAGGACATCACGATACGACCACGGGTGTCGTTCTCGTCGGTGTACTGCTTGACCGCGCACTGGCGGCAAGCGCCAACGCTGCCAAGGGCAGGGTGCCAGCAGAAATAAGGAATATCGAGGCCTAGCGACAGACATGCCTGTAACAGGTTGTCTGCCCCATCGACTTCGAGCTCTTTGCCGTCTACGTGGATAGTGGCCATGGTTCAAAGTTCTTCGTTGGCCCGGTGTCAGCGGGCGTGGCTAATGGAATCTTGTTATCCGCGTGAATCAACACAGCCGTTAAAGGCGTCATCACACGAAAAGCGAAGGGCACGGACCCTTCGCCTTTTTTAAGCGTTTACGCGCCGACCAGGATCGGCCTTGCCAGAGGCGGGACGGTGGCGCTGACAGGCGCGATACCGGCTTCGAACTCATGGCGGAAGTATTTGATTGCGCTGCCCAACGGCTCCACGGCGCCCGGTGCGTGAGCACAGAAGGTCTTGCCTGGGCCGAGGAAACCGACCAGACCCAGCAGGGTCTCGATGTCGCCTGGCTGGCCTTCACCGTTCTCGATGGCCATCAGGAGCTTGACGCTCCATGGCAAGCCATCGCGGCACGGGGTGCAGAAACCACAGGATTCGCGGGCGAAGAACTGCTCCATGTTGCGCAGCAGGGACACCATGTTGACGCTGTCGTCCACCGCCATGGCCAGGCCGGTACCCATACGGGTGCCCACTTTGGCGATGCCGCCGGCGTACATTTGTGCGTCCAGGTGTTCCGGCAACAGGAAGCCGGTACCGGCGCCGCCAGGCTGCCAGCACTTGAGCTTGTAACCGTCGCGCATGCCACCGGCGTAGTCTTCGAACAGCTCGCGACCGGTCACGCCGAACGGCAGTTCCCACAGGCCCGGGTTCTTGACCTTGCCGGAGAAGCCCATGAGCTTGGTGCCCATGTCTTCGCTACCTTCGCGAGCCAACGATTTGTACCAGTCCACGCCGTCGGCAATGATCGCCGGCACGTTGCACAGGGTTTCGACGTTGTTCACGCAGGTCGGCTTGCCCCACACGCCAACGGCGGCGGGGAAGGGCGGTTTGGAGCGCGGGTTGGCGCGGCGGCCTTCGAGGGAGTTGATCAGTGCGGTTTCTTCACCGCAGATGTAACGCCCGGCGCCGGTGTGGACGAACAGCTCGAAATCGAAGCCGCTGCCCAGGATGTTCTTGCCCAGCAGGCCTGCTGCCTTGGCTTCTTCCACTGCACGGTTCAGGTGCCTGGCGGCGGTGGTGTATTCGCCACGCAGGAAGATGTAGCCACGGTAGGTTTTCAGTGCGCGGGCACTGATCAGCATGCCTTCGATCAGCAGATGGGGCAGTTGCTCCATCAGCATGCGGTCTTTCCAGGTGTTCGGCTCCATTTCATCCGCGTTGCACAGCAGGTAGCGGATGTTGATGGATTCGTCCTTTGGCATCAGGCCCCACTTAACGCCAGTGGGGAAGCCTGCACCGCCGCGCCCCTTGAGGCCGGAGTCTTTCACGGTCTGGACGATGTCGTCCTGGGCCATGTCGGCGAAGGCCTTGCGCGCAGCGGCGTAACCGTTCTTCGCCTGGTACTCGTCGAGCCAGACGGCTTCGCCATCGTCACGCAGACGCCAGGTGAGCGGGTGAGTCTCGGCCGAACGCTTGATGCGGTTGGCTGGACCGAAAGAAGTCAGGGTCATACGTAGCCCTCGAGCAATTTGGCAACGCTTGCTGGCTGCACATCACCGAAAGTGTCGTCGTCGATCATCAACGCCGGCGCCTTGTCGCAGTTGCCGAGGCAGCAGACCGGCAGCAGGGTGAAACGACCGTCGGCGGTGGTCTGACCCAGGCCGATGCCCAGCTTGCTCTGGATTTCGCTGACCACGGACTCGTGGCCACCGATGTAGCAGACCATGCTGTCGCAGACGCGAATGATGTGACGGCCCACTGGCTGACGGAAGATCTGGCTATAGAACGTCGCCACACCTTCAACGTCGCTGGCCGGGATGCCGAGGATCTCGCCGATGGCGTACAGGGCGCCGTCCGGCACCCAGCCACGTTCCTTCTGGACGATCTTCAGGGCTTCGATCGACGCCGCGCGCGGGTCTTCGTAGTGATGCAACTCGTGCTCGATGGCCGAGCGCTCGGTTTCGCTCAGGGCGAAACGGTCTGTCTGGATAAGCGTGCTGTTCATGCTTAGCGGTCCACGTCGGCCATAACGAAATCGATACTACCCAGGTACGCAATCAAGTCCGCGACCATGCTGCCTTTGATCACCGAAGGGATCTGCTGCAAGTGCGGGAAGCTTGGGGTACGAATCCGGGTGCGGTAGCTCATGGTGCCGCCATCGCTCGTCAGGTAATAACTGTTGATGCCCTTGGTCGCTTCGATCATCTGGAAGGATTCGTTGGCCGGCATGACCGGGCCCCACGAAACTTGCAGGAAGTGCGTGATCAGGGTTTCGATGTGCTGCAGGGTGCGCTCTTTCGGCGGCGGCGTGGTCAGCGGGTGATCCGCCTTGTACGGGCCTTCCGGCATGTTGCGCAGGCACTGGTCGATGATCCTGATGCTCTGGCGCATCTCTTCGACACGCACGATGCAGCGGTCGTAGGCATCGCCATTGGCGGCCAGCGGCACTTCGAATTCGAAGTTCTCGTAGCCCGAGTACGGGCGCGCTTTACGCAGGTCGAAATCGCAACCGGTCGAACGCAGGCCGGCACCGGTGACACCCCATTCCAGGGCCTCTTTGGTGTTGTAGTCGGCGACGCCGATGGTCCGGCCTCGCAGGATGCTGTTGTCCAGTGCGGCTTTCTGGTATTCGTCCAGACGCTTGGGCATCCACTCGACGAAGTCCTTGACCAGTTTTTCCCAGCCGCGCGGCAGGTCGTGGGCGACGCCACCGATGCGGTACCAGGCCGGGTGCAGGCGGAAACCGGTAATCGCCTCGATCACCGTGTACGCGCGCTGGCGATCGGTGAAGGTGAAGAACACCGGAGTCATGGCGCCGACGTCCTGGATGTAGGTACCCAGGAACAGCAGGTGGCTGGTGATCCGGAAGAACTCGGCCATCATGATGCGGATGACGTCGACCTTCTCGGGCACCTTGATGCCGGCCAGCTTCTCGACCGAGAGCACGTACGGCAGGTTGTTCATCACGCCGCCGAGGTAGTCGATACGGTCGGTGTACGGGATGAAGCTGTGCCAGGACTGGCGCTCGGCCATCTTCTCGGCACCACGGTGGTGGTAACCGACGTCCGGTACGCAGTCAACGATCTCTTCGCCGTCCAGCTGCAGGATGATGCGGAACGCACCGTGCGCGGACGGGTGGTTCGGGCCGAGGTTGAGGAACATGTAGTCCTCGTTCGGGCCGGAACGCTTCATGCCCCAGTCTTCAGGCTTGAAGCGCGCGGACTCTTCCTCGAGCTGTTGCTTGGCAAGGTTCAGGGTGAACGGGTCGAACTCGGTGGCGCGGGCCGGGAAGTCCTTGCGCAGCGGGTGACCTTCCCAGGTCGGCGGCATCATGATGCGCGACAGGTGCGGGTGGCCTTTGAAGTCGATGCCGAACATGTCCCAGACTTCACGCTCGTACCAGTTGGCGTTGGGCCAGATGCTGGTGACGGTCGGCAGGCTGAGGTCGCTCTCGGACAAGGCGACCTTGATCATTACGTCACTATTACGTTCGATCGACATCAAGTGATAGAACACGGAGAAGTCGACGCCGTTCGGCAGCCCTTGACGCTTGGTACGCAGACGCTCGTCCACGCCGTGCAGGTCATAGAGCATGACGTACGGCTTGGGCAGGTTACGCAGGAAGGTCAGGACTTCGACGAGTTTGGCACGGGCAACCCAAAGCACCGGCATGCCGGTGCGGGTAGGCTGGGCGGTGAACGCCTCCGGGCCAAAACGGTTGTTCAGTTCGACGACCACATCCTGGTCGTCTGCCTTGTAAGGCGGGATGTACAGAGCACTGCCTGTAGTCATGGTTATTTATCGCTTTCGGTCAACGTAAAGAATGAAGCCAGCTTCTCGTTTCTTTGAAACAGCAGATCTGGATCAGACTTCGTCGGGGCTGCGCAGGTTGGTTACCTGAATACGCTGTTCGCGGCGCTTTTCCTTTTCGGAAGGCATCTCGGCGCGATACACGCCTTGATCGCCAACGACCCAGGAAAGTGGGCGACGCTCCTGGCCAATCGACTCCTGCAGCAGCATCAAGCCTTGCAGGAAAGCTTCAGGGCGGGGCGGGCAGCCAGGCACGTAGACGTCCACGGGCAGGAACTTGTCCACCCCTTGAACGACGGAGTAGATGTCGTACATGCCACCGGAGTTGGCGCACGAACCCATGGAGATGACCCATTTGGGTTCGAGCATTTGCTCGTAGAGACGCTGAATGATCGGCGCCATCTTGATGAAGCAGGTACCGGCGATAACCATGAAATCCGCCTGACGCGGCGATGCCCGGATAACCTCGGCGCCAAAGCGCGCGATGTCGTGGGGCGCCGTGAAGGCGGTGGTCATTTCCACGTAGCAGCACGAAAGACCGAAGTTGTACGGCCACAGGGAGTTCTTGCGCCCCCAGTTGATCGTGCCGTTAAGCACGTCTTCGAGCTTGCCCATGAAAATGTTTTTGTGGACTTGATCTTCTAACGGATCGGAAACGGTTTCCCGCTGGCCAATCGGATACTGCTCGTTAGGAGCATCGGGGTCGATCCTGGTGAGATTGTATTGCATTGCCAAAGCCTCATTGTTTCAGCTTCGCTTGCCGCTTGCGCCGAGCTTCCGGAGCCCAGTCAAGGGCGCCCACTCGGAATAGGTAGACAAGGCCTGCCAACAGAATTGCTATGAAAACGAGAGCTTCGACGAATCCGGTCCAGCCGCTTTCGCGGACGGACACAGACCATGCAAAGAGAAAGAGGGCTTCGATATCGAAGATCACGAAGAGCATCGCGACCAGATAGAATTTGGCTGAGAGCCGCAAGCGGGCGCCACCTGTAGGTAGCATGCCGGACTCGAACGGTTCGTTTTTGCTGCGGCCCCAGGCTTTTGACCCGAGTAGGCTGGAGACACCGAGCATGAAGGCGCAGAGGCCGACGACGCCTAGAAGGAAAATGGCAAAGCCCCAGTTATGGGCCATGAGTCCTGTCGCTTCGGGCATGCTGGTAATCCTTAACAGAGAGCAAGGGTCTCTGAGCTTGAAAAGAAACAAAAGCAGTGACGATATGTCGCAGCAATCAATCCTGCTGATTTTATGGCTAAACACCCGGCAAGTAAAATTCCTATAGCGAAATTATTTATAGGAATAAGGACATAGCGCGCTTAAAACCCCCTGCAGGCCTTGCGCCTTGGGCATTGGGTGGCATTTCGTCAATTATGTTTTGTAGGGAATGTAACGAACATAGTTGTCGATAAATGATAATCAATATTGTTTGTGTCGGTTTTTAAACTGTCTAACGGGTGAGTGGCAGGCAAGTTGGCTTATATGCGCGTTACTGCAAGTAGTGAGCGGGGTCGTTTTGCCCTTTTTTTCTGATCGGGAAACTGCTCTGGATCAATGATTTTGAGCGCAGAACCTGGCATGCGCGCGATCCCTGTAGCAGCTGCCGAAGGCTGCGTTCGAGGACGCAGTCCTCGCCAGGCCGTTCACCGTGTTGTGCCTGACTCACCGTGCGCTTGGGTTTTACGACTGCTCCGCAGCCGAACGCAGCCTTCGGCAGCTGCTACAGGGGGGGGCATTCAAAAAATCGCAGGCAAAAAAACGCCCCGAACCAGTCGGGGCGTCAGATGTGCAGCGCTGCGGTTAGCTTTCTATCGGGTCCGCAGTGGCTGATGTCTCAGTCGAAGCGGATCAGTGGAACTGTTCTTCTTCGGTCGAACCGGTCAGCGCGGTCACCGAAGACGAGCCACCCTGGATCACGGTGGTCATGTCGTCGAAGTAGCCGGTGCCCACTTCCTGTTGGTGAGCCACGAAGGTGTAACCCTTGGCAGCGTCAGCGAATTCCTGCTCTTGCAGCTTCACGTAGGCAGTCATGTCGTTGCGGGCGTAGTCGTGCGCCAGGTTGAACATGCTGTGCCACATGTTGTGAATGCCGGCCAGGGTAATGAACTGGTGCTTGTAGCCCATGGCAGACAGTTCGCGCTGGAACTTGGCGATGGTCGCGTCGTCCAGGTTTTTCTTCCAGTTGAAGGAAGGCGAGCAGTTGTACGACAGCAGTTGGTCCGGGTATTCCTTCTTGATCGCTTCGGCAAAGCGACGGGCTTCGTCCAGATCCGGCTTGGCGGTTTCGCACCAGATCAGGTCGGCGTACGGCGCGTAAGCCAGGCCGCGGGCGATCGCCTGGTCCAGGCCGGCGCGCACTTTGTAGAAGCCTTCCTGGGTACGTTCGCCAGTCACGAATGGCTGGTCGTACGGGTCGCAGTCGGAAGTCAGCAGGTCAGCAGCGTTAGCGTCGGTACGGGCCAGAATGATGGTCGGAGTACCGGCAACGTCGGCTGCCAGACGGGCAGCGGTCAGCTTCTGTACGGCTTCCTGGGTAGGAACCAGTACCTTGCCGCCCATGTGGCCGCATTTCTTCACGGAAGCCAGTTGGTCTTCGAAGTGAACGCCGGCGGCGCCTGCTTCGATCATGCTCTTCATCAGCTCGTAAGCGTTCAGTACGCCGCCGAAACCGGCTTCTGCGTCAGCCACGATTGGCGCGAAGTAGTCGATGTAGCCAGCGTCGCCCGGGTTCTTGCCGGCTTTCCACTGGATCTGGTCGGCACGACGGAACGAGTTGTTGATGCGCTTGACCACGGTTGGAACCGAGTCCACCGGGTACAGCGACTGGTCCGGGTACATCGATTCGGCGGAGTTGTTGTCCGCAGCCACCTGCCAGCCCGACAGGTAGATCGCCTGGATACCGGCTTTGACTTGTTGTACGGCCTGGCCGCCGGTCAGGGCGCCCATGCAGTTGACGAAATCTTTCTCAGGACGGAAGGCCGGCTTGGCACCCTGGGTGACCAGGTTCCACAGCTTCTCGGCGCCCATTTTTGCAAAAGTGTGCTCAGGTTGAACCGAGCCACGCAGACGGACGACGTCAGCAGCGGAGTAAGTGCGTGTCACGCCTTTCCAGCGCGGGTTTTCAGCCCAGTCTTTTTCGAGGGCTGCAATTTGCTGTTCGCGTGTCAGTGCCATGGGAGATAAACCTCGTCGCGTCTTTATGAAAAGTTGTTCTGCGGTGGAAAATTCCTGCGCTCGCTGACCAGAAGCTTAAGCAGTCAAGTCGGATTCGGCGGGGAGGGCGACGGGATGAACGATGGGCTCGAGGGGAAGTGAGCAGGTAAAGGCGAACTGCGGGCGCATTCGGGCGTCGTGGGCCTTGGTACGAACATCAGTGTGCTGCCGGGTTACCTAATTACGCTTCCGTCCCTCGGGACAACTTCGTTCCAGTCGACAACCTCGTCAAACACACCTTGTGGGCGGTACAGACACGAAGCGGTTCGCGGGGGTAGGTTGCGAACATCGCCTCGAAGGCCCTTGCCAGGGCCCCTGATTAGCGGGAGCGAGGCCATCATGCCTTCGCTTTTTTGGCTCGTCAAACGTTTTGTAGTGCTTTTTTTCAAGCACTACATCTTTGGTCTAATACGACTCGCCAGTCAGTTTTTGGTGCTTTAGTCCAGGGTGTCGACTTTCACCCGCAAAGTCATGTCGTTGCGGCTCTGGGTCGAGTAGCTGCGGGTCTGGCCCTGTTTGTCGGCCTGGGTCTGGCCATTGACCCCGGCCAGCAGGATCCACTCACCGAGGTGGCCGGTGACGGTTGTGTCGGTGCTTTGTACGTTCACTACATCGGGACGTTCCTGGCTCATGCGGTCATGGTTGGTACTGATCGACAGGTGAACGATGTCGCCGGTGACGTTTGCCGTGACGTAGAAACCCTGGGTGACATTGCGGTACTCAGTCTGGCTGCTGTAACCGCCATAGGAGTCGTTCTGGCTGCTGGTGATCGGCACGCTCTGGCCGACCTGGATCAGTGCCGGTGCGCCTTCGCTGGCCTGCACTTGCTGGATGCCGCCGTCGCGGCTATCGGTGCTGTAGTTGATGATGCGGGTCTGGCTGGGCTTGGCGCCGTTCACCGAGTAACCCTGGTCGCCCTGGAAGTTGTTGTCGCTGGTGTCGACGGTGATCAGCAGGCGCTTGGGTGCCGTATCGAGTTGCGAAAGAAGAGCCTTAAGTTCGTCGATCTTGCGCTGATCGGCGTTGACGATCAGTTGATTGCCATAGGCGCTGACTTGTCCCTCCTTGCCAATGAAGTCCTGTGCTACCGGCAACAGGTCGGCGCTGGTGTGGTAGTTCAGGGGCACGATTTCGGTGGCTGCCATGGCCGAAAAGCTGCAGGCCACCAGCAAGGTGATGAGCAGGGTGCGTAGGGACATATCCGTTATCTCCGCCAACTTGAATTGATGATAGTGCCAGTTTGTCGGCCTTGGGTGTGTAGGAGCGAGCTTGCTCGCGATGGTCTTGAGAGCGCTGCGGGGTGCCAGACTTTCGGCATCATCGTTCACGTTCATCGCGAGCAAGCTCGCTCCTACAGGTATCAGGTTGTCGGCTCGGGATGGGGCAAGTTGAATCGCAGGCAGCAAAACGCCCCGGCATCCGAAGATGGCGGGGCGTTTTGTGGTGTTTGCATGCAGCTTTTGTGGTGAGGGGGCTTGCCCCCGTTGGGCTGCGAAGCGGCCCCAAAATTCGACTGACTTCATGATTTTGTGAGTGCTGCGCACTCAAACGGGGGCAAGCCCCCCTCGCCACAAGGTCTCAAGCCGAATGGCGAACCATGTCCACATGCGGAATCCCGGCTTCCAGGAACTCCTCGCTGACCATGCGAAAGCCCAGGCGCTCATAGAACGCCGTGGCTTGCACTTGAGCGCTGAGCATCTGCTGCTTCAATCCGCGCGCTTCGGCTTCGCCAATCAGCGCTTGCATCAGCGCATCGCCGACCTTCAAGCCGCGCCAGTCCTTGAGCACCGACACCCGGCCGATGTGGCCGTCAGGCAGCAGGCGGGCGGTGCCAATTGGAAAGTCGCCTTCGAATGCGAGGAAGTGCACAGCCGTTGCGTCATCGGCATCCCATTCCAGTTCAGGTGGAACTGACTGCTCGGCGACGAACACCGTTTCACGAATGCGCCGGATCTCGGCGTTGTCCTTTTGCCAGTCTGCGACACGTACGTGAATCTTATTCATCGGCAAACCCCAGGCTTCCTTGCTTGACCAGTTCGCACAACAGGCCRCGGCCGTCTTCGTCGCTCAACCATTCGCCGAGGTTGTCGGCGTGCAGTGCGTCGGCGGCGCAGATCATCTTCAGCAGTTCGCGCAGTTTGCCCGGCAGATAACGGCTCTGGCCGCTGGCGAACAGCAGCAGGTCGTCGTCGACTTCGGACCAGGCCAGGCGTGCGCTCGGGTTGCGAATCAGGATCGCGCCTTGCTCCAGTTCGTTCATGATGTCGTCTTCTTCGACCTCCTCCGGGCCCACCACCAGTTCCGGGTAGCGTGGCTCGGTCATGAACTGGCCGAACCAGGTCAGCAGCAGGCGCTCGTCGCTCATGTGCTCGGCCAGCAGGCCTTTCAAGCGGTCGAGTGCATCGCGCTGGATCTGGTGGGGATCGGCTGTCGGCACGGCGTCGGCGTCGGTGTAGCGTTCTTCGTCCGACAGGAACTGGCTGAGGAAGTCAGTGAAGTGGGTCAGCACTTCAGCGGCGCTCGGCGCGCGGAAACCGACCGAGTAGGTCATGCAGTCATCAACGGCGACGCCGCAATGGGCCAGGCGTGGGGGCAGGTAGAGCATGTCGCCCGGTTCCAGTACCCATTCGTCAGTCGCTTCGAATTCGGCGAGGATGCGCAGGTCGGCGTGGGCCAGCAGCGGGCTTTCGGTGTTGCACATCTGGCCGATCTTCCAGTTGCGCTTGCCGTGGCCTTGCAGCAGGAACACGTCGTAGTTGTCGAAGTGCGGACCAACGCTGCCACCCGGTGCGGCGTAGCTGATCATCACGTCGTCGATGCGCCAGCTTGGCAGAAAGCGGAAGTTTTCCAGCAGTTCGCTGACTTCCGGCACGAACTGATCCACGGCTTGCACCAGCAGGGTCCATTCGCGTTCCGGCAACTTGCTGAATTCGTCTTCGGCGAACGGACCGCGACGCAATTCCCAAGGGCGCTCGCCGTGCTCGATGATCAGGCGCGATTCGACTTCTTCTTCCAGCGCCAGGCCGGCCAGTTCGTCGGCGTCGATCGGGCTTTCGAAATCAGGAATCGCCTGGCGGATCAGCAGCGGCTTTTTCTGCCAGTAGTCGCGCAGGAATTCCCGTGCCGTGATGCCGCCCAGAAGTTGAAGAGGAATGTCAGGATTCATGTGTAACCTATTGAAAAAATGCACTTTTCAGACGGGAATAAAAACGCCCGGCGCGGCCGGGCGTCTTAAAAGGGTCTAGCGGTCGATCAGATGCGTCTGGCTTGCTCTACAGCGTTACCGATGTAGTTCGCCGGGGTGAGCAATTTCAGCTCGGCCTTGGCGGCGGCTGGCATGTCCAGGCCGTCGATGAAAGTCTGCAGCGCTTCTGGGCTGATGCCCTTGCCGCGGGTCAGTTCTTTCAGTTTTTCGTACGGGTTTTCGATGTTGTAGCGACGCATCACGGTCTGGATCGGCTCGGCCAATACTTCCCAGCACGCGTCCAGGTCAGCGGCAATCTTCTGCTCGTTGAGCTCCAGTTTGCTGATGCCCTTGAGGCTGGCTTCGTAGGCGATCACGCTGTGGGCGAAGCCGACACCGAGGTTGCGCAGTACGGTGGAGTCGGTCAGATCGCGCTGCCAGCGGGAGATCGGCAGCTTGCTCGCCAGGTGCTGGAACAGTGCGTTGGCGATACCCAGGTTGCCTTCGGAGTTTTCGAAGTCGATCGGGTTGACCTTGTGCGGCATGGTCGACGAACCGATTTCGCCAGCGATGGTGCGCTGTTTGAAGTAACCCAGGGAGATGTAGCCCCAGATGTCGCGGTCGAAGTCGATCAGGATGGTGTTGAAGCGCGCGATCGCGTCGAACAGCTCGGCGATGTAGTCGTGCGGCTCGATTTGCGTGGTGTACGGGTTGAAGCCCAGGCCCAGTTCGTCTTCGATGAAGGCGCGGGCGTTGGCTTCCCAGTCGATCTCAGGGTAGGCCGACAGGTGGGCGTTGTAGTTGCCGACAGCGCCGTTGATCTTGCCCAGCAGCGGAACGGCAGCGACTTGAGCGATCTGACGCTCCAGACGGTAAACCACGTTCGCCAGCTCTTTGCCCAGGGTGGTCGGCGAGGCCGGTTGACCGTGGGTGCGCGACAGCATCGGCACGTCGGCGAAGCGGATGGCCAGTTCGCGGATGGCATTGGCGGTCTGGCGCATCAGCGGCAGCATCACGTCATCACGGCCTTCGCGCAGCATCAGGGCGTGGGACAGGTTGTTGATGTCCTCGCTGGTGCAGGCAAAGTGGATGAATTCGCTGACCTTGGCCAGCTCCGGCAGCTTGGCCGCTTGCTCTTTGAGCAGGTATTCGATGGCTTTGACGTCGTGGTTGGTGGTGCGCTCGATCTCTTTGACACGCTCGGCGTGCTCCAGAGAGAAGTTTTCCGCCAGGGTGTTGAGCACAGCGTTGGCTTCGGCGGAGAACGCCGGCACTTCGCTGATGGCAGGGTGAGCGGCCAGGCGCTGGAGCCAGCGCACTTCAACCAGAACGCGGGCACGGATCAGGCCGTACTCGCTGAAAATTGGGCGCAGGGCCTGGGTTTTGCCGGCGTAGCGGCCGTCAACAGGGGAAACCGCAGTGAGCGAAGAGAGCTGCATGGGGTGTTCTCGGACAGTCGGGCAACGAAATGGGGCGCGTATCATACATGAAAAAATCCGCCGGTCCGTCGCCAACTGACCGGCGTATTACGCGTGTTGCTAAGTTCGGTTCTGTCGATGCGGGTTATTCGTTACGCATCAATGGGTAAAGCTCTTTCAGCAATTTGCGGCGGCTGATCACCAGCTGCCAGCGATGACCGCCCAATTGCCGCCACAGGCGTGCCGAACGGATGCCGGCCAGCAACAGGGCGCGAATTTTCGAGGCATTGCTCGGTTGTTGCAGGTTGCGCATGTCGCCGTGCACCTGGATGCGCTGGCGCAGGGTGCTCAGGGTGTCCTGATACAGCGCGCCGCAGGCGGCGATCACGTTTTCGTGAGCCGGGCCGAAGTGTTCGACCTGGGACTGGATCTGCGGCAGGCGTAAACCGATCACGTCGAGCATGTCGTTGCGCTTGGCCAGTTGGCGCTCAAGGCCGAGCATGGCCAGGGCGTAACGTAGCGGTTCGCGTTGCAGGGCGCTCGGGTCGCGCTCCAGGGCGCCGATCAGTGCGCGATAGCCTTCGCGCAGGTTGATGTCGTCGCCACCGTAGACTTCCAGGGTGTCCTTGGGGTCGCGGATCAGCAGGCTGCCGAGCATGCAGGTCAGGCCGGCTTCGTTGGTCTGGCCGGTTTTGGCAATCCTGTCCACCAGCACCGCGGCGAGAAACACGCCGCCCAGTGCTGTCAGTTGCTCCTGAATCGGGTTCATAGGGCCTGGCCCTTGCTCGTCCATGGTTCCGCTATTTCGATCACGCCACCACCGAGGCAGATTTCGCCGTCATAGAACACCACGGACTGACCCGGAGTGACCGCGCGTTGCGGATCATCGAAGGTTGCGCGATAACCCGTGGCGGTTTTTTCCAGGGTGCACGACTGGTCGCTCTGGCGATAACGAACCTTGGCAGTCAGCTTGCGTGGCTGGCTCAGGTCGATCGGGTTGACCCAGTAGATGTCGGAGGCGAGCAGGGCGCGGGAGAACAGCCACGGGTGATCGTTACCCTGGCCGACGATCAGTTCGTTGTGTTCCAGGTCCTTGATCAGCACGTACCACGGCTCATCGCTGGCATCTTTCAGTCCGCCAATGCCCAGGCCCTGGCGCTGGCCGATGGTGTGATACATCAGGCCGTGGTGACGGCCGATGATTTCGCCTTCGGTGGTCTTGATCTCGCCCGGCTGCGCCGGCAGGTACTGCTTGAGGAAGTCGCTGAAGCGGCGCTCGCCGATAAAGCAGATCCCGGTGGAATCCTTTTTCTTCGCGGTCGCCAGCTCGTATTTCTCGGCAATGGCGCGCACTTGCGGTTTTTCCAGCTCGCCGACCGGGAACAGGGTCTTGGCGATCTGCTCACCACCCACGGCGTGCAGGAAGTAGCTCTGGTCCTTGTTYGGGTCCAGGCCCTTGAGCAGTTCGGTACGCCCGTTGATGTCGCGGCGACGCACGTAGTGACCGGTGGCGATCAGGTCGGCGCCGAGCATCATGGCGTAGTCGAGGAACGCCTTGAACTTGATTTCGCGGTTGCACAGGATGTCCGGGTTCGGCGTGCGTCCGGCCTTGTATTCGGCCAGGAAATGCTCGAACACGTTGTCCCAGTACTCGGCGGCGAAGTTGGCGGTGTGCAGCTTGATGCCAATCTTGTCGCACACGGCCTGGGCGTCCGCCAGGTCATCCATGGCGGTGCAGTATTCCGTTCCATCGTCTTCTTCCCAGTTCTTCATGAACAGGCCTTCCACCTCATAACCCTGCTCGATCAGCAGGAGGGCGGAAACGGAAGAGTCCACGCCGCCGGACATGCCGACAATGACGCGCTTCTTTTGTGTGTCAGAAGGGGCTGGATCACGCATAGGGATTCAATGAGTGTCTTGAAAAAGGACGCGATTCTAACAGGCTGGAGCCTGCATGGCTAAAGAGAAGGACGGATCAATTCGAGGCCGAAGTGAATGCCTGCCAGATAGTCATCGATGCAGCGGATGATCAGCTCGCTGCGCCAGTTGTCGCGTTGTTCCATTAATTCTTCGCGGGTCAACCACTTGGCGCCGACGATGCCGTCGTCCAGTTGATAATCCGCGTGGTGTTTGAGCGGTTTGGCGATGAAGCAGACCCGCTGGTAGGTTACGCCGTTGCTGGGAGCGGTGTAGAGGTAAATACCCAGTACGCCGGTCGGCTCGACGTCCCAGCCGGTTTCCTCGAGAGTTTCGCGGATGGCGGCTTCGGTCAGGGTTTCGTTCGGATCGAGATGGCCGGCGGGCTGGTTGAGCACCGTTCGTCCGTGTTTCGATTCTTCGACCATCAGGAAGCGACCGTTGTCTTCGACGATGGTGGCGACGGTGATGTGGGGTTTCCAGTCCATGAAAGTACCTCGATTTATAGTGGGGTGTAGCAGCTGCCGAGCACCGCGAGGCTGCGTTCGGCTGCGAAGCAGTCGTAAACCCTGAGCGCACGATCTGCCTGACACACCGCAAAGTCTGATTTTACGACGGCTGCGCCGCCGAACGCAGCCTCGCGGTGCTCGTCAGCTGCTACAAGGGTTGCGCACGCCAGAAGCAGAAACCCCGGCACTAGGCCGGGGCTTCTTTGCATCCTTACAACCTTAAACCAGCGCAGCGACAGCCGCGTTGAAGGTTGCGCTCGGGCGCATGGCCTTGCTGATCAGCTCGGCGTCGGCGTGGTAGTAACCGCCGATGTCCACTGGCTTGCCCTGGACAGCGTTGAGTTCGGCAACGATGGTCGCCTCGTTCTCGGTCAGGGTCTTGGCCAGGGTCGCGAACTGCGCTTGCAGTGCAGTGTCTTCGGTCTGGGCAGCCAGGGCTTGAGCCCAGTACAGCGCCAGGTAGAAGTGGCTGCCGCGGTTGTCGATGTTGCCGACTTTGCGCGATGGCGACTTGTTGTTGTCCAGGAACTGGCCGGTGGCCTGGTCCAGGGTCTTGGCCAGAACCAGAGCTTTAGGGTTGTTGTAAGTCACACCCAGATGCTCAAGGGAAGCCGCCAGGGCCAGGAACTCACCCAGCGAATCCCAGCGCAGGAAGTTTTCTTCCAGCAACTGCTGAACGTGCTTCGGTGCCGAACCGCCGGCGCCGGTTTCGAACAGCCCGCCGCCGTTCATCAGCGGAACGATCGACAGCATCTTGGCGCTGGTGCCCAGTTCCATGATCGGGAACAGGTCGGTCAGGTAGTCGCGCAGTACGTTGCCGGTCACCGAGATGGTGTCTTTACCTTCGCGGGTGCGCTGCAGGGTGTACTTCATGGCGTCGACTGGCGACATGATCTGGATGTCCAGGCCGGCAGTGTCGTGATCCTTCAGGTAAGCCTGAACTTTCTCGATCACCACGCCATCGTGGGCGCGCATCGGGTCCAGCCAGAAAATCGCCGGGGTGCTGCTGGCGCGAGCACGGTTGACGGCCAGTTTGACCCAGTCCTGGATCGGCGCGTCTTTGGTCTGGCACATGCGGAAGATGTCGCCGGCTTCAACCGACTGTTCCAGCAGCAGGTTGCCCTTGCTGTCGGTGACGCGAACTACGCCGTCAGCCTTGATCTGGAAAGTCTTGTCGTGGGAACCGTACTCTTCGGCTTTCTTCGCCATCAGGCCAACGTTTGGCACGCTGCCCATGGTGGTCGGATCGAATGCGCCGTTGGCCTTGCAGTCTTCGATCACTGCCTGGTAGATGGTCGCGTAGCAGCGATCCGGGATCACGGCCTTGGTGTCGTGCAGCTGGCCGTCGGTGCCCCACATCTTGCCGGAGTCACGGATCATGGCTGGCATCGAGGCGTCGACGATGACGTCGCTCGGCACGTGCAGGTTGGTGATGCCTTTGTCGGAGTTGACCATCGCCAGGGAAGGGCGAGCGGCGTAGACCGCCTGAATGTCAGCTTCAATGGCCGCTTGCTGTTCGGCAGGCAGGGCCTTGATGCGCGCGTACAGGTCGCCGATGCCGTTATTCAGGTTGAAGCCGATCTGTGCCAGTACGTCAGCGTGCCTGGCCAGTGCGTCTTTATAGAACTCGGCAACGATCTGGCCGAACATGATCGGGTCGGAGACCTTCATCATGGTCGCTTTCAAGTGAACCGACAGCAGCACGCCTTGTGCCTTGGCGTCTTCGATTTCTGCTGCGATGAAGCTGCGCAGGGCGTTTTTGCTCATGACCGCGCAATCGAGGATCTCACCGGCTTGTACGGTGGTCTTTTCTTTCAGGACGGTGGTGGTTCCGTCTTGAGCGATCAGTTCGATTTTCACGGCGTCAGCGGCGTCGATCAGGGCAGCTTTTTCGCTGCCATAGAAATCGCCGGTGCTCATGTGCGCGACGTGGGACTTGGAGTCCTTGGCCCAGGCGCCCATTTTGTGCGGGTGCTTGCGCGCATAGTTCTTGACCGACAGCGGAGCGCGGCGGTCGGAGTTGCCTTCGCGCAGAACCGGGTTCACAGCACTGCCCTTGACCTTGTCGTAGCGCGCCTTGGCTTCTTTGTCGGCGTCGCAGGTCACGGTTTCCGGGTAGTCCGGCAGGTTGTAGCCCTGGGCTTGCAGTTCTTTGATTGCGGCTTGCAGTTGTGGAACCGAGGCGCTGATGTTCGGCAGCTTGATGATGTTGGCTTCAGGCGTAACGGCCAGGGCGCCCAGTTCGGCGAGGTGGTCGGCTACGGCGTTGTCACCCAGTTGCTCGGGGAAGCTGGCCAGGATGCGCCCTGCAAGAGAGATATCGCGGGTTTCAACGGCGATATCAGCCGAGGCGGTGAACGCCTCTACGATAGGCAACAGTGAATAGGTGGCGAGGGCAGGAGCTTCGTCGGTGAAGGTATAGATGATCTTCGAGCGGGTGGGCATATTCGGATTAACTCTCTCTTCTTTGCTAAAGCGTGCGCAGAAACTCGAGGGCGCCGGGTAAGCGCGTTCGTTCAAAGTCATCCATGAGCCGAATATCGAGGTTTCGTTGCTGTGATGTTGGGTGCATCAGTAGGGCGTCAAGCAGTCGGGCTGCGGTAACAGACCGGCTTATCAGGCGTAAACACTCATCGTAGAGCTGTTTCGCCCGTCGTGACCCTTTAGTCAGCGGCGGCATTATACATAGGTAGCTGGCAATCTGCCGATGGTTCATACGCAACGAATGTCGTCCATTGGTCTAAAGGTCGCAGGCGCGAGCAGGGCGTAGGGTCATTCGTCGTGCTTGAGTTTGGCGCTTTTCCCTTTGCTTTCAGGCTTGTAGCTCGCGAGTTGCAAGGCTTTGCGGCAGATGGGTGGAACATAGGGTTTGCGCGCCGATTCAACTGGGTTACGCTCGAACCAAGCCAGATGTTCAATCCAATCAATGGAGTTCAGCATGGGTTACAAGAAGATTCAGGTTCCAGCCGTCGGCGACAAAATCACCGTCAATGCAGACCATTCTCTCAATGTTCCTAATAACCCGATCATCCCCTTCATCGAAGGCGACGGCATTGGTGTCGACATCAGCCCGGTCATGATCAAGGTTGTCGATGCTGCTGTTAAGAAGGCTTACGGTGGCGAGCGCAAGATTTCCTGGATGGAAGTGTACGCCGGGGAGAAAGCGACTCAGGTTTACGATCAGGACACCTGGCTGCCTCAGGAAACCCTGGACGCGGTCAAGGATTACGTGGTTTCCATCAAGGGTCCGCTGACCACCCCGGTCGGTGGCGGCATCCGTTCCCTGAACGTGGCCCTGCGTCAGCAACTCGACCTGTACGTCTGCCTGCGTCCGGTGCGCTGGTTCGAAGGCGTGCCTAGCCCGGTCAAGAAGCCAGGCGATGTCGACATGACCATCTTTCGCGAGAACTCCGAAGACATCTACGCCGGCATCGAGTGGAAGGCCGGTACGCCGGAAGCCACCAAGGTCATCAAGTTCCTCAAGGAAGAAATGGGCGTTACCAAGATCCGTTTCGACGAGAACTGCGGTATCGGCGTCAAGCCGGTGTCCCTGCAGGGCACCAAGCGTCTGGCACGCAAGGCCCTGCAATATGTGGTCGACAACGATCGCGATTCGCTGACCATCGTGCACAAAGGCAACATCATGAAGTTCACCGAAGGTGCCTTCAAGGAATGGGCCTACGAAGTGGCGGCTGAGGAGTTCGGCGCGACCCTGCTGGACGGCGGTCCGTGGATGCAGTTCAAGAACCCGAAAACCGGCAAGAATGTCATCGTCAAGGATGCCATCGCCGACGCCATGCTCCAGCAGATCCTGCTGCGCCCGGCCGAGTACGATGTGATCGCGACCCTGAACCTGAACGGCGACTACCTCTCCGACGCCCTGGCGGCGGAAGTTGGCGGTATCGGTATTGCTCCGGGCGCCAACCTGTCCGACACCGTGGCCATGTTCGAAGCTACCCACGGTACTGCACCGAAGTACGCCGGCAAGGACCAGGTCAACCCGGGTTCGCTGATCCTGTCCGCTGAAATGATGCTGCGCCACATGGGCTGGACCGAAGCGGCCGACCTGATCATCAAGGGCACCAACGGCGCGATTTCCGCCAAGACCGTGACCTATGACTTCGAGCGTCTGATGGAGGGTGCGAAGCTGGTTTCGTCTTCCGGCTTCGGTGATGCGCTGATCTCGCACATGTAAGAATACGCAGGCACATGAAAACCGCCTGATTCAAGAAGTTGAGTCAGGCGGTTTTTTTATGGCGGGATGGTGGTGTGGTCTTACACCGTAACGGTCTGTTGCGGGGCGGATGTCGTCGCTTTTGAAGCATCCACCGGGTTGTCGATGTTGATCGCGTGCAGGCCTTTGGGGCCCTGGATGATATCGAATACGACAGCTTGCCCGGCTTTCAGGGTTTTATAACCATCCATTTTAATGGCCGAGTAGTGGGCAAACAGATCTTCTGTCTTGCCATCCTCGATGATGAAACCGTAACCCTTGGCATTGTTGAACCATTTGACCTTGCCGCTGACCTTGCCGCCTGACATACCCAACTCCCTCTGCAACAGACTCCATCACTGGAGTATCATCCAGTACATCCGCAGTCGAATCTGTAAATAAGATTGACTCCGCGGACCTTTTTTACCCACTGTGGGCTCTATTGGTTGTAACACCGTTTTGCCGATAGTCAAGCTGACCGGGCAGTCGGAGTTGAAAACGCTGATAGCCGCCCCCACCACTGTATTTGAACCACTGACGAACCTTTCTTTCCATGCATGCAATCAGCCAGATTCGACTAACATTCAATCAGGATCACCCTGATTTACACGACGACGATTCCACAGGCATTGCTGTTCAGGAGGCAAAGCCTGCGCTACAGGCGCCGCCGATGTACAAGGTGGTTTTGTTCAATGATGACTACACACCGATGGATTTCGTCGTCGAAGTGCTCGAGGTGTTTTTTAACCTGAATCGCGAGCTGGCGACCAAGGTCATGCTGGCCGTCCACACGGAAGGGCGGGCAGTATGTGGAGTGTTTACCCGCGACATCGCGGAGACCAAGGCCATGCAGGTCAACCAGTACGCCAGGGAAAGCCAGCATCCGCTACTCTGTGAAATCGAGAAGGACGGTTAATCGCCGACCACTTGGGTATGAGGTGAAGCTATGTTAAACCGCGAGCTCGAAGTCACCCTCAATCTTGCCTTCAAGGAGGCCCGTTCGAAGCGTCATGAGTTCATGACTGTCGAACACCTCTTGCTGGCCCTATTGGACAATGAGGCTGCCGCCACCGTTTTGCGTGCGTGCGGCGCAAACCTCGACAAACTCAAGCATGACCTGCAGGAGTTCATCGACTCCACCACGCCATTGATCCCGGTTCATGACGAGGATCGTGAAACCCAGCCAACCCTGGGCTTCCAGCGTGTACTGCAACGTGCTGTGTTTCACGTACAGAGCTCGGGCAAACGCGAAGTGACTGGTGCCAACGTACTGGTCGCGATCTTCAGTGAGCAAGAGAGTCAGGCGGTGTTCCTGCTGAAACAGCAGAGCGTTGCCCGTATAGATGTCGTCAACTACATCGCCCATGGCATTTCCAAGGTGCCGGGGCATGGCGATCACTCTGAAGGTGAGCAAGATATGCAGGACGACGAGGGTGGTGAGTCTTCTTCCTCGGGCAATCCCCTGGATGCTTATGCCAGCAACCTGAATGAACTGGCGCGCCAGGGTCGTATCGATCCGTTGGTGGGGCGTGAGCTGGAAGTCGAGCGTGTCGCGCAGATCCTGGCGCGTCGGCGTAAAAACAATCCGCTGCTGGTGGGCGAGGCTGGCGTGGGTAAAACCGCGATTGCCGAAGGCCTGGCCAAGCGCATTGTCGACAACCAGGTGCCGGACCTGCTGGCCAATAGCGTGGTTTACTCCCTCGACCTGGGTGCCTTGCTGGCCGGTACCAAATATCGTGGCGATTTCGAGAAGCGCTTCAAGGCGTTGCTCAATGAGCTGAAAAAGCGTCCGCAGGCGATCCTGTTCATCGATGAGATCCACACCATCATTGGTGCGGGTGCCGCGTCCGGTGGCGTCATGGATGCCTCGAACCTGCTCAAGCCGCTGCTGTCCTCGGGTGATATCCGTTGCATCGGTTCGACCACCTTCCAGGAATTCCGCGGCATCTTCGAGAAGGACCGTGCCTTGGCCCGGCGTTTCCAGAAGGTCGATGTGTCGGAGCCTTCGGTGGAAGACACCATCGGTATCCTGCGCGGTCTCAAAGGGCGCTTCGAACAGCATCACAATATCGAATACAGCGATGAAGCCTTGCGCGCCGCTGCCGAACTGGCTTCGCGCTATATCAATGACCGGCACATGCCGGACAAGGCGATCGATGTGATTGACGAGGCGGGTGCCTACCAGCGCCTGCAACCGATCGAAATGCGGGTTAAACGCATCGAAGTGCCTCAGGTCGAGGACATCGTCGCGAAAATCGCGCGGATTCCGCCTAAGCACGTCACCAGCTCCGACAAGGAATTGTTGCGTAACCTTGAGCGTGACCTGAAGTTGACCGTGTTCGGTCAGGATGCCGCGATCGACTCGCTGGCGACCGCGATCAAGCTGTCCCGTGCCGGCCTCAAATCTCCTGACAAGCCTGTCGGTTCGTTCCTGTTCGCAGGGCCTACCGGTGTCGGTAAAACCGAGGCGGCGCGTCAGTTGGCCAAAGCGTTGGGCGTCGAACTGATTCGCTTCGACATGTCCGAGTACATGGAGCGCCACACCGTATCGCGTCTGATCGGTGCGCCTCCGGGGTATGTCGGGTTCGATCAGGGCGGTCTGCTTACCGAGGCCATCACCAAGCAGCCACACTGCGTGCTGTTGCTCGATGAGATCGAGAAGGCGCATCCGGAAGTCTTCAACCTGCTGCTGCAGGTCATGGACCACGGTACGCTGACCGATAACAACGGGCGCAAGGCGGATTTCCGTAACGTGATCGTCATCATGACGACCAACGCCGGTGCCGAGACCGCAGCCCGCGCTTCGATCGGTTTCACCTATCAGGATCACTCGTCCGATGCGATGGAAGTGATCAAGAAGAGCTTCACGCCGGAATTCCGCAACCGTCTGGACACCATCATCCAGTTTGGTCGCCTCAGCCATGAGGTCATCAAGAGCGTGGTGGACAAGTTCCTTACCGAGCTTCAGGCGCAGCTGGAAGACAAGCGTGTGTTGCTGGAAGTCACCGATGCGGCCCGCAACTGGCTGGCCGAAGGTGGTTACGACGCGGCGATGGGTGCTCGCCCTATGGCTCGCCTGATCCAGGACAAGATCAAGCGTCCGCTGGCGGAGGAGATTCTCTTTGGCGAACTGGCCGAGCATGGCGGTGTGGTACACATCGACATCAAGGACGGCGAGCTGACCTTCGAGTTCGAGACCACGGCCGAGATGGCCTGACGTTAATCGCAACAAAGCAAAAAGGCGCCGATTGGCGCCTTTTTGTTGTCTGCGAAATGCACATCAAGACCTGTGGG
>NZ_JBFREX010000041.1:0-79359 GCF_052114525.1 Pseudomonas sp. KB_15 | reverse complement strand
AGCGGCAACTTTGCGGGCAGCGGCAACACGCTCGACAACACGCTCGGGGGTGGCGCGGGTAACGACTTCCTCGGCGGCGGTGGCGGTGCCGACACGATGCTCGGCGGTGGCGGTGCCGACACGATGTTCGGCGGTGTTGGCGACGATGTCTACGAAGTCACCGACCTTGGGGACGTGGTGGGCGAGCTCGCCGGTGCCGGCAGCGACACGGTCTGGACTTCGCTCGCGAGCTACACCTTGGGTGCCAACGTCGAGAATCTGTATTTCGGCGGCAGCGGTAACTTCGTGGGCACCGGCAACGAGCTCGCCAACATAATCGTGGGTGGTGCGGGTAACGACGTCCTCACCGGCGGTGGYGGTAACGACGTGATGAGTGGTGTCGTCGGCAACGATACGTTCGTGTTTGCTGTCGCGGGTTTCGGCAACGATACGATCCTGAACTTCGGAGCCAATCCGGTCGGGCAGGACTTGCTCAATATCACGGCGCTGGGGATCACCAGCGCGACGTTCGCTGCCAACGTGAGCATAACGGCTAACGGGGCGGACACGGTGGTTGGAATCGGAGTGGACTCCATCCGCCTTGTTGGTGTCAGCAGTGCGGCCGTTGATCAGACGGACTTCATTCTGGCCACCTGAGGTCCTGGTCAGTACTGTCGCAGGGAGCGTGGACAGCGGAGGGGAGGGCAATGGATGCCCTCCCTTTCTCCTTCCACTCAATTGCCTCATGACTGCATTCGGTGTGGGAATTCAGGGAGGGCTGAATCGACCAGGGTTTGCAGCGATAGCGATGAGCATGACGTTGCAAGCTGCTCTCAAACAATCGGAGACGTTCTTCTATTTTTCCGGCGTGAAATAGCTCTTCTCAATAGCTTTGCGAGTCGAGGCAATGATTTTCGTGCGAGTTCGTTCTTTCTCGACTGCTCGGGACAGGACTTGCGCTCCCACACATTGAGCGATGACGGCCCATGCCGCATCAGGGCTACCGAAACGATCGGCCCAGGCTTTCTGCATTTGCTTCAGGCCTTTTTCGACGGCCACCCGTATCTTCCCTCCGGTTCGGCGCGCGCAATCTCTCCACCCAAGTCTGGAAGGACACAGCCTTCTTCTGGATGAGGGACATGAAAGGTACTTGGGTAGTTACGCGCTGCGACGTTATTCCTTTGTTATTTGCACTCCCGCAGTTAGAAATAACATTTTGCTCTATACCTGCACTCAAATTTCTATATGTCGTTTAAAAACAGCTAGTTATACGACCTAACACCGGTCGTCTGTTTTAGTGGCGTAAAATTGACAAAGTTTTCCTATGGAACTTTAGTCTTAGTTATCGGGGGGCCCGCCCGCCTGAAGCTTGCCATCGCTTTGGCAACGCAAGGCGCGGTGACTCTCCTGAGAGGAGCAGAGCCATGTCGATCATTTCGTTCTTTTGCAGAGGGAGGGGGGTGTCCAGGATGTTCGCCTTCACTTCCAGATTCCATGACCCGCCCAGGGCTCGGATTCGCTCTGCCTGATCGCCCGGCGAGCAATTCATTTCGCGAATTCCAGGCGTGTATCCCGGGTCCCGGGTAACGCCAGATCTCTCGCAAAAAAACATAACCAACAAACTGCGCAAGCCAGCACTTGACTTGGCGCGGGAGGGTTTTCTCGTCCCGTGCCTTTACCCAAATAGATCGAGGGCAATCCAAAATGGCCAATTTCAACAAGTCGGACCTTGAGTTCATCCTTAAGCAAATCTTTATCGCAGAAGCGAATGCCGACGGCGCAAGCCTCATTGATTTGCTTCCCAACTCTCAGGTGCCGTTCGGCCTGCGTACCGTCGATGGCAGCTTCAACAACCTGGTCACCGGCCAGAGCGAGTTTGGCGCCGCGGACAATGCTTTCCCGCGCCTGCTTGATCCTTCCTTTCTGTCGCCGGCATACGCCGGGACAGGGTCGGTGACCGATCCGCAACCACGGATTATCAGTAACCTGATCGTCGACCAGACCGCCAATAACCCGGCGGCCTATGCCTCAGCGTTCGACCCGGGCCTGGACGGTGTGCTCAACTTCGGCTCGCCGGGTAATGACGACGTACTCAAGGATGGCGTACAGGTAGTCACCAGCCCCGGGCTGGATGGCGTATTCGGCACGACCGATGACAAGCCAGTGTTCTTCATGCCCAACGTGTCGCCGGACGTCGGCCTGACCGCCAGCTTCAACTCGTGGATGACTTTCTTCGGCCAGTTCTTCGACCACGGTCTCGACCTGGTCACCAAGAGCGCTACCGACTTCGTGTTTATTCCGCTGCAGCCGGACGATCCGTTGTTTGTGCTGAACAGCCCGACCAACTTTATGGTGCTGCCACGTGCAGTGCGTACCGCCGGCGCGGACGGAATACTCGGCACGACCGATGATGGCCAGCCCAACACCACCTCGCCGTTCGTCGACCAGAGCCAGACCTACAGCTCGCACCCCTCGCATCAGGTGTTCCTGCGCGAGTACGTCCTCAATGCGGCAGGCGATCCTGTTGCAACGGGACGCTTGATTACCAACCGCGATCTCGGCGCCGATGGCAAGTTCGGCACTGCCGATGATGGCAGCGGCGAAAATGGCGGCATGGCGACCTGGAAGGTGGTCAAGGCCCAGGCCCGTGACATTCTCGGCATCGACCTGACCGACGCCGATGTACACAACGTGCCATTGCTGGCAACCGATGCGTACGGCAACTTCATCCGCGGGCCGAGCGGCATGCCGCAGGTGGTGATGCGCATCGGTAACGGAGCTGACGGCATTGCCGGGACGGCTGATGACGTCACTCAACTGTTCGAAGGCAACCGGGCTGCTCCGATCAGTCTGGCCAACGCCGTGAGCACCGGGCATGGCTTCCTCGATGACATCGCCCACAATGCTGCGCCGGTTATCGTCGGTGGGGTTCTGCGGGTGGATGGCGACAGCGATGTCGGCAATGCGCAGCCAACTGACGGGGCCGGCAACAACCAGACCTATGACAACGAACTGCTCGACGCCCACTACATTGCCGGCGACGGCCGGGTAAACGAGAACATCGGCCTGACCACCGTGCACCATGTGTTCCACTCCGAGCACAACCGCCTGGTCCAGCAATCCAAGGACACCATCCTTGCTTCCGGCGACCTGGTCTTCCTCAATGAGTGGTTGATTGACGACGTAGCCGCAATACCGACTACCCCCGCCGGGATCGCGGCGCTGGTGTGGGACGGCGAACGCCTGTTCCAGGCCGCCAAGTTCGGTACCGAGATGCAGTACCAGCACCTGGTGTTCGAGGAGTTCGCGCGGACCATTCAGCCACAGGTCGACGGATTCCTTGCGCCCAACGGCTATGACACATCGATCAACCCGGCAATCCTCGCCGAGTTCGCCCACGTGGTGTACCGCTTCGGTCACTCGATGTTGACCGAGACCGTCGATCGCTTCGACCCCGCGTTCAATCCGCTGCTCACTAACCCGGCCAACCCGGACTCGCAACTGGGTCTGATCGCGGCCTTCCTCAACCCGCTGGCGTTCGCCAGCAGCGGGGTGACTGCGGACCAGGCGGCAGGGGCGATCGTTCGCGGTGTGACCCGCCAGGTCGGCAACGAGATCGATGAGTTCGTCACTGAAGCGTTGCGCAACAACCTGCTCGGTCTGCCGCTCGATTTGCCGAGCCTGAACCTGGCGCGTGGTCGCGACACCGGCATCCCCACCTTGAATGAGGCGCGGCGTGAGTTCTACGCATCAACCGGCGACAGCCAACTCAAGCCCTACATCAGTTGGGCTGACCTGGCGGACAGCCTCAAGCACCCCGAGTCGCTGGTCAACTTCATCGCAGCCTTTGGCACGCATAGCACGATCACGTCGGAGACCACGCTGGCAGGCAAACGCGCTGCAGCCTTTGCGCTGGTATTCAATGTTACGGGTTCGCCGGCTGATCGCCTGGACTTCCTCAACAGCACCGGTGACTATGCCAACGTAACGACGGCCGGCAAGGATGGAATACTGGGTAATGCCGATGACCTCACGGGCGTGACGATCACGGGCGTCGACGACATCGACTTCTGGGTCGGTGGCCTCGCCGAACAGAAGATGCCGTTCGGCGGCATGCTCGGCTCGACGTTCAACTTCGTGTTTGAAACCCAGATGGAGGCGTTGCAGAACGGTGACCGCTTCTACTACCTGTCGCGTACCGCGGGCCTGAACTTCGGCACTGAGCTTGAGAACAACTCCTTTGCCAAGCTGATCATGCTCAACACCGATGTCACCCACCTGGCGAACACCGTGTTCCTGACGCCGACGTTCACCCTCGAAGTGAATCAGGCCACTCAGTTCACCGGCCTTGGCCTGGATAGCCGCGCCGATCCGACGGGCGGCATCATGATCAACGGCGTGGAAGTCGTGCCGCTGGTGATTCGCGACAACCCCGACACCCCCGGTCCGGACACCAATTATCTGCAATACACCGGTGAAGACCATGTTGTCCTGGGCGGCACCGCCGGCGATGACATCATCATCTCTGGTGACGGCGATGACACCGTTTATGGCGACGCCGGCAACGACCGCCTCGAAGGCGGCGCCGGGAACGATGCGGTGCTGGGCGGCGCGGGCGATGACATCATCTCCGACTCGTTCGGTGACAACCGTCTGGAAGGTAATGCCGGTAACGATGTGATCGTGGTTGGCAGCATGCTGGCTGCAGGCAACCTGATCCTGGGTGGCGATGGCCAGGACTTCATCATCACCACCGAAGACATCAGCACCACCTTCGGCGGCCAGGGTGACGACTTCATCCTCGGTGCCAAGACCAACCTGCCACCTACCGGCAACGAAGGTGATGACTGGATCGAGAAGGGCACCCAGGACGGTGCGCCTGGCGATAACTTCTCGCCGCTGCTCAATGACGATGTGATCGGCAACGACATCTTTGTTGGTGGCGGTGGCTTCGACGAAATGATCGGCGAGGGTGGCGATGACATCTTTGTCGGCAGCGATGCCCAGGACAAGATGGACGGCATGTCCGGTTTCGACTGGGTGACCTACAAGAATGACAAGGTTGGCGTGACCGTTGACCTGAGCCTGGCCGCACTGGCGCAGCCACATGGCAATGCACCAAACCAGAATGCCGGCATATTCAATCCGGTCGGTGCCTCGCCAGCCTCGATTCTCGACCGTTTTGCCGAGGTCGAAGGCTTGTCCGGTTCGAGTTTCGGCGACGTACTCAAAGGCGACGATGTTGATGCAGTCACTATCATCAACCACGGCGGTACCACGGGCAGTGCGCTGACCAATGTGGCGTTGATCCGCGGCCTGGACCAGTTCCTCGCCGATGCTGGATTGCCGACCACCGGCTTTGCCACTGGCAACATCATCCTCGGCGGCAATGGCAGTGACCTGATCGAAGGTCGTGGTGGCGATGATCTGATCGACGGCGACAAATGGATCAACGTCAGAATTGCCGTTTATGCCCCTGGTGATGTCAACCATACCGGTCCCGAAATCGCCAGCTTCGACAGCATGGTCGACATGATCCCGTTCATGCTGGATCGCACCTATAACCCTGGTCAGCTCAAGGCCGTGCGGGAAATCATGCCCGGCACTTCGACTGGCGGGGCGGCCTTCGACACCGCCATTTTCTCCGGGGTTGCGTCCGAGTATACGGTTACCGTTGACAACCGCGGCACGGCCAATGTGGCGGACGATGTCTGGACAGTGGCCGATAACGTAGCGGGTCGCGACGGCACCGATACCCTGCTGCATATCGAACGCCTGCAGTTTGCCGATACCCAGCAAGTGCTGGTGCCAGGGCAGAATGCACAACCGGTTGGCAGACCTACCGTTTCGGATGGAAACGGCGGGGCGATAACGGTGGGCGACACGCTGACGGTCAGCGTGGCCGGGGTGCGTGATGGCAATAACGTCGCGCCGGGTAATCCGCAGGGGTTCATCACCAACTCCTCGGTGTCCTACATCTGGCAGTTCGAGGCCACTCCAGGCAGCGGCGTATTCGAGGACATCATCCTGCTGCCGGCTGGCGACCTGGCGTTCCAAAGCGCCGATGGTACCGCGTTCAAGGTCTCTCCTGACCTCGCCGGGTTGTCGTTGCGGGTCAAGGCGATCTATCAGGATGGTCACGGCACCACGGAGATCCTGTTCTCCACGCCGACGGCTACCGTAGTCGCCGGTGCACCGGTCACGCCAACGCCGCTGGTACCTGTAGTCGATGCCACCGCGGGTGGCGCGGGCCTTCATATGGTCCGCTCCGACCTCAACTTCATTCTTGACCAGATCAAGATTGCCGAGGCTGATGCGGCCGGTCAGGACATCCTCTCGCTGATCCCGAATATTCGTGCGCCATTAGGGCTGCGTACAGTCGACGGGTCGAACAACAACCTGATGAACCTCAACGGCAACAATCACACCGAGTTTGGTGCCGCCGATAACGTCTTCCCGCGCTTGACCGATCCGGTCTTCAATCCGGCGGAAGGTGCTCCTGCCGACTTCTTCGGTCCCGGCTCGCCGGCCGGCCCGGGAACGACGTATCAGCAGACCAGCGGCGCTGTGTTTGACTCGCAGCCGCGCACCATCAGTAACCTGATCGTCGACCAGACGGCGAATAACCCGGCGGCCTATGCCGCGGCTTTCGACCCGGGCTTGAACGGTGTGCTCGACTTCGGCGCGGTGGGTAATGACGACGTGCTCAAGGATGGCGTACAGATTGTCGTCAGCCCCGGCATGGATGGTCAGTTCGGTACTGRCGATGATCGCAATGTGTACTTTTTCGAGAACACCACGGCGGATGCGGGATTGTCCGCACCGTTCAACGCCTGGATGACCTTCTTCGGGCAGTTCTTCGATCATGGCCTGGACCTTGTCACCAAAGGTGGTTCGGGCACCGTGTTCATCCCGCTGAAACCGGACGATCCGCTGTTTGTGCCAGGCGGCAACACCAACTTCATGGTGCTGAGCCGCGCGACCAAMCTGCCAGGACCGGATGGCGTTCTCGGTACGGCCGACGACATCCATGAGCACACCAACACCACCTCGCCGTTCGTGGACCAGAACCAGACCTATAGCTCGCATCCTTCGCACCAGGTGTTCCTGCGCGCTTATCAAATGACCGATAGCGGCCCGATAGCTACCGGCAGGTTGATCACCAACCGTGACCTGGGGGGGGATGGCACGTTTGGTACCTTTGACGACGTTGAAATCGGTGGCATGGCGACCTGGAAGGTGGTCAAGGCGCAAGCCCGTGACATTCTCGGTATCAACCTGACCGACGCCGACGTCGATAATGCCCCRCTGTTGGCGACCGATGCCTATGGCAATTTCATCAAGGGGCCGCACGGCTTCCCGATGGTCGTGATGAAGGGGGTTGACGGCCTTGGCGGCACGCCGGATGACGTCCTTGTCGAAGGTGATCCGCTTGCTCCCGTTGACCTGACCGATGCTGTGCGCACCGGTCACCAGTTCCTTATCGACATTAACAACAATGCAGTGCCGGTGTTCAACAACCTTGGCGAGCTCGTTCCTGACGCGGACGACGTTGCTGGCAACGCCGTGCCGATCGATCCGCTGACCGGGGCCAAACTGGCCTACGACGACGAACTGCTGGATGCGCACTACATCGCTGGCGACGGCCGGGTCAACGAGAACATCGGTCTGACCGCGGTGCATGCGATCTTCCACTCCGAGCACAACCGCCTGGTCCAGCAAACCAAGGACACGGTGCTCGATTCGGGTGACGTGGCTTTCCTCAACGAGTGGCTGCTCACGCCGGTGGCCGCATTGCCAGCCACCCAGGCCGAGTTCGATGCGCTGGTATGGAATGGCGAGCGCTTGTTCCAGGCGGCCAAGTTCGGCACCGAGATGCAGTACCAGCACCTGGTGTTCGAGGAGTTTGCGCGGACCATCCAGCCCAACATCGACCTGTTCTTCGCACCAACCCAGGTCTATGACGTCGACCTCGATGCCTCGATCGTCGCCGAATTCGCCCACACCGTGTACCGGTTTGGTCACTCGATGCTGACCGAGACCGTCGATCGCTACGATATCGACTTCAACGTGGTGGGCGACGGCAATCCGAATGCCCTGGGCAATCAACAGACCGGCCTGATCGCGGCGTTCCTCAACCCGTTGGCGTACGCCGCCAGTGGCGTGTCGCCAGAGGATGCGACCAGTGCGATCATCCGTGGGGTGACCCGGCAAGCCGGTAACGAAATCGACGAGTTCGTCACCGAGGCGCTGCGCAATAACCTGCTCGGCTTGCCGCTCGACCTGCCGGCGCTCAACATCGCCCGTGGCCGCGACGTGGGGATTCCCTCACTCAATGCGATCCGCCGCGACATCTACAGCCAAACCGGCGATACCCAACTCAAGCCGTACAACAGCTGGGTTGATCTGATGCAGCACCTCAAACATCCGGAGTCGTTGATCAACTTCATCGCGGCCTATGGCACGCATGACACGATCACGTTGGCGACCACGCTGGCAGACAAACGCGCTGCAGCCATGGCGCTGGTACTCGGTGGTACGGGTGCGCCGGCTGACCGTTTGGACTTCCTCAACGGCACCAATTCCTGGGCCAACGTGACGCTGGCCGGCAAGGATGGGGTGCTGGGGACTACCGACGACCTGAAGGGTGTGACTATCACGGGCGTCGATGCCATCGACCTCTGGATCGGCGGCCTGGCCGAGCAGAAAACCCCGTTCGGCGGCATGCTCGGCACGACCTTCAACTTCGTGTTCGAGAACCAGCTGGAAAAACTGCAGGACGGCGACCGCTTCTACTACCTGGAGCGTACCTCTGGCCTGTCGATGAATGCCGAACTTGAAAGCAACTCGTTCGCCAAGCTGATCATGGCCAACACCTCGGCCACGCACTTGCCGGGCCTGGTGTTCTCGGACATGGCGTTCTATCTGGAAGTGGACCCGGGCAAGCAGTTCAACGAGGGCCTGCTCGCGGCCGATCCGTTCGGTCCGACCGGTGAACAGGTGGTGTTCCGTGACAACCCGCTGACCGTGGGGCTGGACACCAACTACATCAAGTACACAGGTGAAGAGCACATCGTACTGGGTGGCACCGACAACGCAGACATCCTCCTCTCGGGCGATGGCGATGACACGGTCTGGGGTGATGCCGGCAACGATCGCATCGACGGCGGTAACGGCAACGACCAGCTGCGCGGTGGTGCCGGCGACGACATCATCACCGACACCGGCGGCGACGATAACATCCAGGGTGGCGACGGCAACGACGTGCTGCACGGAGGCAACGGCATCAACCTGATCATTGGCGGGTTCGGCAACGACTTCATCGTGACCGGTGAGGACGCCTCCGAGGCCATTGGTGGCCAGGGCAACGACTTCATCCTGGGCAGCAAAGCCAACGAACAGGACATGGGTAACGAAGGCGACGACTGGATCGAGAAGGGCACCTCGGACGGTGCGCCTGGCGACAACTTCGATCCGCTCGGCAACGATCCGGTAATCGGCAACGATGTATTCATCGGCGGCAACGAGAACGATAAGTTCAACGGCGAAGGCGGCGACGACATCATGGTCGGCAGTCTCGGCTTCGGTGACCGCTATATCGGCGGCTCGGGCTATGACTGGGCGACCTTCAAGGATCTCGCCCAGGGCGTGACCATCGATTACAGCGACCGCTTCTTCGATGTGCCAGTGCAGCCGGGTTCGGGAGCTTCGGCACTGGTGCGTTTCGACATCATGGAAGGGCTGTCGGGTTCGTCCCACGGTGACTTCCTGCGCGGTGATAACGAAGATGCGACATCGCTACCCACCGCGGGTGCAACCGGCAGTGTGCTGACCAACATCAGCCTGATCAATGGCCTGGCGGGTCTGCTGCCAGTCGGAGCGACGTTCTTCGACGGCGGCAACATCATCCTCGGTGGCAGCGGCAGCGACCTCATAGAAGGTCGCGGTGGTGACGACATCATCGACGGTGACAAGTGGCTGAACGTGCGTATCAGCGTACGGGCAAACGCTGATGGAACTGGCGATGAAATCGCCACGTTCGACAGCATGGTGCCGATGGTTCAGGCGATGCTCAACGGTACTTACAACCCGGGCCAGCTGGTCATCGTGCGGGAGATTCTGACCGGCACTGACAGCTTCGACACCGCGGTGTTCTCCGGTAATTTTTCGGAGTACAGCGTCGCTGTCGATGGCAACACCGTCATCGTGACCGATCTGGTGGCGGGCCGTGATGGCGTCGATCGCCTGACGGGCATCGAGCGTCTGCAGTTCGCCGACCAGGCGCAGGCGTCCGGCGTTGGCACCGCCTTGAACAGCGGTCCTGTGGGGCGTCTGGCAATCCTCGATGCTACCACTGGTGCACGTACCGACGCGTCTGTCGCCGGCCAATTGCTGCGTGTCAGCGATCAGTCGGTCCGCGACGCGGACAACGTGAGTGCGGCCAATCCGACCGGCGCGGTTACCGGTCCCGTGGCTTACTACTGGCAGGTCGAAAACGTTGCCGGCTCAGGTATCTTTGAAGACATCACCTTTTTTGCCGCCGGTGAGGTATCGCGGGCGGTCGGCGCCACTTACCTGGTGACGGATGATGTCGCCGGTCTGAACCTCCGCGTTCGGGCGGTATATCAGGATGCCCAGGGTACGCTGGAGATCGTCGACTCGTCGGGGAACAACGCACCGACTGCCGGGCCGATCATCCTCGGGCTTGCGTTTCCGGACCAGGTGTTGACCGCCGACACGTCGACCATCATCGACGTCGATGGCCTCAGCAATCCGCAGTTCACCTTCCAGTGGCAGGAGACCAACGGGGTCACCTTCGTCGACATCGTCGGAGCCACCGCCAGCACGTTCACGCTTGGCCTGGCTCAGGTCGGCGATCAGGTGCGCGTGGTGGTCAGTTACGTGGATGACTTCGGTGCGGCCGAAAGCATTGCGTCTGACGCTACGGCCCCGGTGGCCGCCGGTGATGTGTTTGTCGGTACTGCCGGTGTCGACATATGGACCGGCACGACAGGCGACGACATTGCCAGCGGAGCTGCTGGCAACGACATCCTGAACGGCTTGGGCGGCAACGACCTCCTCAATGGTGATGCGGGCAATGACATTCTCATCGGCGGTACGGGTGCCGACATCATGGCTGGAGGTCTCGGCGACGATATCTTCGAAGTCACCGACCTTGGGGACGTGGTGACCGAGCTTGGCGGTGAGGGTATTGACACGGTCTGGACCTCGCTCGCGAGCTACACCCTGAGCGCCAACGTCGAGAATCTGTATTTCGGCGGCAGCGGCAACTTCGCGGGCACCGGCAACGCGCTCGCCAACACGCTCGTGGGCGGTGCGGGTAACGACGTCCTCATCGGTGCCGCAGGTGCCGACACGATGGCCGGCGGTGCTGGCAACGATGTCTACGAAGTCACCGAGCTTGGGGACGTGGTGATAGAGCTCGCCGGTGCCGGTAGCGACACGGTCTGGACCTCGCTTGCGAGCTACACCCTGGGTGCCAACGTCGAGAATCTGTTTTTCGGCGGCAGCGGCAACTTCGCGGGCACCGGTAACGTGCTCGGCAATACGATCGCGGGCGGTGCGGGTAACGACGTCCTCATCGGTGGCGCCGGTGCCGACACGATGGCCGGCGGTGCTGGCAACGATGTCTACGAAGCCACCGACCTTGGGGACGTGGTGATCGAGCTCGCCGGTGCCGGCAACGACACGGTCTGGACCTCGCTTGCGAGCTACAGCCTGGGTGCCAACGTCGAGAATCTGTTTTTCGGCGGCAGCGGCAACTTTGCGGGCACCGGCAACGTACTCGCCAACACGCTCGTGGGCGGTGCGGGTAACGACCTCCTCATCGGTGGCGCAGGTGCCGACACGATGGCCGGCGGTGCTGGCAACGATGTCTACGAAGTCACCGACCTTGGGGATGTGGTGATCGAGCTCGCCGGTGCCGGCAACGACACGGTCTGGACCTCGCTCGCGAGCTACACCTTGGGTGCCAACGTCGAAAATCTGTTTTTCGGCGGCAGCGGCAACTTCGCGGGCACCGGCAACGGGCTGGCCAACACGATCGTGGGTGGTGCGGGTAACGACGTTCTCATCGGCGGTGGCGGTAATGACGTGATGAGTGGCGGCGTCGCCGGCAACGATACTTTCGTGTTTGCTGCCGCGGGTTTCGGCAACGATACGATCCTGAACTTCGGAGCCAATTTGGCCGCAGAGCAGGACTTGCTCAATGTCACGGGGCTGGGGATCACCAGCGCGACGTTCGCTGCCAACGTGAGCATAGCGGCTGACGGGGCAGACACGGTGGTTGGGTTCGGGGCGGACTCCATCCGTCTTGTCGGCGTCAACAGCGCGGCCGTTGATCAGACGGACTTCATTCTGGCCACTTGAGGTCCTGGTCAGTACTGTCGCAGGGAGCGTGGACAGCGGAGGGGAGGGCAATGGATGCCCTCCCTTTCTCCTTCCATTCAATTGCCCATTAGCTATCGGGGTGCCAGCAGCGTACTGGAACTCATCAAAGCAGGTTGGAACCGAACTGCGAAATCAAAGAAACAATGGAAAAAGGAAACCCTGCCTTGAACATTTCAGCCATCTGCGTCTTGAGCGGCCTTTTGGTTGCGGTCGCGGCTTCTGCTACCGGGGTTACTTCGGTCTTCGACCTGGACTTCACCAGGTCAGCCACGGAAACGCTGAAAAAACTGGACATCAACGACGCTTGTATTATCGCCGTCTCAAGTCCTGCTGCATTTACCTTCTGCCGCAAAGGTTCGTCAACGCTCTGGAAGTATCAGGTGTTGGATCTGGAGCAACTGGCGGCGATCCAGAATGGCCAGAAGCGGTCTTCGACGGACTATCAACTAATCACCGTTGCGCAAGTCTATAGCGTTGCCTGCGCACAGAATCACCTTGCGCCATTGGTTAAACCGCCTATCAGGCGTGGACTTGTCCTCGGCCTGATTACCCTGTTTCTGTTAGTCGGCCTCCGATATACCTACCGGGCAATCATGGATTGCCGTTATGACCAGGCCGGTTTTTCGAAGCCCGGCTTGCAGCGATTGAGCGAATCCCGATTACCGTACAATTCAACAGTCATGGCGTTGGCCGCATGGGGTATGGCGGCAGCTACGGCATTTGTTTACTTCGGGTTTTGAGCATGACACAGGTCCTCGTATTCCAGTTTGATCCGCGACCAAAACTTCCATTCGCTGACGATCAAGTAACTTGGTTCGCACCCTGGTTGTTTCAATTGATCCTGCGTTATTGCCTGCCTGAAAGGGTGGCCGGATTACGGTGGACTCCGCAGTGAGACTTTGCTCTGGATGAGAGTCGCTCGCTATTGTGCGTGTTGTCGGATGTATAACAACTAGCGGATCCAATATGCAGTTGTAAAAGTGCATGTAGTCAAGCAGGCCAGTAGTGGTGTGGCATAGCGTGAAAGTTGACTCATTACCGTCGCTTCATGTGCACTTGCGCTACGCACCGTTTGTCGGTGGCTTGCTCGGAAAGTGAACATTGCAGCGTCTGTGGTCTCTGATTCCTAAGCACGTCAGCCATGACCTGCCCCAGCAATCGCAAAAAAGAAGTGGAAGTTGAATCTCAAATGCAGTGAGTGCAAATGGGGGGTTTATCTGAAATTCAGGGAGGTGATAAACAAGCCGGTCATTGATTTGCCAGTCGAATCAATGAGGTTAACAGTGCCGAGTCCATGATTTGGCTTATCTTTTAGAAGTAAGGTCGCACAGGGTTTTAATAATTAAGAATCCTGTCAGTTAGTCGATCTGTACTGTCGAATAAGGTGGAGAAAATACCGTGGCGATAAATATAATCATGAGCCTGCTGGAAAATAAACAATTCCTGGAGTTTTTACGTCTGGGTGTTATTTACGTTCATTTGGTGGCGTGTTGTGTAGCCATTGGTTTGGTGTTGACCAGTGATGTCGCTATGGTTAAAGACCTGTTAAGGCGAAAGGTATTCACTGAGCATGATAATGCTCACATGGAAAGCCTTCAGAAGTCTGTCATCGTTGCACTGATAGCTCTGTGGGTAACGGGTGTCGCTGTCGTCGGTATCGACTACCTGGATAAAGGTGTCGAATACTTCATGAATCCAAAGCTTCAAGCCAAAGTCATTATTGTCGCGTTGTTGAGTTACAACGGCGTCTTGTTGCATCGCCTGGTACTGCCAGCCCTGCAAAAGGCAGGTTCGTTGCTCAATCTCGGATTCAGTGCACGGATGCTGGCGTTAGCCTGCGGCTCGTTGTCGGCAGTGTCCTGGATGTATGCCGCCATGCTGGGTGTCGGGCGCCCTTTGGCCTGGAAGTACTCCCTTTCCGAACTGTTGATGGCTTATCCGGTACTGATTGTGCTCGGGTTCCTGACGATGCTGGCGCTGACTCAGCGAGCGAAGCAACAGGACGACTACGTTGCACCTCAGCGGACGGTAGCAGGCGCATGCTAAGCCGGTTCTGCGCGTAAACCTTGCGGGCTTGTCCAAAGTCCGAAAGGTGCGACCTTCCTGGAGCAGGTTTCAACCCGGACCTGCACCGGAAGGTCGTTTTAGTGTTGAGTTGTAGCTGCTCATTTCGATCATTAAGTTGTCAGTTACAGTCATTGAGCGACAGCGTCGCGACTCTTAGTCTGTCGAACATGACTGATGGGGGCCGTAGAGCTCCTGCACTTTCCGTGATCGCTCGATGTGGAGTTACCGATGACCGCCGCTCAATACCCGCACCTGTTGGCTCCGCTGGACCTGGGTTTCACCACGCTGCGCAACCGAACCCTGATGGGGTCGATGCACACCGGTCTTGAAGAAAAGCCGGGTGGCTTCGAACGCATGGCGGCGTACTTCGCCGAACGTGCCCGTGGCGGTGTCGGCCTGATGGTCACCGGCGGTATCGGCCCGAATGACGAGGGCGGCGTGTATTCCGGCGCGGCCAAGCTGACGACCGAAGAAGAGGCGTTCAAGCACCGTATCGTCACCCGTGCCGTGCATGACGCAGGCGGTAAAATCTGCATGCAGATCCTCCATGCCGGTCGTTATGCCTACAGCCCGAAACAGGTCGCGCCCAGTGCGATCCAGGCGCCGATCAACCCGTTCAAGCCCAAGGAACTGGACGAGGAAGGCATCGAGAAGCAGATCAGCGATTTCGTCACCTGCTCGGTACTGGCACAAACCGCCGAGTACGACGGTGTGGAAATCATGGGCTCCGAAGGTTATTTCATTAACCAGTTCCTCGCCGCCCACACCAACCACCGTACCGACCGCTGGGGCGGCAGCTACGAAAACCGCATGCGCCTGCCAGTGGAAATCGTTCGTCGCGTGCGTGAAGCAGTTGGCCCGAATTTCATCATCATCTTCCGTCTGTCGATGCTCGACCTGGTCGAAGGTGGCAGCACCTGGGAAGAAATCGTGCAGCTGGCCAAGGCCATCGAGCAGGCCGGCGCGACCATCATCAACACCGGTATCGGCTGGCACGAAGCGCGGATTCCGACCATCGCCACCAAAGTGCCGCGTGCGGCGTTCAGTAAGGTCACGGCCAAGCTGCGGGGTTCGGTCAATATTCCGCTGATCACCACCAACCGTATCAACACCCCGGAAGTCGCCGAGCAGATTCTCGCCGAGGGCGATGCCGACATGGTGTCCATGGCGCGGCCGTTCCTTGCCGACCCGGATTTCGTCAACAAGGCTGCTGAAGGTCGCGCCGATGAAATCAACACCTGCATCGGCTGCAACCAGGCCTGCCTCGATCACACCTTCGGCGGCAAGTTGACCAGTTGCCTGGTCAACCCGCGTGCCTGCCACGAAACCGAACTCAATTACCTGCCGGTGCAGCAACTGAAGAAAATCGCCGTGGTCGGTGCCGGCCCCGCCGGTTTGTCCGCCGCGACCGTGGCCGCCGAGCGTGGCCATCAGGTGACGCTGTTCGATTCGGCCAGCGAAATCGGCGGTCAGTTCAACATCGCCAAGCGCGTTCCGGGCAAGGAAGAGTTCTTTGAGACCATTCGCTACTTCAACCGCAAGTTGCAGACCACCAACGTCGAGGTGTGCCTGAACACCCGCGTTGACGTAGCCTCGCTGCTCGAGGGCGGCTACGACGAGATCATCCTGGCCACCGGTATTGCGCCGCGCGTGCCGGCGATTCCGGGAGTGGAAAACGCCAAGGTGTTGAGCTACCTGGATGTGATCCTGGGGCGCAAACCGGTCGGCAAGCGTGTCGCAGTGATTGGTGCCGGTGGTATCGGTTTCGACGTCTCCGAGTTCCTCGTTCATGAAGGCGTGGCTACCAGTCAGGACCGCGCCGCGTTCTGGAAGGAATGGGGTATCGATACGCACCTTGAGGCACGCGGTGGTGTTGCCGGTATCAAGGCAGCGCCCCATGCGCCGGCCCGCGAGGTGTTCCTGCTGCAACGCAAGAAGTCCAAGGTCGGTGACGGCCTTGGCAAGACCACCGGCTGGATTCATCGCACGGGTCTGAAGAACAAGCAGGTACAGATGCTCAACAGCGTTGAATACCTGAAGATCGACGACGAAGGCCTGCACATCCGCATCGGTGAAACCGGCGAACCGCAGGTGCTGTCGGTGGACAATATCGTGATTTGCGCCGGGCAGGATCCGCTGCGTGAATTGCATGAAAACCTGGTGGCGGCGGGGCAGAACGTGCATCTGATCGGCGGCGCGGACGTCGCGGCGGAACTGGATGCCAAGCGGGCGATCAACCAGGGTTCGCGTCTGGCGGCGCAGTTGTAACAGACAGGTCAAGCGTGCCAATGGCCATCGCGAGCAAGCTCGCTCCCACAGTTATTGTGTTGTTCATGAGTTTTGTGAGCGACACAAATCCACTGTGGGAGCGGCGGTGCGACGATTCGACTTGCCCGCGATAGCGTCCGCATGGCTGTTAAGATGCCGGATCTTCACCTAGAGCCGGCATTGATGCTTCTCCCTTCCGACACCTGGCTACCCCGGGCCCCCCTCGACCCCCTTCACCTCGACTGGCTTGCTCACGCCGGCATCGAAGTGGCCATCCTGCGTCTGGACCAGATCGACCCGCTGATCAGCGGCAACAAATGGTTCAAGCTCATCGAGCACCTGAAGACCGCCGAGCGCATCGGTGCCGAAGGCATCATCAGTCTCGGTGGGGCGCACTCCAATCACCTCCACGCGTTGGCGGCGGCGGGCAAGCGTTTCGGCTTTTCCACCGTCGGCCTGTTGCGCGGGCATCCTCAGGAAACGCCAACGGTGAGGGATTTGCAGGCGTTCGGCATGCAGTTGCACTGGCTGGGTTACGGCGGCTATCGGGCGCGACATGAAGCGGGTTTTTGGCAGCCCTGGCAAGCACGGTACCCGACGTTGCATCCGGTGCCTGAAGGTGGGGGAGGATTGCCTGGCGCTGAAGGTTGCAGGCAACTGCGTACTCAAGTTGACGAGCAACTGGGTGGCTTGGGCTGGAACGACTACGACGGCTGGTGGCTGGCCTGCGGAACCGGCACGACGCTGGCCGGCCTGGTGCTGACTGAAGCAGGGGATCATCCGGTGTACGGTGCCCTGGCAGTGCCTGACGATCATGGAGTGGCGCAGCAGGTCGAGAGGATCGTGCAGGAAGCGGGTTTGGTCGATGCGGCGTATGAGCTGTTCGAGGCCAGTCGCGGCGGGTTTGCCAAGGTTGATCCGCTGCTGCTCGACTTTATCGAACAGACAGAGCAGGCGGGAAATATTCCACTGGAGCCGCTGTATACCGGCAAGGCACTGCTGGCACTCAAGCACCAAGTCGAAGCGGGCCGATTCGCCCAAGGTACGCGACTGATCTTCATCCACACCGGCGGCTTGCAGGGGTGGCGGGGGTTCAGTCCACAAATCTGAAGCACACACGCAATCTCATGTGGGAGCGAGCCTGCTCGCGATGGCGATCCGTCAGGCAATGATGATTCGCCTGACACTCCGCTATCGCGAGCAGGCTCGCTCCCACAGGTTTTGCCAGTGGCCTCAGGTATCGCGGTTCACGCTCTTGGGCATCATCCGAAGCAAGGTGTTATCGCCCACCACATAGTGGTGATACAGCGCGGCCGCGGCATGCAGGCCGATCAGCCAATAGCCGATAGTGCCGCCGAGCTCGTGCCAGTCCTGGAGTTGTTTGGCCAGGTCCTTGTTTTCCGCGATCAGCATCGGCAAATCGACACCGTAGAACATCACCTGATTGCCTTTGGCGCTGGTGACCAGCCACCCGAGAATCGGCGTGACAATCATGAAAATGTACAGCGCCCAGTGCATCAGCCTGGCCAGCGTCGTTTGCCAGTGCGGCGAGGCCGGGAAGACCTCCGGTGCCGGGCCGAGACTGCGTGCGAACAATCGCAGCCAGACCAGAACGAATACGGTCAGGCCGAGCATGAAGTGCGACTCGACGATCAGCGTGCGCCCGCCACTGCCCTTGGGAAAGAACCCGCGAAACTCGATACAGGCGTAAACCAGCACCAGCAGGACCAGCATCAACCAATGCAGCGCGATCGATACGGTGCTGTAGCGCGAGGCGGAATTTTTCCACGGCATACGGTGTTCCTCAGAGGTCCGGTTTAAAGCCACCGTTCTTGTCCGACGGTGTGCTTTAACTGTAATCCTGTTTCACCGGGTTTGCCTGAGGCGATTGGTCGCTGAATGCTCTGGTTCATGTCCTGGACAGAAAAACCTGTAGGAGCGAGCTTGCTCGCGATGGAGTGTCAGATACGTTGATGTCGACTGACACACCATCGCGAACAAGCTCGCTCCTACAGGGGGGAGTTGCGTTTTTTAGCTCGATTGCGGCATTTCGCCGTTGGCCAGACGCTTGTTGATGTCGGCGATCACTTCCGGCAGATCGGTGATGGTGTCGATCATGTAGTGCGGGCGCGAACCTTCGAACATGGCGTGGATGCGCTTGCGTTCGCTGTCCAGTTGGTCGCTGCCCAGCGCGCGATAACCTTCGTAGTCCAGGCCCAGGGCGTTGCCCGAGCAGATCAGCGCCACGGTCCACATGCCGGCGCGGCGACCTTCGAGAATGCCCGGCACAGTGTCATCGATCTTCACGCACGCGGCGACATCGTCGATGCCCAGGGCGATGACGTTGGCCAGCGCCTGGGCCGGCCATGGGCGGCCATTCGGGACTTCGTCGGTGGCGACCACGTGATCGGCGACGTAGCCGTTGGTGGCGGCCAGTTCGACCACTTTGTCCATGACCTGTTTCGGGTAACCGGAGCAGGAGCCAATCCTGATTCCTTGCTGGCGCAGGTTGGCAATGGTCTCCAGCGCCCCCGGAATCAGCGCCGAGTGTTCGGCGATTTTTTCGATCTGCAGGGGCATGAAGCGCTGGTAGATCGCGGTGACGTCATCGTCGGTCGGCGTGCGGCCGAACACTTTGCGATAACGCTCGGCAACTTCCGGCTGATCGCACAAGGTGCGGATGTGGTCCCACTTGCCCATGCCCATCGGGCCACGGGCTTCTTCGATGGACACCTGGACGTCGAACTCGGCGAAGGCCTCGACGAAAATCTGCGTCGGGGCGAAGGAGCCGAAGTCGACTACGGTGCCGGCCCAGTCGAGGATGGCGGCTTGCAGTTTGGTTGGGTTGGTGTAGTTCATGGTGATCTGAATCCTGTAATAACTGGCTATTTAGGAAAACTGTTTTTTGTGGGAGCGAGCTTGCTCGCGATGAGGCCCTGGCAGTCGACATCAATGTTGGATGTCAGTCCGCTATCGCGAGCAAGCTCGCTCCCACAGGGGAATGCGGTGTGGGTTAGATCTCTAACACTTCCATCTCGCGCAGTACTTCGCCAATCGCCGCTACGGCTTCGCGCATTTCGGCTGGCTGGACATGACCGATGCAGCCGACGCGGAAGGTTTCGACCTGGGTCAGTTTGCCGGGGTAGAGGATGTAACCCTTGGCCTTGACCCGCTCGTAGAACTCCTTGAACTGGTAACGCGGATCTTTCGGGGCATGGAAGGTGGCGATGATCGGCGCCTGAATGGCCGCCGGCAGGAAGCTGCGCAGCCCCAGTTTGCCCATCTCCTCCATCAGTGCCTGGCAGTTGGCGGCGTAACGTTCGTGCCGGGCCGGCAAGCCGCCTTCTTCGTTGTACTGCAGCAGGGCTTCGTGCAGCGCCGCGACCACATGGGTCGGCGGGGTGAAGCGCCACTGGCCGGTCTTGGCCATATAGGCGTGCTGGTCCTGCAAATCCATGGCCAGCGAATGCGAGTTGCCGGCGGCGCTGGCCAGGGATTCTTTGCGGGCGAAGACAAAGCCCATGCCTGGTACGCCTTCCAGGCATTTGCCCGAGGCGGCGATCAGTGCATCGAAGGGCACCTGTTGCGCGTCCACCGGCAGCGCGCCGAACGAACTCATGGCGTCGATGATCAGGCGTTTGCCGTGTTGTGCAATGACGTCAGCGATTTCTGGCAGCGGATTGAGAATGCCGGTACTGGTTTCACAGTGAATCAGGGCGACATGGGTGATGCCGTTATCGGCCCGCAGCAGGCGATCAACGTCGGCGGCGGTGGTCGGTTCGTCTTCGGCGGTTTCGAAGGTGCTGAAGGCGCGGCCCAGCACTTCACAGATTTTTGCCAGGCGTTTGCCGTAGGCGCCGTTGATCAGCACCAGAACCTTGCCGTCCCGAGGCACCAGGGTGCCGATCGCTGCCTCCACCGCGAATGTGCCGCTGCCTTGCAGGGGCACGCAGTGGTGAGTGGCGGCGCCGTTGATAATCGCCAGCAGTTGCTCGCAGAGGCTGGCAGTCAGTTGATTGAAGCGGTCATCCCATGAACCCCAGTCGATCATCATCGCCTGACGGGTGCGGGGCGAAGTGGTCAACGGGCCGGGGGTGAGCAGGATGGGTGCGGCAGTACTCATTCTCGTGTCCTCGCAATCGATGGGATGAAGCTACAGGGCCTAAATTGCAATTTGCCGAGTTATCAATCAAATTGTTTGTTGTTATGCCAGCCATCAGTGAGGGTTATTCATGAACCTGTTTCAGCTCCGCGCCTTCGATGCCGTGGCCCGGGAAGGCAGCTTTACCCGGGCGGCGGCGCGGCTGTTCATCAGCCAGCCGGCGGTCACCGGGCACATCAAGGCCCTGGAGGAGCACTACCAGATCACCTTGCTGCGCCGTACCGCCCGTCGAGTGGAGCTGACGGAGGAGGGCACCAAACTGGCGGCCATCACCCGGGCGATGTTCGGTCTGGCCGAAGAGGCGCAGGTGATGCTCGAAGCCAATCGGCAATTGCTCACCGGGCGTCTGGAGGTGGCGGCGGACGGCCCTCACATGGTCATGCCGATGCTCGCCAGCCTGCGGGCGCGCTATCCGGGAATCACGGTGAACCTGCGCCTGGGCAACGCCCAGGAAACCCTGGCGGCGTTGTTGTCCGAGCATGCTGACGTGGCGGTGCTGACCGAGATCGAGCCGCGCAAGGGCTTGCATCTGCAGGCGCTGAACGAATCACGGATTTGCGCGCTGGTGCCCGACGGGCATCCTTGGGCGCATAAGGCCAAAGGCGTACAGCTCAAGGAGCTGGATCAGGTGATCATGGTGCTGCGCGAGCCGAGTTCGATTACCCGGCGCACCTTCGACGAGGCTTGCGCCCAGGCCAAGGTCAATCCACGGGTGCTGCTGGAACTGGACAGCCGCGAAGCGGTGACCGAGGCGGTGGCCGCCGAACTGGGGGTAGGGGTGGTGTCGTCGGTGGAGGTCAGCCATGACCCGCGGGTGGCGGCAGTACCGATCATTGGCGAGGGGTTGGTGAATCGGCACATGATCGGGTGCATGGAGCGGCGGCGGGATTTGCGGTTGATTCAGGCGTTTTTGGGGTTGGCGCCTGTCAGGTAGACCGAGTCGTCTGCATTCGCGAGCAAGCCCGCTCCCACATTTGATTTGTGTCGTTCATAGATCACCTGTGGGAGCGGRCTTGCTCCGGGCGGCGATCCGACGAAGAGGCCAGACCTGCCTACACAAGACTCTCGCGCACCATCTCAAGAAAGGTCGCCACCAGCCGCCGCGAACTCTGCTCGCGCAAGCACACCAGCGTCTCGGTCAATCGCCGTTTGCAGTCGGTAATCGGCAGTGCACAAACCCTGGAGTCCGCACCAAACTCGGCGGCGGACACCACGCCAATTCCAATTCCCACCACCACCGCTTCACGCGCCGCTTCCCGGCCTTCGACCTGTATCGCCGGACGAATCCGAAACCCGGCGCCGGCCATTTCTTCCTCCAGGGTCTGGCGCGTCACCGAACCGATTTCCCGCAACACCAGTGGCGTGTCGTCGAGGTCCGCGAGGGTAATGGATTCGCGGTCGGCCCACGGATGATTGCGCGACACGAACGCCACCATCGGGTCGTTACGCAGGGGCAGGGAGATCAGCCGTTCATCGCTGACGTCACGGCCCAGCAACGCCAGGTCGGCCTGATAGTTGAACAGTCGAAACAGCGACTCATCGGTGTTGCCGGTTTCGATCTTCACGCTGATGCCGGGGTAGCGTTCGCAGAACCGCGCGATCTGCGGCAGCACGTGCACCGGTGCATCCACCGCCAGAATCAGGCTGCCGGTCTGCAAGGCCTGGGACTCCTGAAGCAGTTCCTGGGCTTCCGCCTCGATCACAAAAAGCCGCTGGGTAACGCTCAGCAGGCGCTCACCCAGATCGGTCAGGCGCACCGAACGCTTGTTGCGGTGAAACAGCAAAACCCCGTAGCGCTCTTCGAGTTTGCGCACCTGGTCGGAAATCGCCGGTTGCGTCAGAAAAAGCCGCTCGGCGGCTTTGGTAAAGCTTCCATGGACCGCCACGGCGTGGAACGCTTTGAGCTGGGCGTGGGAAACCGACATGGGAATCTCCAGTAACAAGCTGAGCTTATTTTTGAAATACGATAAATCGATTTCACTTATTAATCAGTAATTGTTTTTATCCACCTCAGCCCCGGTGACTGGYCAATCGAACAGCAGCGGGTGCCATGAGCCTGTGCGTGCAACTACAGGACTCATCTGACCGGAATCGCCCACAGGGACAAGGTGATTTCGCAGTGCTCAACAATAAAAACACAGGCGTTTTCTTCCAATTCTGCCGGCACACTCACACCCTGAGGTCAGAACCACAATGAACAAGCACATCGGCACCATCAAGCGTTGGCGCGTGCAGATCTTCGCGATCACCTGGCTCGCCTACGCCGCTTTCTACTTCACCCGCAAAGCCTTCTCGGTGGCCAAGCTCGGCATCGCCGAAGACCCGACCTTCATGCTCGACAAAATGGCCATGGCCAACCTCGACGCCATCTACCTGACGGCGTATGCCGTCGGCCAATTCACCTGGGGCATGCTGGCCGACCGCTTCGGGCCGCGCGTGGTGGTGCTCGGCGGGTTGCTGATTTCCGCTGGCGCGGCGCTGGTGATGGGTAACTTCGCAACATTACCGATTTTCGCTACCTGCATGCTGATACAAGGCCTGGCGCAGTCCACCGGATGGTCGGGGCTGTGCAAGAACCTCGGCAGTTTCTTCCCCTCCGAACAACGCGGGCGGGTATTGGGCCTGTGGAGTTCCTGCTACGCCTTTGGCGGTCTCGTGGCGTCGCCGTTTGCCGGGTGGTGGGCGTATACGCTCATCGGCACCTGGCATGCGGCGTTTGTTTCCAGTGCGGCGGTGGTTGGGCTGGTCGCCGTGCTGTTTTTTATTTTTCAACGCAACAAACCGGAAGACGTGGGCTTGCCGGCCGTGGAGCCGGAGCCCGAACTGACGGCTGAAGAAACCCTTGCCCAAAGCAAAATCAGCATCTGGGAGCCGCTGAAGGAAATCCTGCGCAACCGCACGGTGCTGGTGCTGGGGTTGGCGTACTTCATGCTGAAACCGGCGCGTTACGCGATTCTGCTGTGGGGGCCGGTGATCGTCTTCGAACAGATGCCTTCGGTGGGCAAGGTCGGTGCGGCGATCATTCCGACCTCGTTCGAGCTGGCCGGGTTGCTCGGGCCGATTATGATCGGCCTGGCCTCGGACAAACTGTTCGGCGCCCGGCGCATGCCCGCTTGTGTGCTCAGCCTGTTGGCACTGACCGTGTCTTTGGCGCTGTTCATGGGGGCCCTGCACACCGGCAGCGTGATCCTGGTGGTGGCATTGCTGTTCGTCATGGGCCTGACCCTTTATGGACCTGACTCGATGATCAGCGGCGCTGCCGCCATCGATTTCGGCACGGCCAAGGCCGGTGCGACGGCGGCCGGGTTCGTCAACGGCTGCGGCTCGGTCGGGGCGATTCTCGGCGGGCTGCTGCCGGGCTACTTCGACACCGTTACCGTGTTCATCGTCTTCGCCGGCTGCGCAATGTTCTCCGCACTGGTGTTGATCCCGCACTGGAACAGCCGCCCTGGCGGTTTGGGTACTCACTTCGCCTACGTACCCAATCAAGCGATGACCGTCAAACCCCTGCGTTCCTGAATCCTGTCCCTCGCGGCCTGCTGCGTCTGCGGCAGGCCGGCGTGTGGGCCACTGACTGGAGATTGACCCATGAGACCCTTTTGGCTGGACCAGGCCTTGAAGGCTGATGCATCCGAAACCTGTCCGCCACTGGAAGGCGACAGCCGCGCCGACGTGTGCATCGTCGGCGGCGGTTACACCGGGTTGTGGACCGCGATCATGCTCAAGGAACAGAACCCCGAACTCGACGTGTTGCTGATCGAAGCGGATATCTGCGGTGCCGGGGCCAGTGGACGCAATGGCGGTTGTGCATTGTCGTGGTCGGCCAAGTATTTCACCCTTGAGCGTTTGTTCGGCGTCGAAGAGGCGGTGCGCCTGGTCAAGGAGTCCGAGCGCAGCATCCATGCCATCGGTGCCTTCTGCGAACAATATGCGGTGGACGCCGATTACCGCCTCGACGGTACGCTCTACACCGCCACCAATCGTGCCCAATGCGGCTCGACCGATGCGGTCATCGCCGCGCTGGAGCGCAACGGCATCAACTCGTTCACCCAGCGACCGGTGGCCGATGTGCAGCGCATGGCCGGTTCCAGCAAACACCTGGAAGGCTGGTTTTCCCCGGCCGCGGCCAGTGTGCAGCCGGGCAAACTGGTACGCGGTCTGCGCCGGGTCGCCCTGCAATTGGGTGTGAGGATTCACGAAAATACCGCGATGACCGGGCTGGAAGAGGGCAGGCCGGCAGGCATTCAAACCCGCAACGGCACCATTCGCGCCGACCGCGTGGTGCTGGCGATGAACGCCTGGATGGCCCGGGCGTTCCCGCAGTTCGAACGCAGCGTGGCGATCGTTTCCAGCGACATGCTGATCACCGAGCCACGGCCGGATTTGCTGGATGAAATCGGCTTGATCAGCGGTGTCACGGTGCTCGATTCGCGGATTTTCGTGCACTACTACCACAACACCCCCGACGGCCGGATCATGCTCGGCAAGGGCGGCAATACCTTCGCTTATGGCGGACGCATGCTGCCGGTGTTCGATCAGCCTTCGCCTTATGCTGGTCTGTTGCAGAACAGCCTGACGGATTTCTTCCCGGCGTTTGCCGACGTCAAGGTCGAGGCGACCTGGAATGGTCCGTCGGATCGTTCGGTGACCGGGCTGCCGTTTTTCGGGCAGATGAGCGCCAGTGGCAATGTGTTCTACGGTTTCGGCTACTCCGGCAGCGGTGTCGGGCCATGCCATATGGGCGGGCAGATTCTGGCGTCGATGGTCCAGGGCCTGGACAACCCCTGGACCCGCTCGCCGCTGGTCAACGGGCCGCTGGGGTTTTTCCCGCCGGAGCCGATTCGCTACATCGGTTCGCTGATGGTGCGCAACGCCATCCGCCGCAAGGAGCGAGCGGAGGATCACGGGCGTCGGCCACGGCATCTGGACGTGCGTCTGGCGAAATTCGCCGCTGCGGCCGGCAAGGCCGACAAGGGTTGAGCATCAGGGCGCAAGGTCCGAGCGGTTGAGCAGCCAGTCGAACAGCAGGCGGGTATCGCCACGGGGCTCGCGCGGACGAGGGTGGCGAGGTTGTGGCCGAGGGCCCATGGCCGTGCAGAGCACCGGGCGATCCGGATCACTGTCGAGGAAAATCACCAGTACTTCGCTGCCAGCCACGGGCAAGCGGGTTGGATCAATCCAGTCCTCGGCGGTGGTCAGCGCCAGCGGTAGCCACAGGCCATCGGAYGCCTCTGCGGCTGATTGTGTGGCGGGCCAGAGGTGCACCTGAACCCGGCCATCCTCATCCACCGTCGCCGGTTGCCCGATCGGGCCGCACACCTGGCCGGGCTGATACCCGGGGATACTCGGCCTGGGTTGTTTGAGCGCAGGCCTGAACACCGTCGACCAAGGGATGGCGCTGAATTGATTGCGGTAGCCCGGCGTCGTGCCCGGTGCGTCGTCGAGCAGAATGGATGACTGACGCCCCTGATGGCGGATTTCGGTGACCAGCCATTGATCGTTGAAATTCGTCAGCGGATGCCCGGCCACCTGAACGATCCGGCCACTGCGTAATGCACCCTGGTTACTTTGACCGTGGATCTGCAGGTGTCGGCAGCGCAGGCGTTCCAGTTGGCGACGGCTGAGCTGGTCGCGATGCTGTTGTTCGCGAGCGGGAAAGTGTTTCGACGGGGCGAACAAGTGGTTGGCTGCGCCGTCGCTGATGTCCGGTGCACCAGGATTCCTGGCACTTGGGCGCACGGGGGAGCGCGGAGCGTCATGGCGCTGGAACAATTCGCTGATCACCGGTTCGTGGTGTTCATCGAGGGCGTCGCTGCGCAGCGGCATGCACAACGGCTCCTGGGGGAAACTCAGGCTGTCATCGGCCAGCACCAGCACGTGGCCGTCGCGTTGATGCTCGAAGTGATAATGAATGCCTTCTTCCTCGCACAACCGTTGCAGCAACGCCAGGTCGGTTTCTTCGTACTGAATGCAAAAAGGTCGCAGCGGATAGTGCCCGGTTGCCAGTTCAAAGCGATAACTGCCAGCGGGCAGCGCATGTTCCTCCAGCAACTGGCGCAGGATCATGGGCACGCTGGCGCGCTGGAAAACCCGTCGGCAGCGTTGCTGATCCAGCGACTGGATACGGGGCACCAACACCAGTTTGTAAGCGACCCGGTGTGCGCTTCGATGTTCACAGCCTGCGCTGTGCAGCACACCATGAATTTCTTGGTCGTGGCCAAATTCGAGGAACGCCGGCTGGTGCAGCAATCGTTCGAGGTTCAGGGCCGGTGCCAGCCCGATAACCTCGATGTCGAATCGATAGGGCTGGTTGAGTGCTTCATGACCGCTGAACCGGACTACCTGGAAACTCAGGTCGTCATCGAGAAGCGTCAGGGTGGTGGGACTTTCCTTGTCGTTGTGCATCGAACACGCTACTGCCGTTGAATAGGGTGCAAAGCGTACGAAACCCCGGCGCATTGCGGACACGTTAAAGCGGCATTTCAGAATCGCCCTACAACCGTTGGTGAAGATGTCGATGCCAGTCGGGATTTTTTGGTCGATTGCCAACTTTAGGCCGTATAAACTTGCGCAATGCGTCGGCCAATAGATGTCTCGGCGCCACAGATGCCACAGATAAGAGAGTGAGAAATGGGCGCACAGTGGAAGGTTAAACACAAAGAAGCGGCAGCCAATGCCAAGGGCAAGATCTTCGGCAAACTGGTGAAGGAAATCACCATTGCTGCGCGCAACGGTGCCGATATTGCTACCAACGCGCATTTGCGCCTGGTGGTTGAACAGGCCAAGAAAGCTTCGATGCCCAAGGAAACACTGGATCGCGCCATCAAGAAGGGTGCGGGCCTGTTGGGCGAGACCGTGCAATACCATCGCGTGACCTATGAAGGGTTCGCCCCGCATCAGGTGCCGTTGATCGTTGAATGCGTCACCGACAACATCAACCGCACCGTCGCCGAGATCCGCGTGGCGTTCCGCAAGGGCCAACTGGGCGCTTCCGGTTCGGTGGCCTGGGACTTCAACCATGTCGGCATGATCGAAGCGTCGCCGGACACCCCGGACGCCGACCCGGAAATGGCCGCCATCGAAGCCGGTGCGCAGGATTTCGAACCGGGTGAAGAGGGGGCAACCCTGTTCCTGACCGAGCCGACCGACCTCGACGCGGTACAGAAAGCCCTGCCGGAACAAGGCTTCACCGTGCTGTCGGCAAAACTGGGCTACCAGCCGAAAAACCCGGTCAGCGGCCTGAGCGATGAGCAGATGGCTGAAGTCGAAGCGTTCCTCGAAGGCCTCGATAACCATGACGACGTGCAGGACATGTTTGTCGGGTTGGCAGGTTGATCTGATTCACCAGTGACACCGTCTTCGCGAGCAAGCCCGCTCCCACAGTTGATCGAGTTGCCCGGCCAGGCGCGATCTAATGTGGGAGCGGGCTTGCTCGCGAATGACCGCGCAGCGGTCACAGATTTTTCAGTTGCTCCACGACTTCGCTAAACCCCGGCCGCGCCAGCACTTGCGGCTGACAGCAACGCCGCTCCAGATCTTCCAGTGTCCGATGCAGCTCATCGCTCAACCCCGAGTCGATCCGCGCCAGCAATTCCCCCAACAGCACCCCGAACGCCCGCACCTCGATCCGCTGCAAGGCACGGCTTTCAAGGCTGTCGGAAATCCCGTGGAACGACGCCGCGCCAAAGTCCCCCAGCAAGCAATCACCCTGTTCATTCCACAGAATATTGTGCCCGTAGAGGTCGCCGTGGGTGATGCCATGGCCGTGCAAGTGCTCGGCCACCGAGGCAATCCCCGAGGCAATGCGTAGCGCCACCGTGGCACTCAAGCGCAAGTCGTCGGGGTAGATGTCGCGGCTGCACGACGCCAGGCTCGGCAGCGCGGCGAGGTTGCGGTAACTCGGTGCGATCAGTTGCATCACCAGCCCGGCGGTTTGCTGCGGGTGATCGACAATTCGCCCCTCGACGCGGATCAGGTTCGGGTGCAGGCCGGCGGTGATGCAGGCGTTCATCTCGTGCAGCGGTGAGCCATCGCTGGTCATTTCACCCTTGTAGAGCTTCACCGCAACGGCCATGGTTGGCTGGTCAGCCGGTTGCCAAGCAGCCTGATGTATCACCCCGGACGCACCTTCGCCGAGTTTTTTCTCCAGGCGTAATGCCGACCAGTCAATGCGCGGTGTCGCGTCGAGGGCCGCGGCATCGGCTTCGGTTTCCAGCGGGTTACCGGCATAGGCCAGCCAGGTCAGGCTCGGCAATTCCAGCAACCATTGCGGCAACTCGGTCAACTGGTTGGCGGCGATGCGSATCAGCTCCAGCCGATGACACTGACGCAACGACTCCGGCAGCGCGTGCAAACGGTTGCCGGCGAGCATGAGCTTTTGCAGGTATGGCCGCTCTCCCAACTCGCTCGGCAGCGTCTCGATGCAGTTGTCGGTCAGGATCAGCCAGCGCAGCAGCAGCGGTAGCGCCGCTGCTGGCACATGGGCGATGCGGTTGGCCTTGAAGCCGATCATCGTCAGAGCGGCGCATTGGCCCAGGCAGGCCGGCAACTCGGTGAAGCGGTTATCGGAACAGAACAGCACGCGCAGACGGGTCAGGCGATGCAAGTCCTCGGGCAGGGCGCTCAAGGCGTTGCCGCTGAGGTTGAGCACTTCCAGCGAGTCCGCCAGATCGAAAATCTCCCGAGGGAATTCGGTGAGGCCGTCGACCAGATCCAGCCGCGTGATGCCCGACAACTCGCCGGCACGCAATTGAGCAAGGGTATGCATGAACAGATTCGCCATTGATCAAGGAAAGGGCGAGTGGCCCCGGAAATGCGCGACATGATAGCGGGAAAGACCGGTGATCTGTCAGGCCGGTTCGCTGACTTCCACCAGTTGCCCCAATCGACTGCGGGTGCGCGCCAGATCAATGGCATCGCCGTCCAGGCTTTCTCGCAAGGCGTGCTGCCCGAGCAGCGTCAGGTGCTTGTCCTGGTCGTAGAGCACGTCGATGAGATTGATGAAACGCTGCTGGGCGGCAATCGAGCATTCACCGAGCCGCGGCAGGTCATCGATGATCCAGCTATCGAAGCGGCGGCACAGCTCCAGGTAATCCATCACGGCCACAGGCTGGTCGCACAGGTCGGCGAAAGTAAAACCGATGCGGCGCTCATCGCACAAACGCGCCTGGAAGTGTCGGGTGCCTACAGGGAGCGACAGGGGCGGGGCACCGCGATCCGGCAGATTCAATGAGTGCCGCTGCAGCGCGCTGGCCGGCCACACATACCGGCCTTGGGTGAACAGCTGTTGCGCGTGGCTGCGGACCTGGTTGCGATAATCGTGCGGCCCGCCGACTTCCATCACTTGCATGCGCGCATTGATCAAGTCGATCGCCGGTTTGAAGCGGGCGTGGTACAGCGGATTGGGCAACAGGCCTGCGGGCGGGTAGTTGGAGGTGACCAGCAACAGGATGCCGCGCTGGAACAGTGCCTTGAACAACCGGGTGATGAGCATCGCATCGCCGATGTCGTGCACATGGAACTCATCGAAACACAGCACCCGGCAATCCCTGAGCAGTTCATCGAGGGTGACCGCCAGGGCGTCGGCCTGTTCGCGGTGCTTGAACATGCCCTGGTGCAGTTGGGCGAAAAACTGATGGAAGTGCAGGCGTTGTTTTTGCGCCACGGGAACGGCCCGGAAAAAACCGTCGAGCAGCCAGCTCTTGCCGCGTCCCACGGCACCATGCAGGTAAAGGCCGGGAAGGGATTTCGTCGAAGCACCCATCAGCATGCAGGCATGCCGGGCCATGCAGTCGATCACGCGTTGTTGGCTGTGGCTGAGGGTGTAGCCCCGGGAATGGGCCTGGTGGCGAAAGTAGTCGTGGATAACCTCGCCTGCCTCGGCGCTGCCGGCGGCCGGTGCCTTGCCGAGAAGGCGACGCAACGATTGCCAGCGCGATTTGATTCGCGAACGATTGGGCGGTCGAACGGCCACTGAGATGTCACCTCTGGTGTGCGGGCAGGCTCCCCGAGCTGCGGCGCCATAGTGTAACCAGAGCAGGGAATTTGCTTCCAGTTGTGTCAGTGCGCGTCGGAGCGGTTCCGACCGGTCACTTGGAAGGGCCTGTAGGAGCGAGCTCGCGAAAAACTCAGGATAGCGCGGGCACTCAGGCAGCACGCGTTATCGTTGACGTCCATCGCGAGCAAGCTCGCTCCTACAGGGGGCGTCGTTTGTGGAGCGCAGTCGTGTCAGTCGCCTATCGCTCGATACTCCGATTCCACCGTGCATTCCACGCAGGGCGCTGTTCGTTGACCTGATCCCAATCCACCGCGATTGCGGTCTCCAGGTATTGTTTCATCGCTTCGACCTGCCCACGGGTTCGCTCGGAGGTCGGGGTATTGGGGTTTGAAGGAATCTGGTCGCCGTCCTCAAGCGCGGTGGCCTGGGCTTCGGGGGTGAGCAGGAACGCGGCGAGTTTTTGCGCCAGTTGCGGTTGCGTGTTGTTGGCGATGGCGCATTCAGCGACGTTGAGCACCACGGCGCCTTCCTTCGGTTGTGCGTATTCCACTGGCATGCCCTTGAGCTTCAGGGCGGTGACCTGGGTCGGTGTCAGCGGAAACAGCGCCGCCTCGTCGGTCTGGAGCATTTCGGAAATCTTCGCCGAACTCGGGATGTATTCCAGTACGTTGCGCCCAACCGTGTTCGGCCAAGCCTTGAACCCCGGATCGACGTTGGTTTCGCTGCCGCCCTGAATCCGGTTGAACATTAGGAAACCGTGCAGGCCGAAGGTGGAGGAGGCCATCGACTGGAACACCAGTTTGTCCTTGAAGCGCGGGTCAGCCATGTCCATCCACGAGGTCGGCGCGCTCCAGCCTTTCTCCTTGAACAAGCGTGTGTTGTAGGCCAATCCGGTGACGCCGAGACTGACGGCTACCGCTTCATCCTTGATCCGCCCCTTGGCGGGAATCTGCGCCAGGGCCGGGTTGTTTTCGAGTTTGTCGCACAGGCCCATGGCGATGGCGCGGTACATGATGCCGTCGTCGAGGAACATCACATGCATCTGCGGATTGTCCTTGCTGGCCTGGACCTTGGCCAGGATATCGGCGGAGGTCCCGGGCACGATCACCACTTTGACGTTGTTGGCCTTCTCGAAGGCCGGCAGTACCTTGTCGGCGTAAAGCCGCTCCATGGTCCCGCCGTTCATGCCCAGGTAAAGCGTCGGTTCGGCGTGGGCCTGGGTGATGGTGAGCAGGGCGCTCATGCAGGACAAACCGAGCAGTGCGTTGCGTTTGAGGTTTTTCATTGGCGCGACCTTCCTCTATCAAACTACGGAGATGGAGTGAAACCGGGTGATGGAAAACGCATCCAGCGACGTCTTTGACGCGCCGCTACAGATGATCTCGGTGAGCGCCTGGCCCACCGCCGGGCCGATCTGGAAACCGGCGCCGGCAAAGCCGAACGCATGCAACAGACCAGGCTGGGTACGGCTGTGGCCGATCACCGGCTGGCGATCAGGCAGGTAACCCTCGGTGCCGCTCCAGGTACGAATCGCCTGGGCACCTTCAAGAAACGGATAGAGCTCAACGGCCTGGCGCAGGATTTCCAGCACGGCGCCTTGACCGGGGCGGGCGCGGGCGTCGTCCAGGGCAAAACCCTGGCCGCCACCCAACACGCAATTGCCGCGGGCGACCTGTCGCGCGTAGATGCCGCCACCCTCGACGCCGGTGCTGGCATCCATCACCAACGGCAGGGGCTCGGTGACCAGCATTGCCGGGTGCCCGGAATGCATCGGCACCGGTTCGCCGAATTGCGCGGCGATGCTGCCCGCCCAAGCCCCGGCACAGTTCAGCAGCCAGGGTGCGTGCAACTGCAGGCCGTTTTGTGTGCGTATGCAAAAGCGCTGGCCGTCGTGTTCCACGGCGGTGACCGTGCACTGCTCATGTACCTGCACACCGTGGCGCCGCGCCGCCCGGGCGAACGCAGGGGACACCAGACGCGGATTGGCGTGACCGTCATCCGGGCAATACGAGGCGCCCACCGCGACGTCTCCCACCCATGGAAAACGGCTGCGCAGCTCGGTGCGGTCAAGCACCTGCAAGTCGAGGCCGAAGCCCTGGCTGCTGGCAGCGTAGTCTTGCAGGGCACGCAAATCGTCTGTACTGCGGGCGAGTTTCAGGTGGCCGCTGCGTTGATATTCGCCGTCGATGCCAATCAATTGCGGCAGCTGCGCCCAGATGGCGTGGGCACGTTGCGACAGCGGCAGTTGCGACAACGGTCGGCCCTGGCGGCGGACGCCACCGTAGTTGACGCCGCTGGAATGCGAACCGCAGAAGTCCCGCTCCAGCAGCACCACGCGACGCCCGGCCTTGCCGAGAAACAGCGCCGCCGAAGCACCGACAATACCGCCGCCGATGATCACTGCGTCGACTTCGATCATGCGTCGATCTCCAGGCCAAAGGGCAGCGGCTTGATGGGGGCCTGGGCGCGCAGCCGGCCAATGTCGGACACAGCGCGCCGGCTTTCGCAGGCGATGATCTCCGCTGCCGCCGCGCCGCACATCCGACCCTGACAGCGGCCCATGCCGACCCGGCAATGGGCCTTGACCCGATTTATTTCCCAGTGACCCTCGCGCACCACTTCACGAATATCGCCGGCGCGGACTTCTTCGCAGCGGCAGACCATCACGTCATCGGCGATGCCGGCGGCCCAGTTCTCGGGAAAGGCGAAGGCGCGTTCCAGGCCCTGACGAAAATCGCCGATGCGTTCCAGCACCTGTTCAAGCTGCGCGGTGCGCTGCGTCGGGATCAGGTAGCCGATGTCTTCGAGCAACGCCAATGCGGCGCGTTCGCCGGCCATTTCCGCGGCGTCGGCACCCATGATCCCGGCGCCGTCACCGGCCAGGTACACCTCGGCGACGCTGCTGCGCCCGGCGCGATCGCGTTGTGGGAGCCAGGCGCGATTGAGCGGGTTCCAGGCAAATTCGCAGCCGAGCAGGTCGGCGAGCTGGGTTTCGCTGCGCAGGCCGTGGGCGAAGGCGACGGCATCGCAGTTAAGTCGATGTTCGCCTTTTGCGTCGGACCAGATCAGCGCCTGCACCCGTTGTTCGCCCTCGACGTGCTTCAAGGTTGCACCCTGATGCACCGGGATGCCGTGGGCGGTCAGCCAGCCACGGTAATAGATGCCTTTGACCAGAGTGGCCGGTTGCGACAGCAGGCCGGGCAGGGCGCGAGCCTGGGCGCTGAAGGGTGAGCTGTCGAGTACCGCGACCACCTTGGCGCCAGCCTTGGCGTATTGATACGCGACCAGGTACAGCAGCGGGCCGCTGCCGGCGAACACCACGCGCTCGCCGATGGCGCAACCCTGAAACTTCAAGGCGATCTGCGCCGCGCCGAGGCTGTAGACCCCGGGTAGCGTCCAGCCCGGCACCGGCAAAATCCGGTCGGTGGCGCCGGTGGCGACGATCACCCGGGAAAATTCCAGTCGTGCGGCACGTCCGTCCTGCAAGGTGTCGAGGGCGCCGTCCTCGGCATTCCACACCAGGGTTTCAGGGCGGTAATCGAGCTGTTCGCGCAACTTGTCGATGGTCTGGTGCAACGCACTGGCCTTGCGCGCTTCGAAGCCATACAGCTTGACTGGCGAACGCTTGAAGTTGGCCGGCTGACGCCGATAAATCTGTCCGCCACCGCGTGCAGCTTCGTCCAGCAGCACCGGGGGAACGCCGTGGGCGACCAGGGTTTGCGCCGCGCGAATTCCGGCAGGGCCGGCGCCGATGATGACGACGGATCTCATGCGCACCTCGGCTGCTGTGCTTTTGTGGGAGCGGGCTTGCTCGCGAAGACGGCGACACATGCAGCTGAGATGTTGACTGACAGACCGCTTTCGCGAGCAAGTCGAATCGTCGCACCGCCGCTCCCACAGGGGATTCGGTTTCTGCAGTTGGAATGGGTGTTCATATCGATCGCCCCGGTTCGCGGTTGATGTGTTGCCCGGCTTCTAGCAACGTCGAGCACGCACGTACCCGGCGGCCATCGCCCAGGCGCACCCAGCAGTCCTGGCAGGCGCCCATCAGGCAGAAGCCGGCGCGGGGTTCGGCGCTGAAGTCGCTGCCGCGCAGGTGATCGCTGCAGGTCAGCACCGCTGTCAGCACGGTGTCGCCGAGCAAGCCGCTGGCCGGTTGGCCGTCGAGCGTAAAGTCCAGGACCGGGCGGTCGCCTTCGGCCAGTCGTTTCAGCAGAGCCATGGCGTCCTCATTGTTTGCCCACCAGAACCCGATCCAGGCCATAGACCCGGTCGAGCAGAATCATGGTCAGCGCGGTCAGCGCGATGACCAGTGCCGACACCGCCGCCATCATCGGATCGATGGATTCGGTGGCGTAGACGTACATGCGTACCGGCAGGGTTTGCGTGGCCGGCGAGGTGACGAAGATCGACAGGGTGACTTCGTCGAAACTGTTGATGAATGCCAGCAGCCAGCCACCGGCGACCCCCGGCAGGATCATCGGCAAAGTGATCTGCCGGAACAGCGTGAAACGCCCGGCACCCAAGGATTGCGCGGCGTGTTCGGCGCTGCGATCCAGGCCGATGGCCGACGCCAGCACCAGGCGCAGCACATACGGCGTGATCACCAACACGTGAGCGAAGATCAGCCAGGCGAAGCTGCCGTTGACCCCTATCAGCGCAAACAAACGCAGCAGCGCTACACCCAGTACCAGGTGCGGAATGATGATTGGCGACAGAAACAGCCCGTTGAAAAAGTCCCGACCAGGGAATTCGAAGCGGGTGATCGCCAGCGCCGCCGGTACGGCAATCAGCGTCGCCAGACTGGCCGCGCTGAACGCCAGAATCAGGCTGTTGTAGAAGGCATCGACAAAGTCGGCACGCTCGAACACGGCCCGGAACCAGCGCAGGGAAAACTCGGTGGTTGGCAGGCTCAGGGTGTTCTCCGGAGTGAAGGCCACCAGGCACACCACCACCAGCGGTGCGAGCATGAACAGCACCACCAGGGTGTGAAACAGCAGGGCGAAAGAACCGTTCCTGGACATGACGAATTATCCCAATGACTTCTTGTAGCGGCCTTCGATCATGCGGTTCCACGACAGCATGATCAGCAGGTTGATGAGCAGCAGAGCCACGGCGATGGCCGCGCCCATGGGCCAATTGAGTTCCGACAGGTACTGGTCGTAGATCAGCGTGGCGACCATCTTCAGGCGACGTCCGCCGAGCAGGCCGGGAATGGCGAAGGAGCTGGCGGCGAGGCCGAACACGATCAGGGTGCCGGACAGGATGCCGGGCATGATCTGCGGCAATACCACCTGGCGAATCACCGTGAAGTGGCCGGCGCCCAGCGACAGCGCGGCTTGTTCGGCGGCCGGGTCGAGTTTCTGCAGTGAGGTCCACACCGGAATGATCATGAACGGCAGCATCACGTGAACCAACGCAATCACCACCGCGAACGGCGTGTAGAGCAGCTTCATCGGCGAGCCGCCGAAGGCTTGCAGGGTCTGGTTGACCAGGCCATCGGCGCCGAGCAGCAGGCTCCAGCCGAAGGCGCGTACTACTACCGAGATCAGCAGCGGAGTGAGGATCAGGATCAAAAAAATCGAACGCCACGGCGCACCCATGCGGCTGAGGATGTACGCCTCGGGAACCCCGATCAGCACGCAGAGCAAGGTGGTGAGGGCGCTGATCCACTGGGTGCGCAGAAAGATCTCGTAGAAGTACGGATCGCCCAGCAGGCTGCCGTAGTGTTCGACGGTGTAGGCGTCGCCCTTGATCCCCGAGCCGTAGTCGAAGACGTTGAACGACAGCAGCAGCGTCAGCATCAGCGGGATCACCAGCAGGCTGACATACAACGCCAGGGCAGGTGCCGACAGCAGGTAACCCTGACGCCCCAGGCGAATGGCGGCGAGTGCACTCATGCCGTCACCTCGTCGACACTCAGCACCCGCAACAGCGCCGCGTCCCAGTCAAGGCCGACCGCCGTGCCTTCGCTCAATGGTGCCGAGCCGTCGTTGCGGCGCACCACGCAGAGTTCGCCCAGGGTCGTCGACACGCCGTACAGCCATTGGCTGCCGAGGAAGAAACGGCTGCTGACCTTGCCTTGCAGGCGACCAACGCCAGCCTCGCGCAGATCGATTTTCTCCGGACGCAGGCTCAGGGTCAGGTCGCCATCGCCACGTCCGCACACCTGAACCACACCGGCCGTGTCGCGTTCACCGGGCAGCAGGTTGGCTTTGCCGACGAACCCGGAAATGAACTCGGTCCGCGGGTGTTCGTAGAGGGTGTAGGGCGCGTCGATCTGGGTGATACGTCCGGCCTGCATCACCACCACGCGGTCGCTGATCGACAGGGCTTCGGACTGGTCGTGGGTGACCATCAGCGTGGTGATGCCGACCTCGCGCTGGATGCGGCGGATCTCGAACTGCATCTCTTCGCGCAGATTGGCATCGAGGTTGGACAGCGGTTCATCGAGCAGCAGCACCGGTGGCTGGATCACCAAAGCCCGAGCCAGAGCTACACGCTGACGCTGGCCGCCGGACAGCTCCCGTGGGTAGCGCTCTGCGTGCTGGTGCAGGCGTACCAGTTTCAGTACCCGCTCAACCCGCTGCTGGATCTCGGCATTCGGTACCTTGCGCATGCGCAGGCCGAAGGCGACGTTGTCCTTGACGGTCATGTGCGGAAACAGCGCGTAACTCTGGAACACCACGCCCAGGCCACGGCTGGCGGGCTTGGCATGGGTGATGTCACGACCGTCCAGGACGATACGCCCGCTGGTGACTTCAACGAACCCGGCGATCATTTGCAGGGTGGTGGTTTTACCGCATCCGGAAGGGCCGAGCAGCGAAACGAATTCGCCTTTCTCCACCGAGAGGTCGGTGGCGACCACGGCGTCGATTTCACCGTAGCGTTTGCCGAGTTTTTCAAGTTGCACAAAAGCCATGAGTGCGCCTCCACCTGAGATTGTTATGCGTCGCCCGAAGGCGCGCTTTTTTGTATGGGCAGATACGAAAAAATGTTTCCGGGGTGCGTTGGCGCTCGACTTGAGTCGGCTGCCGCTGTTGTTCGAATCGCCCCTGTCTGGACGCAGATTAGGACGAAGACTAGGATGGGCTCAATGGCCTATTTCACTGAAGCGATGACTATTTTCAGTTTCATTCGGTGAGTAAATTAATCGTCGAGAAAATCCATGTCTGATTCCACTGAGCGGAATGAAAATAAAAATGACGTCGGTGTCGGCGCCGTCTCACGACTGTTTGCGGTGCTGCGTGCGTTGGGCGATACCGTCGAGGGCGGGGAGCGCGTGACGCAACTGGCGCAACACATCGGTTTGTCGCAACCGACCACCCACCGCTTGCTGCGCAACCTGATGGACGAGGGCATGGTCGAGCAGGATGCGCGTAGCAAGCGCTACCGCCTGAGCCTGGACTTTTTCGCCCTGGCCGCCCGCGCGGGCAACAGCGGCAACCTGCGCGAACTGGTGCGCCCGGCGCTGCTGCGGCTATCGGCGTCGCTGGGCGATTCCTTGTTTCTGCTGGCGCGCAGCGGCTTCGACGCGATCTGCCTGGACCGCAGCGAAGGGCCGTTTCCGATTCGTACCTTCACCGGCGATATCGGCGGACGCGTGGCTCTGGGCGTGGGGCAGGGCAGCCTGGCGATCCTGGCGTTTCTGCCGCCGGAAGAGCGCGACACGGTGATCCACTACAACTTGCCGCGGCTGAAGGACTTCCATCTGTATGACGAGGTGTTCCTGCGCTCGGAAGTCGAGAACGTGCGCAAGCTCGGTTACGCCGGGCGCAACACCGGTGTGCAATGAATGTCGACTGACACTCCGCTTTCGCGAGCAAGCCCGCTCCCACAATAGAACAGTGTTCCATTCATGTTCTGTGGGTGTGATTAGAACTGCACGGTCTGCCTCAGCATCTGCGCCGCCGGCGTATCCGCGGGGCTGACCATCGCATAGTTGTAACCGCCCCCCGACCAATACTCGGCCTGCAAGTCGCCATCACTGCGACTGCCTCTTGGCAACATGAAGTTTTTCGGTCCCGGTGGGCGCACGTAGAAGCTGATTTTCTGCCCGCCCTGATTCTCGTAGACCACCATTGCCGCCGGCCCTTGTTCGGTACTGAGCAAGCGCCCGCTGGCCGGTTTGAAGCCTGCCCCCGACAGGTCAGGCAAGCGATTGGCCTGGGTGAAATAACGGTCGAGCCAGCCCTGCATGTCGCCGTCGTCGCTGGCCTTGTAGTCGGCTGGCAGGATCCCTTGCTGGGCAATCAGACGATAGGCCTGCAGCGCATCGGTCATCGGCAGCTGGGCACCTGTGAAAGTCATCTCACGGGCCTGCCAGCCACTGAAGCCGCCGATGCTGACCGCGATCAGCAGCACGGCCGCGCTGGCCAGATGTCGCCGCGATTGGCGTTTCAGGCGTTGGCGAATCATGGCCGGATCGAGTTCCGGATTGGCCGGTTGTTGCAACACGCCACTCAGGGCCGCGCGCAGTTGCTGGGCATCTTGCTGCCAGGCCCGCACTTGGTCGGCAACCTCCGGATTACTTGTGAGAAAAGTCTCCACCAGACGTCGGTCGTCCTCGCTGAGTTGGTGGTCGACGTAGGCGTGCAAGTCACGCTCGCTTGGGGGCATGCTGATCATTTGAGTCTCCGCAGGGCAGGGCGGGTGATTTCGCCTTCACTGAGTTGGCGCAGGGCCTGGCGGGCCCGGGACAGGCGGGACATCACGGTGCCGATGGGTACGTCGAGAATCTCGGCGACCTCTTTGTAGCTCAAGCCTTCCACCGACACCCAGAGCAGAAGCGCGCGTTGTTCGGTGGGCAGTTGATCGAAGGCGTTGAGGGTGGATTGTGCAATCACGGAGCGCTCCACCGAGGGCTGTGCATCATCACGGCCGGTGAAGAATTCGAGCATGCGCGCATAGCGCCGTGTGCGGCGGTGCGCATCGAGAAACTGCCGATAGAGAATCGAGAACAGCCAGGCGCGCAAATCACCGTCGGCACGTTTGTCGCCCCAACTCGACAGCGCACGCTCCAGACTGGCCTGCACCAGATCGTCGGCGCTGCTGGAGTTGCGCGTCAACGACACAGCAAATCGCCGCAATCCGGGAATAATTTCTCTCAGTTGTTCGTCGATATCGTTCATGAAGTTCAGGCTAGTCATCACTACGCTTGGGACTAGGAAGACGCCCGGCACCCGAGGTTATTCCACGCCTGAAAAAATAAATACCGCGCGCTGGAATAAACCTGCGTGCGGTTCGTCTGCTTGATTCTTCTCACTTGTGGCCGATGGCCCTGGAGTCTTTCATGGTAGATCGATCATCACCGCCACCCCGGCCACCCTTGAGTGCGGCGAGCCTGACGTTGCGTCTGGCTGGCATTGCCGTGGTCGTTGCCGCAGTGGCCGGGGCGTTTGCCTACGTCAACGGCACCTTCGACCCACAGCGCCTGACCCCGAAGAAACTCATCAATGTGCTGGAAACCAACAACGGCGTGCATCCGGGTTTCCGTCGCAACCATTCCAAAGGCGTGTGCGTGATCGGGCATTTTGAAAGCAGCTTTGATGCACGCAGCTATTCTACCGCTCAGGTGTTCAACGAAGCGCGGACGCCGGTGGTCGGGCGTTTCGCCTTGCCCGCCGGCAATCCCTACGCACCGGACAGTGCCGTGCCGATCCGCAGCATGGCCTTGCGTTTCACTCAGGCCAACGGCCAGCAGTGGCGCACGGGAATGAACAGCATGCCGGTGTTCCCGGTGGGCACGCCCGAGGCGTTCTATCAACTGCAAAAAGCCCAGTCGCCAGATCCGGCCACCGGCAAACCGGACCCAAAGGCCGTGCCAGCGTTTTTTGCTTCACACCCGGAAGCCGCACCGTTCCTGGCCTGGATCAAAACCGCCAAACCGTCGGCCAGTTACGTGACCGAAAACTACAACAGCGTCAATGCGTTCTACCTGGTCAACGCGGCCGGCCAACGCCAGGCCGTGCGCTGGAACATGGTGCCACTGGACCAGGACGCACCGGGGGCCACAGCACCGGAGGGCAGTGATTTCCTGGAGAAAGACCTGGTTCAGCGAATCGCCGCAGGCCCGTTGCGCTGGCAGTTGAACATCACCCTGGCCAACCCTGGCGATCCGGTCAACGACGCCAGCAAGGCCTGGCCCGAAGGGCGCAAGGTGTTGAACGCTGGCACTCTGGTGCTTGAAAAGGCTCAGCCTCAACTCAACGGCGAATGCCGTGACATCAACTACGACCCGCTGGTGTTGCCTGCCGGGATCGAAGGTTCCGACGACCCGCTGCTCGCCGCTCGTTCAGCCGGTTACGCCAATTCCTACCTGCGTCGCACCAGCGAAGTCAGCCAGTTGCCCGCCGCCAAACAGGAGACCCGGCAATGAGCACCCAACCGAACCACTTCGCCCCGCTGGCGCGCCTGCTGCACTGGCTGATGGCGCTGATGATCATCGCCATGCTGTTTATCGGCGCCGGCATGGTTGCCTCGGTGTCCGAGCGTCATGAATGGCTGATTCATTTGCACAAACCCTTGGGCATCGCGATTTTGCTGTTGGTGATCGTGCGGCTGGTGGTGCGCTTTTCCACCACCCAGCCACCGCTGCCGGCGGACCTGCCGGGTTGGCAAGCGCTGACGGCCAAGGCGTCGCATGTGTTGCTGTACGCCTTGATGCTGGTCTTGCCGCTGCTGGGTTGGGCGATGATTTCGGCATCGGGTGAACCGGTGATGCTCAGCAGTTCGCTGCAATTGCCGTCGATTGTGCCGGCGAACGCGCAGGTGTTTGCGTTTTTGCGCAAAGCACATGGGTATCTGGCGTATCTGCTGTTTCTGACCGTGTTGCTGCATTTGGCGGCAGCGCTGTTTCATGGCTGGGTGCGGCGAGATGAAGTGCTGGACAGCATGTTGCGGGGTAAGGATCGAGGGTGATCTCGCTGGGCTGTGATTTGGCTTTTGTCACACAGTGATTGTCTGCCTACCTGTCAACACTGACAGTTTCGCTGACCTGAAAAAGCACGTTCAATGCTCGAAGACGGCAGTGGTCCCAAAGGGGTGTCAGTCAAACAGCACTGATCGTGCCATTCAGGGAGACGAGCCATGTTCAAGATTGCAGGTATGCGTTCCAAACGACGCGCCTTTTCCGGGCTGTCGTTAGTGTGTTTGGCTGTGATACTCGGTGCCTGTACGCATCCGCCGACGACTGATTCCAGGGAATTGAAAAGCCGGGTTGTCGAGAATGTTGCCAGTAAGTCGACAGCTGAGTTGTATGCGGATTTGATTGTGCCGGCGGTTTTCGAGCGCTCAAGTTCAAAGGTTATTGATGGTTATACCGTCGAGAGTGGCAAGCTGCGTATGCCGGATAAGTCTGAGGGTTCATTGGTCACGGTTCGTTCGGCTGACGGAAGTTTGACAGCATTAATCAATAAGCCGGGACAATTCGGTTCTTTACATGTTGATAGTAAGGGGGTAAGTCATTTTATTCCGGAGCCTGAGGTTAATACCGATATTGAAGACGCTGTCCCCAATCCGAGTGAACAGGTCGCTACTGCATCTGTGGATTCAACTCAAGCAGAACACTTTGTTGTAGATGTACTGATGGGATACTCCAAGGCGGGGGTTGTTAGAGCGGGTGGCGATGCGCATGCCGATGCATTGGCCAAGATAGAGTTAGTCAACATGATGTTGCGAAATTCGCTGGTGGACAATGTTTCATTGAGACTGGTAGGTATTGAGGTAGTTGAAGACGACTATCCTATTTCAAGTGAAACACTTAGGAAATTACGTACAATTTTTGCCGAGGGTATGGCCAGGTTCCAGCCAGATGTTACGTACGGTAATTTTGCTTATATTGTGCCCGGGGGACCAATCGGCGTGGGTTGGATGCCAGGTGGATCTGCGATAGGCGTATCTAACAGCGCTTCGACATTCGCTCACGAGATTGGCCACAATGCGGGCAGTAATCATTGCAATGTCAACGGGGTGAATAACTATCGTTTTGGATATTTCAATGGAAAGTCGCGAAGTATCTTATGTAGCGGTCCAAATTCAATTTATTACTCGACACCGGCCGTCATGGATCAGTATGGTTTGCCGTTAGGGAATGTTGTAACCGCCGATACAGCACGTGTATGGCGCGAAAATGCTGTGCGGCTATCCTCTTACGCTCCACCCCAATCCCCACCAGCAGCACCAGGAAACTTTGCCAAAGCGGGTTCAACCGCTAACACAATTACTTTTAGCTGGAACGCATCACCTAAAGCTGTTCGATATGAAATATACGGTGTGAAAGTTTCTGAGGGGCTGGGCCCTTTGCCAGAAAAAATTGGAGACAGTACGGGGTTAACCTTTACCGCAACCAATATCTATGGTGAGGCCCTGTACTTCGTTAAGGCTGTCAGCTTTACCGAACTGGTTTCACTGCCGAGCAAATCCGTTGTTACAACGCCATAAATGCTCAAGTGAGTGACGTGGCCTGTTGTCAGGCCACGTCACTATGTAGTCGAATTAGCGCAAGATGTCGACCATATCGGCAAGCGTAGTCAGCACATCCTTGCCCAACTGTTTCGAACGTTTGCCCGACCAACCGGTTTCCGCGTTCGGGTGGTCGTCGTGGTCCTTGAACGGCATTTCCAGGGTCAGCGACAGGCAGTCGTACTTCTGCCCAACGCTGTTGCAGGCCAGCGTCATGTTGGCCTGGCCCGGTTCGTCGCGGGTGTAGCCGTGCTTGGTCTGGAAGTCTTTGGTGGTATGTTTCAGATGGCTGCGGAAGTGTTCTTCGAGCTTTTCGATCCGTGGCGTGTAACCCGGATTGCCTTCGCAACCGGCGGTGAACACGTGAGGGATTTCCTCATCGCCGTGAGCGTCGAGGAACATATCGACGCCGTACTTTTCCATCTGCTGCTGTACGAACAGGACTTCCGGACTGATTTCCTGGCTGGCGCTCTGCCAGGCGCGATTGAGGTCCTGGCCCATGGCGTTGGTGCGCAGGTGGCCGTGGAAAGCACCATCCGGGTTCATGTTCGGCACCAGGTACAGGTCGGCGCTGGCCAGAAGTTTGTTCAGCACAGGGTCGTCGTGTTTTTCCAGGCGCTCGATCACGCCTTCCATGAACCAYTCAGCCATGTGCTCGCCSGGRTGTTGCTGGGCAATCATCCACACCTTGCGTCGACCTTCGGCCCCGGTGCCTTTGCGCAACAACTGGATGTCGCGCCCTTCGGCGCTCTTGCCGGTGGCCAGCAGTTCGGTGCCGGTCTTGGTCAGCGCCTGCTCGATCAGCCAGTCGTGACGGCCACGGCTGTAGGGTTCGAAGTAGGCGAACCAGGCATGGGTCTGCTCGGCTTCGAGGCTGAAACGCAGGCAGTCGCCTTCGAAAATGGTGGGTACGCGGAACCAGTTGACGTGATCGTAGGACGCCACCGCCTGATAGCCGGTCCAGGCCTTGTTGTAGGAGGATTGGCTTGCATTGTTCAGGCGAAACCAATGCTCCTGGCCGACGTGCAGGCCGCTGGCCTTGAAGTGGAACCACTGGAAATGGGCGCTGCGTGTGTCCGGGCGAATGGCCAGAAGCGGTTTGAGCGGATCGCTGATGTCGATGACCTGGATGTTGCCGCTGTCGAAGTTGGCACTGATGTCGAAAGAGGATTTAGCCACGCTCATAATCGGGTCCTGAATATGATTTTTATGGCGGCTACTTTACACGCAAGAGTGGGGTGAAACCGAGGGAAATTGCGGGGTGCAGAGGTGGGGGCGTCCTCCTTGACGCTGCCGCAGCTTAGAGACTGTGCGATTGATTCTCAAGTGCTATCTGTCGCTGGTTTCAACCCATGATGCCGGGCTTCTCTTGCCAACCGACATTCTTTTGATATCATCCGCGCCTTCGAATTTGCAGCACCCAAAGACTTCATTAGCCTGAAGCCAAAGCCAGAAAAACTGGCAAAAAAAAGACCCGGCAAAAAGCCGGGTCAAAAACCGTGATTAGCCTGATGAGGAGATAGTCCAGGAGACCGACCTAAGGTCACCTGGTCCATCGACTGATCTCGCGACCAGTTGATGCAATAATAATCATTCTCGTTTGCAAGTCAAACGTTTTTACCTTTGCGACAGGAAAGTTCTTTCCTGTCTTCTCGATCTGCGTTCTCGCCTCAACCGTTTTCATACTTCTCCAGCGATCGATCGACCATCGCCTTGGCCATGTCGATCATGTGCACCGTCGAAAACGCCAGGTCGCGGCTTGCGCCTTGCAGGTGACTGGCTGACTCGTAAGCGGTGGCGGCAGCACAGCGCAACAGGTCCAAGGCATGGACCAGTGCCTCTTCGCCGCTGATATTGCGGTTCACATCAAAAAAACGCGGCTCGACCACTTCCTCTGAAACAGCTGGTTTCAAGTAATAGTCCAGCGCGCGTTGTGCCGCCGCTGAGTCCAGGGGCGAGGTGAGGGTGGTGTCGATGTGCATGTCCGGCAGGTCATTGGTGGGTTGGCTCATGGCGATAGCAAGCTCCGTGTTAGATTCAGATCCGTGAATTGATCCTAATACGAACTGTATTTGTGACGAGTATTTAAATACTACAATTTGTGTTTTGATGGCCGGAGTCGCCCACGTATCGTGCCGCACATGGATAAATGGATTGAATTGGTCAAGGCCAAGATGAGTGAACTCAAAATCACTCAAGAGATACTCGCCGAGCGCCTCGGGATGTCCCAGGGCGGCATTGGCCACTGGCTCAACAAACGTCGTGAACCCGGCATCGAAGACATGAACCGTGTCTTGCGGGCACTGGGCCTTGAGTTTCTCGAAGTGGCGCTGGTGATCCGGGAACCCCAGGCGTCAACCGACGACGAAATCCCTCTGACACAGAAGTACAACCCGTACTTCCGCTACCCGGTCAGTGGCTGGCGCGAACCTGCCGAAGTGCGCGACGGCGAGGTCCCGGTGTATGGCAAGGAGCGCTATGAACTGTCCGATTACCACGCCCGGGGGCCGGCATTCTGGTTGAGGGTGGCAGGCGATGCGATGACCGCACCCAATGGCATCAGCATTCCGGAAGGCATGTTGATCCTGGTGGACCCGGCAGTGGAAGCGGTGCCTGGCAAACTGGTCATTGCCCAGTGGCCGGACAGCGCCGAAGCCACGTTCCGCAAGCTCATCGAAGAGGGCGGGCAGCGTTATCTGGTCCCGCTCAATCCGACGTATCCGAAAGCCTTGTACGCCGAAGAATGTCGAATCATCGGCGTAGTGGTTCAGGCAACAGCCAGGTTCTGATCAGATCGGTCCTCGCGATGCGTAGGACCGATCTTCATTTCACGCTTCTTCCAGTTCGACGAGCGCACTGCCTTCGCTGACCATCTCGCCTTCCTGGCAATACAGCGCCTTGATCACCCCGGCATGGGGCGCGCGAATGCTGTGCTCCATCTTCATCGCTTCCAGCACCACCAATTGCGCTCCGGCTTCGACCGATTGCCCGGCCTCCACCAGCACGCGGACGATGCTGCCGTTCATGGGGGCGGTCAGCCCGCCATGATGGCTGTGGCTGGCCTCGACGGCGCTGATCGGGTCGTAAGACTCGATGCGACGCAACTCGCCATCCCACTGTAAATACACATGTTCGCCACGGCGTATTGCGCGGTGCTGACGGGCCACGCCAGCCTGCTCGGTCAGCAGCTGCTCGCCCTTGAGCCGGGCGCTGTGGGTATTGCTGTCACCCAGCGTCAGCGCCCGGTCCTGGCCTTCACAACTCAGGTGAAGGGTGATTTCTCTCGGCAAGCCAGCACGCAGCCCATTAGGCACCGCCCACGGCGAACTCGGGTCATCGGCACGGGTTGCAGGCGGCTGGCTCTGGGCAAACGCCTGGGCGGCGGCTTGCCAGAAACCATCGCTGAGCTCCGAGGGGGCCGGCAGCAACTGTTCCTGGTAACGCGGAATGAAGCCGGTATCCAGTTCAGCAGCGGCAAATGCCGGGTGACCGATGATGCGCCGCAGGAAACTGATGTTGGTCTTCAACCCGCCGATGGCGAATTCGTCGAGCATGCTCAGCAGGCGCAAACGCGCCTGTTCACGGTCCTCGCCCCAGGCAATCAACTTGCCGAGCATCGGGTCGTAGAACGGCGAGATCTCGTCGCCTTCTTCAACACCGCTGTCCACCCGACGCCCTGGCCCCTGCGTGGATTCGCGATACAACTCCAGTCGACCGGTCGCCGGCAGGAAATCATTGCCCGGGTCTTCGGCATACAGCCGCACTTCGATTGCATGACCCACCAGCGGCACCTGATCCTGCGTCATCGGCAATGCTTCGCCGCGGGCCACGCGAATCTGCCAGGCCACCAGGTCGAGGCCGGTAATGGCTTCGGTGACCGGGTGTTCGACTTGCAGGCGGGTGTTCATCTCCATGAAGAAGAACTCGCCCCGCGCATCCAGCAGAAACTCCACGGTGCCGGCACCGACATAACCGATGGCCTGCGCCGAACGCACGGCGGCCTCACCCATGGCACGCCGCAGCTCCGGGCTCAGGCCGGGTGCCGGCGCTTCTTCGACGACTTTCTGGTGCCGCCGCTGAATCGAGCAGTCGCGTTCGTTGAGGTACAGGCAATTGCCGTGTTGGTCGGCGAACACCTGGATTTCCACGTGACGTGGCTTGAGCAGGTATTTCTCCACCAGCATCCGCGAATCGCCGAACGACGATTGCGCTTCACGCTGGGCCGAGGCCAGGGCTTCGGCCAGTTGGCTGACGTCCTCGACCACTTTCATGCCTTTGCCGCCGCCACCCGCGGTGGCCTTGAGCAGTACCGGGTAGCCGATGCGTTCGCAGGCGTCGCGGAAGGTTTCGAGGTCCTGGGCTTCGCCGTGATAACCGGGCACCAGCGGCACGCCAGCGGTTTCCATCAAGGCTTTGGCGGCGGACTTGCTGCCCATGGCGTCGATGGCCGAGGCGGGCGGGCCAAGGAATATCAGGCCGGCGTTTTCGATGGCGCGGGCGAATCCGGCGTTCTCCGACAGAAAGCCATAGCCGGGGTGAATCGCCTGGGCGCCACTGGCCTTGGCGGCGGCGATCAGTTTGTCGATCTGCAGGTAGCTGTCGGCGGCTTTGCTGCCACCCAGGTCAACGCGAATGTCGGCTTCGCGGCTGTGCCGGGCGTCACGGTCGGTGGCGCTGTGCACGGCCACGGTGGTCAGGCCCAGCGCCTTGGCGGTACGCATCACCCGGCAAGCGATTTCGCCACGGTTGGCCACCAGCAGGGTGGTGAGGACAGGTGCGCTCATCAGCGGGGCTCCTTGGTGGTTTCGGCTTGCCAGCTCGGTGGACGTTTTTGCAGGAAGGCGCGCAAGCCTTCCTGGCCTTCGGGGCTGACGCGGATGCGGGCGATGGCGTTTTCGGTGTAGCGGCGCAATGCCGGGGTCAGTGAGCCGTCACCGACTTCGCGCAACAGATCCTTGCTGGCGCGCATCGCTGCCGGACTATTGAGTAGCAGATTGTCGATCCACTGCCCGACTTTCTGCTCCAGCTCGGCACTTGCATAGCTCTCCGACAACAAGCCGATTTCCCGTGCCCGTTGCCCGCCGAAGCGCTCAGCGGTCAAGGCATAGCGACGTGTCGCGCGCTCGCCAATGGCTTGCACCACGAACGGGCTGATCACCGCCGGCGCCAGGCCGATGCGCACTTCCGACAGGCAGAACTGTGCGTCATCGGCACCGATGGCCATGTCGCAGCAACTGATCAGGCCCAATGCGCCACCAAAGGCTGCGCCTTGCACCACTGCCAGGGTTGGAATTTTCAGTTTGGCCAGGTTGTACATCAACTCCGCCAGTTCCCGGGCGTCATCGAGGTTGGTGGCGTAATCGAGTTCGGCCGATTGCTGCATCCAGGCCAGGTCGGCGCCGGCGCTGAAATGCTTGCCGCGGCCGCGCACGATCAAAAATCGCAGGCTGGTATCGCTCGCGACTTTGTCGAGGGCGAGGATCAGCTCGCGGATCATTTCGGCATTGAAGGCGTTGTTCTTTTCTTCACGGCTGAGCCACAGAGTCGCAAAACCCCTTGGATCGCTCAGCAGTTCGAGGGTGTTGAAGTCGCTAGCGGGCTTGCTCGCGAAGAACGATAACGCGGTGCATCAGATGAACCGCGGCGGATCCTTCGCGAGCAAGCCCGCTCCCACAGAAAATCACATCCGGAACACGCCGAAGCGGCTCGGTTCGATTGGCGCGTTCAACGACGCGGACAAGGCCAGTGCCAGTACGTCGCGGGTCTGGGCCGGGTCGATGACACCGTCGTCCCACAGGCGCGCGCTGGAATAGTAGGGGTGACCCTGTTCCTCGTACTGGTCAAGGATCGGTTGCTTGATCTCGGCTTCCTGCTCGGCACTGAAACCCTGGCCGCTGCGTTCGGCCTGTTCGCGTTTGACCTGCACCAGAACGCCGGCCGCCTGTTCGGCGCCCATCACGCCGATGCGTGCGTTCGGCCACATCCACAGGAATCGCGGATCGTAGGCGCGGCCGCACATGCCGTAGTTACCGGCACCGAAACTGCCGCCAATGATCACGGTGAATTTCGGCACCTTGGCGCAGGCCACGGCGGTCACCAGCTTTGCGCCGTGCTTGGCGATGCCGCCAGCCTCGTACTTCTGGCCGACCATGAAGCCGGTGATGTTCTGCAGGAACAGCAGCGGGATGCCGCGCTGGCAAGCCAGTTCGATGAAGTGCGCGCCTTTCTGCGCCGCTTCAGCGAAGAGGATGCCGTTGTTGGCAAGGATCGCGATCGGGTAACCGTGCAGGTGGGCAAAACCGCACACCAGTGTGGTGCCAAACAGCGCCTTGAACTCGTCGAACACCGAACCGTCCACCAGCCGCGCAATGACTTCGCGCACGTCAAACGGTTGCTTGGCGTCGGCCGGGACCACGCCGTACAGCTCGTCGCTGCTGTAGAGCGGGGCGACCGGAGCGCGTTGCTGAACCTCACCCAGCTTGCGCCAGTTGAGGTTGGCGACACTGCGGCGTGCCAGGGCCAGGGCGTGTTCGTCGCTCTCGGCGTAATGGTCAGCTACACCGGAAATCTTGCAGTGCACATCGGCCCCGCCGAGGTCTTCGGCGCTGACCACTTCACCGGTCGCGGCCTTCACCAGCGGCGGGCCGGCGAGGAAGATCGTCGCCTGCTCGCGGACCATGATCGCTTCGTCGGCCATCGCCGGTACATACGCGCCGCCAGCGGTGCAGGAACCCATGACCACGGCAATCTGCGGAATGCCCAGGGCGCTCATGTTGGCCTGGTTGAAAAAGATCCGGCCGAAGTGTTCGCGGTCCGGAAACACTTCATCCTGACGCGGCAGGTTGGCACCGCCTGAATCCACCAGATAGATGCACGGCAGGCGATTCTGCTGGGCGATGGTCTGCGCGCGCAGGTGTTTTTTCACCGTCAGCGGGTAGTACGAGCCGCCTTTTACGGTGGCATCGTTGGCGACGATCATGCATTCGACGCCTTCCACACGGCCGATCCCGGCAATCACGCCCGCCGCCGGAACATCCTCGCCATACACCGCGTAAGCCGCCAGTTGGCTGATTTCCAGAAACGGTGAGCCCGGATCCAGCAAACGGTTGATGCGCTCGCGAGGCAGCAATTTACCCCGCGAGGTGTGGCGTTCTTGCGCCTTCGGCCCGCCACCCTGCGCCACTTGGGCGAGCAGGGTGTGCAGGGCGTCGACCTGTTTGAGCATCGCCGCGCTGTTGGTGGCGAACTCCGCTGAACGGGGGTTGAGCTGGGTATGCAGGGTAGCCATGGACAGCTCCGTTTAGCGGGTTTCGTTGAACAGTTCGCGACCGATCAGCATGCGACGGATCTCACTGGTGCCCGCGCCGATTTCGTACAGCTTGGCGTCACGCAGCAGGCGACCGGCCGGGAATTCATTGATGTAGCCGTTGCCACCGAGAATCTGGATCGCGTCGAGGGCCATTTGCGTGGCGCGTTCGGCGCTGTAGAGGATTACCCCGGCGGCGTCCTTGCGTGTGGTTTCGCCGCGCTCGCAGGCCTGGGCCACGGCGTACAGGTAGGCGCGGCTGGCGTTGAGTTGGGTGTACATGTCGGCGACCTTGCCCTGGATCAGCTGGAATTCGCCGATGCTTTGGCCGAACTGCTTGCGGTCGTGGATGTACGGCACGATCAGGTCCATGCACGCCTGCATGATCCCGGTCGGGCCACCTGAAAGGACAACACGCTCGTAGTCGAGGCCGCTCATCAGCACTTTCACGCCGCCGTTGAGCACGCCGAGGATGTTTTCTTCCGGCACTTCGACGTCATCGAAAAACAGCTCGCAGGTGTTCGAACCACGCATGCCGAGCTTGTCGAACTTGTTGCTGCGGCTGAAGCCTTTCCAGTCGCGCTCGACGATGAAGGCGGTGATGCCGTGGGGGCCTTTTTCCAGGTCGGTCTTGGCGTAGATCACGTAGGTGTTGGCGTCCGGGCCGTTAGTGATCCAGGTTTTGCTGCCGTTGAGCACGTAGTGATCGCCGCGCTTGTCGGCGCGCAGTTTCATCGAGACGACGTCGGAACCGGCATTCGGCTCACTCATGGCCAGCGCGCCGATGTGCTCGCCGCTGATCAGTTTTGGCAGGTATTTGGATTTCTGTTCGTGGTTGCCGTTGCGGTTGATCTGGTTCACGCACAGGTTGGAGTGCGCGCCGTAGGACAGGGCCACCGAGGCCGAGCCACGGCTGATTTCTTCCATCGCCACCACGTGGGCCAGGTAACCCAGGCCAGCGCCGCCGTATTCTTCCGGTACGGTGATGCCCAGCAGGCCCATGTCGCCGAATTTGCGCCACAGGTCGGCGGGGAACAGGTTGTCGATGTCGATCTGAGCGGCGCGCGGGGCGATCTCCTTGGCGACGAAGGACTGGACCTGATCGCGCAGCATGTCGATGGTTTCACCGAGGGCAAAGTTCAGGGATGGATAGCTCATGGGTCACCTTTTGGCTTTTTTGTCGGTTGGTGAGACTGTCAATGGGTTCTCACCTTTACGTTAACGTAAGCCTGTGACGAATGGCTGTCAATCACCCTTTACGTTAACGTCAACTTGAGCGAGAGTAGAGCCAGTTCAAGATAGAACGCGGTAGAGCATCAATGTGACTGATACACCGCTTTCGCGAGCAAGCCCGCTCCCACAAGAGACCGCTGGTAGCCCATAAATAAAGACAATAGGGGTCGTCATGGATCAACCCAGTGCAAGCCCGCAACGCAGTTACACCCGTGGTTCCCAGGACAAAGCCTTGCTGGCGATGACCATCGGCCAGGCGTTCGACAACACGGTCGCGCAATACCCGGACGGGGAGGCGTTGGTGGTGCGCCATCAACAGCTGCGTTACACCTGGCGGCAGTTGGCCGAGGCCGCGGACCTGCACGCCAGAGCACTGCTGGCGCTGGGGCTGCAAGCCGGGGACCGCCTCGGCATCTGGGCGCCGAACTGCGCGCAGTGGTGCATCAGCCAGATTGCCACCGCGAAAATCGGCGTGATCCTGGTCAACATCAATCCCGCGTATCGCAGTTCCGAACTTGAATACGTGTTGAAGCAGTCCGGCTGCCAATGGCTGGTGTGTGCCGGGGCTTTCAAGTCCTCGAACTATCACTCCATGCTGCAAGGGCTGGTGCCGGAGTTGGCCGAGCAATCCATCGGCAAGTTGCACAGCGAGCGGTTGCCGGAGTTGCGTGGCGTCATCAGCCTGGATGCGCAGCCACCATCGGGCTTCCTGCCATGGTCGCAACTGGCCGATCTGGCTGGCAGCGTCACGGTCGAGCAGTTGCATGAGCGCCAGGACAGCCTGCATTTCGATCAGCCGGTGAATATCCAGTACACCTCCGGCACCACCGGGTTCCCCAAGGGCGCGACCCTCAGTCACTACAACATTCTCAACAACGGATACATGGTCGGCGAAAGCCTGGGGCTGACGGCTGCCGATCGCCTGGTGATCCCGGTACCGTTGTATCACTGCTTCGGCATGGTCATGGGCAACCTCGGTTGCATCACCCATGGCAGCACGATGATTTATCCAAACGACGCGTTCGATCCGTTGCTGACCCTCAGCACTGTGGCTGACGAAAAAGCCACGGCGCTGTACGGCGTGCCGACCATGTTCATCGCCATGCTCGATCAACCACAACGTGCCGAATTCGATCTGTCGAGCCTGCGCACCGGGATCATGGCGGGCGCGACCTGTCCTATCGAAGTGATGCGCCGGGTCATCAGCGAAATGCACATGAGCGAAGTGCAGATTGCCTACGGCATGACGGAAACCAGTCCGGTGTCGTTGCAGACCGGTCCGTCAGACGACCTGGAACTGCGCGTGACCACCGTCGGCCGTACCCAGCCGCAGCTTGAAAGCAAGATCATCGACGAAGCGGGCAACCTGGTGCCGCGGGGCACCATCGGTGAGCTGTGCACTCGTGGTTACAGCGTGATGCTGGGTTACTGGAACAACCCCGAAGGCACCGCAGAAGCCATCGATCAGGCAGGCTGGATGCACACCGGCGACCTGGCGAGCATGAATGACGAGGGTTATGTGTGCATTGCCGGGCGCAACAAGGACATGATTATCCGGGGCGGCGAGAATATTTACCCGCGGGAGCTGGAGGAATTCTTCTTCACCCATCCAGCCATCGCCGATGTGCAGGTGATAGGGATTCCCTGCTCGCGCTACGGCGAAGAGATTGTTGCCTGGATCAAGTTCCATCCTGGCCATAGCGCCACTGAGCAGGAGCTGCAAGCCTGGTGCAAGGAGCGCATCGCGCACTTCAAGACGCCGCGCTACTTCAAGTTCGTCGAGGAGTTTCCGATGACCGTGACCGGCAAGATCCAGAAATTCCGGATGCGCGAGATCAGTATCGAGGAGTTGCGCGAAAAGCAGGATTGAAGAGGAAACCTGTGGGAGCGAGCTTGCTCGCGATAGCGGAAGTACATTCAGAAGATATGTCGACTGAACCACCGCCATCGCGAGCAAGCTCGCTCCCACAGTATCTTGCAGAGTTTTCAGAATCCCGGACAGCACAAAGGGGAGCCGAAGCTCCCCTTTAATTTTCGTTGCGCGTGCTCTTTTTTTATTATTGAGGGTCGGTCTGTTGTTGTTTTTGGCAACCGTTGCCCTTTACCGCTGTTTTTGGCGATCCCCATCCGGGATCAAGAGCAAACGTATTTTTTTGAGCGCTGATCTACTTTCTCGCTGAGCGATCCAACCAGTTCGGGAGCTACCTGAAGGTAGTTTTATTGTTCTCTGCCCGGTTGCGGGTCACTTCGAAAAGCACCCTGAAAAGCACATCTTCTCCAAAAAAATCTGTTAGCTGCGTCTCTGCCGTGTTGTTTTTGTTATGTCAGAGTCGTTACGTCTTGTTTTTATTAGGTTTGCCGCAATTTTTTTATTCTTGTTGTGCGATAGATATAGCAGGAGCCGTGCCAGTTTTTTAAAAGCCTTTAAAATCAATGCTTTGTAGTTTTGAGGGGTTTTTCGCCTCAGGCAAAACCCTACATTTTGTTTCCGTGTTACTCGCTTGCGCCCACGTTTCAGACACAGCGGTAACACCCGGACACACTCAGCGCACTCACTGTGCGCTGCGGGCCTTGGCCACGCGGGAACCGGTAGGGCGACCCAATACGGTGCAAATCTGCTGACCGGCGAGCATCAGGGCGTCGAGATCGATTCCGGTGTCGATGCCCAGGCCGTTTAGCAGGTAAACCACGTCTTCGGTCGCGACGTTACCGCTGGCGCCCTTGGCATAGGGGCAGCCGCCGAGACCTGCGATGGAGCTGTCGAACACCGAGATACCTTCCAGCAGGCTGGCGTAGATGTTGGCCACAGCCTGACCGTAGGTGTCGTGGAAGTGCCCGGCGAGTTTTTCACGGGGTACATCCTTTGATACCACTTCGAACATTTTCCGAGTGGCGCCGGCGGTGCCGGTACCGATGGTGTCCCCCAGCGAGACCTCGTAGCAGCCCATGGCGTAGAGCTCGCGGGCGACCATGGCGACTTGCTCCGGGGCGACGTTACCTTCATAGGGGCATCCCAGCACACACGACACGTAACCGCGCACGGTAACCCCATGTTGTCTGGCGGCCTCCATGATCGGCGCGAAACGGTCCAGGCTTTCGCTGATCGAGCAATTGATGTTGCGCCGGGAAAATGCTTCGGACGCCGCCGCGAACACGGCCACTTCCTTGACCCCGGCGGCGAGGGCATCTTCGAATCCGCGCAGGTTGGGAGCGAGCGCGCCATAGACCACACCCGGTTTGCGCTGTATCTGCGCGAAGACCTCGGCGGAACCGGCCATCTGCGGCACCCACTTGGGTGACACGAAGCTGCCGACTTCTATATAGCCGAGCCCGGCTGCGGTCAGTGCATCGACCAGCTGCACCTTGTCGGTAACACTGATGGGTCGGGCTTCGTTTTGCAGGCCGTCGCGTGGGCCGACTTCGACAATGCGTACGTGAGAGGGGAGGGACATGGGCTTCGACCTGTGCTGATTGTTCGGAGAACCCTGTAGGAGCGAGCCTGCTCGCGWTGGGTTCTCAGGCACCGCGTTTATCCGGCAAACACGCGTTATCGTTAACGACCATCGCGAGCAGGCTCGCTCCTACAAGGGGCGGGTTTTACTGAATGACTTCCTGACTCTTGAGGGTCTGCTCCAGCGCCTGCACGCAACGCTCTTCGGCAGTATCCAGCTCCAGTTTCATCTGTTCGATGTCCAGCAGCTGCTGTTCAAGCTGCTCACGGCGCTCGCTGATTTTCGCCAGCATGCTGTGCAACTGTTTGGTGTTACCGCTGGACGGGTCGTAGAGCTCGATCAGCTCGCGGCATTCAGCCAGCGAGAAACCGATGCGTTTGCCCCGCAGGATCAGCTTCAGGCTGACTTTGTCGCGGGGCGAGTAAATGCGTTCCTGGCCACGGCGCTCGGGGCTGAGCAGGCCTTGCTCCTCATAAAAGCGAATGGCGCGGGTGGTGATGTCGAGCTCGCGGGCGAGATCGGAAATGCTGTAGGTCTGGCTGCTCATGGAAGCGCTCGCAAAAGGTCATGGCGCTAAGCTAATGGCAGGTTGACGTTTACGTCAAGGGGCAGCGATTTCTGCTGTTCTTGCTGGCCCCATCGCGAGCAGGCTCGCTCCTACAGGGGATCTTCGTAGTACACAGATTTCGTGTTCACGGCAGATCCAATGTGGGAGCGAGCCTGCTCGCGATGAACGATAACTCGGTATAAGGCCTTACACCTTCTCGAGCTTTTTCTCCTGCGCCGTCACCTGCTGGCACAACTCGATCATCTGCTCGCGCATCCAGCGATTCGCCGGGTCCTGGTCAGTGCTTTCGTGCCAGTAAAGGTGGGTTTCCACCGGCGGAACATCGTTGACCGGCAGATAAAAGGCGTGCAGGTCGTTACGGCGGGCGAAACGTTCCGGCACGGTCATGACCATGTCCGTCTGCTGCAACACCTGCGAGGCCATCAGGTAATGCTGGGAACGCAGGGCGATCTTGCGCTGGATGCCCATCTTGCCCAGTGCCAGGTCGACATAGCCGAGGCCGCTGCGGCGGCTGGAAATATGGATGTGGGTCAGGCTCAGGTAATCATCCAGTGTGAGTTTCTCTTTGCCCGCCAGCGGATGTCCCTTGCGCATGGCGCACACGTAGCGGTCTTCCATCAACTTGACGTGACGCACCTGCGGGTCGGTGTTGAGCGGCGCATCCACCGCAAAGTCCAGGCGGCCGGCTGCCAGTTCCTTGGTGGTCTCGCGGCGTTTGGACAGAAAACTCTCGATGATCACCGTCGGCGCCAGGCGGCGCAGGCGCTGGAACAGCGGCGGCAGGATCACCGCTTCGGTGAGGTCGGTCATGCTGATGCGATAGGTCTTGACCGCTTGCTGCGGGTTGAAAATGCGGCTTTCCTGCACCGACACGCGCAGCAGTGAGAGCGCATTGCGCACCGGGCCGATGATGTTCTGCGCCATGGGCGTCGGCACCATGCCCTGGGCGGTGCGTACGAACAGCGGGTCGTTGAAGGTCTCGCGCAGGCGGGCCAGGGCGTTCGACACCGCCGGTTGGGTGATGCCGACAATCTGCCCGGCGCGGGTCAGGTTGGCTTCGGTGTAGATCGCGTCGAAGACGATGAAAAGGTTGAGATCGACCTTGCTCAGATTCATTACGCGGCTCTCTTATTGTGTGGGCGGGCTGATCCTGATGATCAGCCGATCATATATCGGTGATGAATGTTTATACACGCCGAGAATAGGCTAGGTAAATTTTCATGGCTGTTCTAGCATCGATTGCATGATCTAAACAACCTCCCCCAAGAAGGTATCTCGCTCATGGATTTCGCTTATTCGCCCAAGGTTCAGGAACTGCGTGAGCGCGTAACAGCGTTCATGGATACTTACGTTTATCCCGCCGAAGCCGTGTTCGAGCGTCAGGTCGCCGAGGGCGACCGCTGGCAGCCGACCGCGATCATGGAAGAACTCAAACTCAAGGCCAAGGCTGAAGGTCTGTGGAATTTGTTTCTGCCTGAGTCTGAGCTCGGTGCCGGTCTGACCAACCTCGAATACGCGCCGCTGGCGGAAATCATGGGCCGCTCGCTGCTGGGGCCGGAACCTTTCAACTGCTCGGCACCGGACACCGGCAACATGGAGGTGCTGGTGCGTTACGCCAACGAAGAGCAGAAACAACGCTGGCTCGAGCCATTGCTGCGCGGTGAGATCCGCTCGGCATTCGCCATGACCGAACCGGATGTCGCGTCCTCCGACGCCACCAACATGGCCGCCCGTGCAGTGCGCGATGGTGATGAGTGGGTGATCAACGGCAAGAAGTGGTGGACCTCGGGCGCTTGTGACCCGCGCTGCAAAATCCTGGTTTTCATGGGGCTGAGCGATCCGGACGGGCCACGTCACGCCCAGCACTCGATGATTCTGGTGCCGGTGGACACCCCCGGGGTAAAAATCCTGCGTCCGCTGCCGGTGTTCGGCTACGACGACGCTCCCCACGGTCACGCCGAAGTGTTGTTCGAAAACGTCCGGGTACCGTACGAAAACGTCCTGCTGGGCGAAGGACGCGGCTTCGAAATCGCTCAAGGTCGCCTTGGCCCGGGCCGGATTCACCACTGCATGCGTTCGATCGGCATGGCCGAGCGTGCGCTGGAACTGATGTGCAAGCGCTCGGTGAGCCGTACGGCATTCGGCAAGCCCCTGGCACGCCTGGGCGGCAACGTCGACAAGATCGCCGACTCGCGGATGGAGATCGACATGGCACGCCTGCTGACACTGAAGGCGGCGTACATGATGGACACGGTCGGCAACAAAGTGGCCCGCAGCGAGATCGCGCAGATCAAGGTCGTCGCGCCAAACGTTGCGTTGCGGGTGATTGACCGGGCGATCCAGATCCATGGCGGGGCAGGGGTTTCCAATGATTTCCCGCTGGCCTACATGTACGCGATGCAGCGCACCCTGCGCCTGGCCGACGGCCCGGACGAAGTGCACCGCGCGGCGATCGGTAAATTCGAGATCGGCAAATATGTGCCGAAAGAGATGATGCGTAGCGGGCAGTAAGACCGCGGCGCCTGCCATTCGCGAGCAAGTCGGATCGCCGCACCGCCGCTCCCACAGGCTCAGTGTGATCCCTGTGGGAGCGAGCTTGCTCGCGATGGCGTCAGCCGATTCAACCTGTCAACTTCAGACTCAATACACCCAAACCTCAACCCGCCGATTCTTGATCCGCCCTTCATCGGCGCTATTGGCCGCCACCGGCATTTCGGCACCGAATCCGCGAATTTCGCGAAACACTACGCCGCTCTTCACCAACTCCCGCCGCACCGCCATGGCCCGCAGTTTCGACAACAGATCGGCGCGCGCCGGGTCGCTCTTGTCGTCGCCAAACCCCACCAGCGTGACCTGTCCTTCGGTTTTACCGTGCTGCTTTATATAGTCGAGCACCCGCCACAGGTCTTGTCGGGCCTTGTTGTCCAGGCTGGCGCTGCCTTCCTCGAAGCGGAAGTTCACCGACAGCCGTTGAGCATGTCGGCTCAGCGCCTGATAACCCTCGGGCATCAACGCATTGGGGGTAACGGCCATGGCCTGGACGGTTTGGGCAATAAAACCATTGGCGGCCACAATGGCCTGACCGTTAGCGCTTTGGGCAAAGGCTACCAGCGCATCGGCCCAGGGATTTTTTCCGTTGGGTGGCAGGTAGAAGAACAATCGACGGGACAGCGGATAGTCTTCTGTGGCAATCAGGCTGTTTAGCGGCAGCATGGCTTGCGATTGACCGTCGACAATGGCCACGGCCTTGGCCTGGCGTACGTAGGGCAAACCGATAAAACCGACGCCTTGCGGGTCTGCGCTGACCGCATCGGACAGTTGTTCACTTGACTCGAAGCGTTTCGCCGCGCTGCCGATGGTTTTCCCTCGGCCACTGAGGACCAGTTCCTTGAAAGTATCGTAGGTCCCGGACTGATCATCCCGCGCATACAGATGAATCGGCCCGCCGCGGCCACCGACGTCTTCCCAGTTTTTCACCTCGCCACTGAAGATGCGCGCCAGTTGCACGGTGTCGAGTTGGTTCAGCGGATTGTCCGGATGAAGGATGATCGCCAGGCCATCGATGGCAATGACCTGTTCGGCGCCTGGGCTTTTCAGGTCACCTAGGGATTGGAGGCTGGCCAGTTCGCTGTCCTTGATCGGGCGCGACGAGGCGGCAAGATCGGCGCTGGCGGCTTTGAGCGCATTGAAACCGGTGCTGGAACCATGGGCTGTCACCTCCACCACGACCCGACGGCCCTGAACGGTTTCGCCGACAATGCGCAGTTCGTTGGCAGTGTCTGGTGTTTCGCGGTGAATCTTGCGCAGGCCCTGTTCGCTCAGCAGGCCCTCGACCAGCGCCGGCCCCAATGCCGCGCCGATGGTGTTGGAACCCTGAATGCGCAGCACCGGGCCGTGTTCGGGTGTCGGTAATCCACCGGCAGAAGCCACCTGCGGCAAGCCCATGCACAGCATCAACAGGAACAGCACGCGCAGCATCATGCCGGCACCTTACATAGCCAAAGGAGGTGTCGGGAGATTAAGTCAGTAAGGTTTCCGAAAAATGACAAGTTGCAGTGGTGGTCCCCTGTGGGAGCGAGCTTGCTCCGGGCGGCGTTCCGACGATGAGGGAGTGTCAGTCGACATCATTGTCACTGAACCACCGCTATCGTCGGAACGCCGCCCGGAGCAAGCTCGCTCCCACAGGGTATTGAGGTGGCCGGGAGGGATCAGCTCAACTCAAGCCAGATCGGCGCATGGTCCGAAGGTTTTTCCATGCCGCGCAGTTCGTAGTCCACCCCCGCGGCCTTCACCCGCGGCAGCAAGCCGTGGGAGGCGAGGATCAGGTCGATGCGCAGGCCACGTTTGGGTTCGTCTTCGAAACCACGACTGCGGTAGTCGAACCAGCTGAAGGTGTCGGTCACGTCCGGGTTCAGGTGACGGAAACTGTCCACCAGGCCCCAGTTCTTCAAGCGGGCCATCCACTCGCGCTCTTCCGGCAGGAAGCTGCATTTGCCGGTTTTCAGCCAGCGCTTCATGTTGTCCGGACCGATGCCGATATCGCAGTCTTCCGGGGAAATGTTCACATCGCCCATCACCACCAGTGGCTGGTCGTTCTTGAACTGGCTTTCCAGCAGTTGCTGCAAATCGCTGTAGAAGCGTTCCTTGGCCGGGAATTTGGTCGGGTGGTCGCGGCTTTCGCCCTGGGGGAAATAGCCGTTCATGATGGTCACCGGCACGCCGTTGGCGTCGGCGAAGGTGCCCCAGATGAAGCGACGCTGGGCATCTTCTTCGTCGGTGGCGAAACCTTTATGCAGGGCCAGCGGCTCCTGGCGCGAGAGCAGGGCGACGCCGTAGTGACCTTTTTGCCCGTGGTAATACACGTGGTAGCCCAGTGCTCTGACTTCATCGAGAGGAAACTGGTCGTCGTGGACCTTGGTTTCCTGCAAGCCGATCACATCGGGTTGGTGCTTTTCGATCAGCGCCGCCAGCTGATGGGGACGGGCGCGCAGCCCGTTGATGTTGAAGGAGACGATCTTCATGGTCGGCAGTCCTGGCAAAAGGGCGATGCTAGCTGACATGTGGGAATCGGGCCAGTGTGGGGTGAGATGATTCGGTTTTGCCAGTCAGTCTTGTGTGGGCAGTGATGGCCTTATCGTCGGAACGCCGCCCGGAGCAAGCTCGCTCCCACAAAAGCAAAGGCAGGCGCATAACCTGTGGGAGCGAGCTTGCTCGCGAAGGCGATTTCATTGCCTACACTGATTGCGAATCTGTAAGGAACTGTGTCAGTGCCGATCAGCTCGCAACAACAAGAGCGCAGCCACCCGAGCTGTGCCGGGGAGATCAACCGTCATGCCCGAAACCTCGACCGCCATCGCCGATATTCACATGCTCGACAGCGGCTACGCCCTTGAGGCGCGCTCACTGCTGTATCAGGCTTATCGACACGAGCCGACCTTCGGCTATTTGTTCGAAGCCGAGCGTCCCGGTTACGAACAACGGGTTCGCGCCACTGTGCGCGAACTGGTGACCCAGCATTTTCTCCAGGACCTGCCTGCCATCGGCCTGCTGGTCAACGACCGCCTGATCGGCATCGCCCTGATCGCGCCGCCGCAACGTCGTCTTGGCATCACCGAAAGTTGGGCCTGGCGCCTGCGCATGGTGCTCAGTACGGGATTTCGCTGCACCCGTCGCTACCTTGAATATCACGCTGCCGTGGAGGCCTGCGTGCCGAACGACTCGGTGCACGTCCTGCCGTTGCTGGGGGTTCATCCGCAGTTCCAGGGCAAACATTTCGGCGAACAACTGTTGCAAGCCGTGCACAACTGGTGCGCCGTGGATGAAAACTCACAGGGTGTGATCCTCGATACCGGGAATCCTCGCTATCTGGAGTTCTATAAGCGTCAGGGCTATGAGGAAATCGGTGAAGTTGCCGTAGGACCGATTCGCGAGCACGTGTTTTTTCACCCCAATCCCCAGGTGTTGCACACCGCAACGGCCTGAATGGCGAACTTTCCTTGCGTGCCAGGCTCTATCACGCTCTCAAGCTCGTGATAGCATCCGCGCCTATGAAGTTTCCAGGAAGAATTACCAGCGGTGTGCTGATGCTGATGACCAGCTGCACAGCGCTGGCACAAAGTGAATTGGATGTACGGATCAAACCGTCCAATGATGAGCTGAAGGCCAATATAGAAGGCTATATCGGCAGCCTCGGCGATCGTGACGAAGAAGCCTTGCTGCGCTTCAGCCGTGGCGCCGAAGAACAGGCGCGCAAGGCCGCCCAGGCCTTGGGTTATTACCAGCCGCACATCGATAGCGAGGTGAAGGGCGGCAAGGACCCGCGCCTGGTGCTGACGGTCGACCCCGGTGAGCCGGTGCATTTACGCAACGTCACGGTGCGTGTCGAAGGCCCGGCAGCCTCCCTCAAATCCTTTCGAGTTCCCAAAAGCGACGCGCTCAAGCCCGGCGCGGTGCTCAATCATGGGCATTACGAGGATGCGAAGCGCCTGATCCAGAATCAGGCTTCGCGTTATGGCTTTTTCAGCGGCCACTTCACTCGTTCAAAATTGTCGGTCGACCCGCGTGCCGGCGTCGCCGATATCGAACTGATCTATGAAAGTGGTCCGCGTTACACCTTGGGCAAAGTCAGTTTCGAGGGCGATACGCCGTTCGACGATGAGCTGCTGCAACGCATGGTGCCGTTCAAGGCCGGTGCGCCATATGACTCGGAACTGATCGCCGAACTCAATCAGAACCTGCAATCGAGCGGCTACTTCGAAGGTGTGCGGGTGGACGCGGCACCGACGGCATCCAGGGACGATGCGATTCCGGTGGACGTCAAACTCGACACCCGCAAGCCGCGGACCATGGGCCTGGGCCTGGGTTTCTCCACCGACGTCGGCCCACGGGCCAAGGCCAACTGGACCCGGCACTGGGTCAACGCGCAGGGGCACAGTTACGGCTGGGAGACCGAAGTCTCGGCGCCTCGGCAAAACGTCGGGCTGTTCTACGACATTCCGCTGGACCCACCGCTGACCGACAAACTGCGTTTTGCCGGCGGCTATCAGAATGAAGACATCGCCGGCACCGACACCCACAGCAAGTTGCTGACCCTCGGCCCCGAATGGCACAGCAAGTTGCCCAGTGGCTGGCAGCGGGTGGTGTCGCTCAAGTGGCAGCGCGAGGATTATCAGCTCGGCGACGACTCGGGACTCAGTAATCTGCTGATGCCCGGTGTGAACTACTCGTACCTGAAAAGTGACAACCGCATCGACCCGCATAACGGCTATCGGCTGCAATTCGAATCCAAAGTGGCCAAGGAAGGTTTGGGGTCCGACAGCAACCTGCTCTACGGCACGGCATTGGTCAAAGGCCTGACCACGGTGTTCGACAACCACCGCTTCCTCGGGCGCGTGCAGGTCGGCGGCAGTGCCACCAACGGCTTCAAATCGGTGCCGCCATCGTTGCGCTTCTTCGCCGGTGGCGATCAGAGCGTGCGCGGTTACGACTATCAGAGCCTGTCCCCGGAAAATTCCGACGGTGACCGCATCGGTGGTCGCTACATGGTCGCCGCCAGCGCGGAGTACCAGTATTCGATCGCCGAAAAATGGCGGGTCGCGACCTTTGTCGATCAGGGCAACTCTTTCAATACACTCGAACTGCCGAACCTCAAGACCGGGGTCGGTATCGGCGTGCGCTGGGTGTCGCCGGTGGGGCCGATCCGCCTCGACCTGGCCCATGCGCTGGACGACGATGGCGGCATTCGACTGCACTTTTCCATGGGGCCCGAGCTGTGAAGCGTGGTTTGAAAGTAACGCTGTTGGCGATTCTGGCGCTGTTGATGCTGGTTGTCCTGACGCTGGCCACAGTGTTGGGCACGGCGACGGGCAGCCGCTGGGCGTTGGGGTTTGTGCCGGGTTTGACCCTGGAAAACTTCCAGGGCCGGCTGGGCGGGCAGTGGAGTGCCGATCGGGTGCTGTGGCAGCAGGACACCAGCCGGGTTGAACTGAACAAGGTGATTTTTGCCTGGTCGCCGATGTGCCTGACCCGCATGACCTTGTGCATCGAGCAATTGCAGGCCGATCAGGTCAGCCTGACGTTCCCGCCGGGTGCCGAGGAACCAGGCAGCGGCCCGATCACGCTCCCGGAGCTCAAGCTACCGGTGGCCATCGAGCTGGGAGAAATCAAGGTCGGCCGCCTGCTGTTCAACGGCAGCGAAGAACTCAAGGGGCTGCAACTGGCGGCGCACTGGACGGCGGCCGGTTTGAAAATCGACGCGATATCGTTACAGCGCGATGACCTGAGCCTGAACCTGTCCGGCCTGTTGCAACCAAGCGGTAATTGGCCGCTCAACGCCGAAGGTAAGCTGACTCTATTGTCGACGCCTGAACCCTTGGCGCTGGCGTTGAAGATCGACGGCGACCTGCTGAAAACCCTGAATCTGAAGGCCGACAGCAGCGGCTACCTCAACGGGCAACTGACCGGCGAACTGCAACCGCTGGTGGAAAACCTGCCGGCCAAGCTGCGGATCACCGCCGACGGCTTCAAACCCGGTGCCGATCTGCCGGACACCCTGCAACTCAATCAACTGGAACTCACCGGTACGGGTGACCTGAAAAACGGCTATGCGCTACAAGGCAAAGCCACGTTGCCCGCAGAACAAGGGCCGGTCGCACTGGCGCTGCAAGGCAAGGTCGACGCCAAGGGCGCGCAGATCGCCGCACTGGACTTGACCGCCAACGACCAGCAAAGCCTCAAGCTCACCGGGCAGGTGGACTGGAGCAAAGGCCTGAGCGCCGAGGCGAAAATCGACTGGCTGGATTTCCCCTGGCACCGCCTCTATCCATTGATCGACGAGCCGGAAGTGGCGTTGCGCCGCTTCAACGGTGAGGTGTCCTATACCGACGGCAAGTACCTAGGTCATTTCGACGCCGCACTGGATGGTCCGGCCGGGGCCTTCACCCTGGCCAGTCCGTTCGCGGGCGATCTGACGAAAATTTACCTGCAACAGATTCAACTCCAGGCCGGGCAAGGCAAGGCCGAAGGGCACCTGAACCTGCAATTCGCCGACGGCATTGCCTGGGACACCGCGCTGGGCCTGTCGGCGATCAACCCGGCGTACTGGGTCGCGGAGCTGCCGGGCACGCTGGCCGGGCCGTTGCGCAGCCAGGGCGAGATGAAGAATGAAACGCTCAGCCTCAATGCCGACCTGGACCTCAAAGGCAAGCTGCGCGGTCAACCGGCGGTGATCCAGGCCAAGGCCGATGGGCGTGGCGAGCAATGGAACCTCAACGCCCTGCAAGTTCGCCTGGGCGACAACAGCATCAGCGGCAAAGGCAGCCTGCAACAGAAACTCGTTGGGCAGATCGATCTCAAGCTGCCGCACCTGGCCCAGCTCTGGCCACAACTACGCGGCCAACTCAATGGTCGCGTGGATGTCGCCGGCACGCTCAAGGCACCGCAAGGCAAGCTTGACCTGCAAGGCTCGCAACTGGCATTCCAGGACAATCGCCTGCAGAGCCTGAACCTGGACGCCACGCTGGACAGTGCGCAACGGGCGAAAATCGACCTCAAGGGCAGCGGCATCCGGGCGGGCGACACTTCACTGGGCGCGCTGACCGCCAGCGGCCAGGGCGACATAAAAAACCAGAAACTGAGCCTCGACCTGCAAGGACCGAAGCTGAAACTGGCGCTTGGCCTGGACGGTGCGCTGGACCAAGGCAATTGGCGTGGCCGCCTGGCCAGCGGTGATATCCAGGCCGGTGGCCAGGACTGGAAACTGCAAGGGCCGGCGAAACTCGAACGCCTGGCGGACGGCAAAATCAACTTCGGCGCCCACTGCTGGGCCTCCGGCCAGGCCAGCCTGTGCGGTGAGGACTCGCGCCTGATGCCCGAGCCGAAGCTGCGTTATCACCTCAAGCAATTCCCGATCGACAGCCTCGCCCAGTGGTTGCCGAAGGATTTCGCCTGGCAGGGCCGGCTCAATGCCGACCTGCAACTGGACCTGCCGGCCAATGGCCCGAACGGCCAGATCAGCGTCGATGCCGGCGGCGGCACGTTGCGCATCAAGGAAAAGGACCAGTGGCTGGATTTCCCGTACCAGACCCTGAAACTCACCAGCAAACTCACGCCCAAACGCATCGACACCGAGCTCAACTTCGTCGGTGGCAAACTCGGCGAACTGATGGTCCAGGCGCAGCTCAATCCCTTGCCGAAGAACAAACCGTTGAGCGGCTCGTTCCGTTTGAGCGGGCTGGACCTGTCGGTGGCGCGGCCATTCGTGCCGATGGTCGAGAAGCTGGCCGGGCGCTTGAATGGCAGCGGCACGATTTCCGGCGGGCTATTGGCGCCGCAGGTCAATGGCAGTCTGCAACTGAGTGACGGCATAGTGGCCGGACCTGAATTGCCAATGGAGCTGCAAAACCTGCACGTACAGGCGCTCATCGCCGGTGAAAGCGTACAACTGAACGGCGGCTGGAATAGTGGCAAGGCCGGGCAGGGCAGCTTGAACGGCAACATCGCCTGGGGCCAGGCGCTGGTGGTGGACCTGGCGCTCAAAGGCTCACAGTTGCCGGTCACCGTCGAGCCTTACGCCAAGCTTGAAGTGGCACCGGACCTGAAGATCTCGGTGCAGGGCGACGAGTTGGCCATCGCCGGTAAAGTGCTGGTGCCCAAGGGCGAAATCACAATTCGTGAGTTGCCGCCGTCGACGGTCAAGGTCTCCGATGACACGGTGATCGTCGGTCAGCAGACCGAGGAGGGCAAGCCACCGCTGGCGATGAAGATGGACATCGAAGTGGTGGTCGGCGAGGACAAGCTGAGTTTCGCCGGCTTCGGCCTGACCGCGAATGTGCAGGGGCATGTGCACATCGGCGACAACATGGACACCCGTGGTGAACTATGGCTCAACGACGGGCGTTATCGCGCCTACGGCCAGCGGCTTTCGGTGCGCCGGGCTCGCTTGCTGTTTGCCGGCCCCATCGATCAGCCGTACCTGGACATCGAAGCCATTCGCAAGACCGACGACATCATCGCCGGCATCCGCCTGAGTGGCAGCGCCGAGCAGCCGACCACGCAGATCTTCTCCGAACCGGCCATGAGCCAGGAGCAGGCCCTGTCCTATCTGGTGCTTGGGCGTCCGTTGAGCAGCAATGGCGAAGACAACAACATGCTCGCCCAGGCGGCCCTCGGTCTGGGCTTGATGGGCAGCTCCGGGGTCACCAGCGGTCTGGCCAAGAACCTGGGCATTCAGGACTTCCAGCTCGACACCCAGGGCAGCGGGACTGCCACCAGTGTGGTGGCCAGCGGCAACCTCTCCGAGAAGCTCAGCCTGCGCTATGGCGTTGGCGTGTTCGAACCGGCCAACACCATTGCCCTGCGCTACAAGCTGAGCAAAAAGGTCTACCTCGAAGCCGCTGGCGGCGTGGCCAGTTCGCTGGACATCTTCTACAAGCGGGATTTCTAGGCCCGCATTTCCTACAAAAGACCGAGTCGCCCCATTCGCGAGCAAGCCCGCTCCCACAAGGTCCAGTGCGATCCCTGTGGGAGCGGGCTTGCTCGCGAAGGCGTCCGTGTGGGCAGCACAAAACCCGACACCATTTATCAACTATTTACCAAGCGTGCTAACTATTACGTTGACATTGGCTGCCTAGGCAGTAACATCTCGACATACATTCACTGCCTAGGCAGCTAATTGGTGGTCAGTTGAAACATTTCTCTCCAGACGATTTCCACAATTGCCATCTCGGCCTGTTGCTCGGGCGTGCCGCGCTGCTCAAGGACCGGATCATCGACACCCACATGGAACCCCACGGCATCACCGCCGCGCAGTTCAAGGTGTTGATCATCATGGCCCAGTACGGCGTCGACTCGCCGGGCGAACTGTGCCGCCACCTGTCCCTGGACAGCGGTTCGATGACCCGCATGCTCGATCGCCTGGAACAGAAAGGTTTCCTCGCCCGCCAGCGCTCCGAGGCGGATCGCCGTCAGGTGCAGCTGGTACTCACGGAAGAAGGGCAGAAGCTTGCCGGGCTGTTGCCGCACATCGGTGCCGAAGCCATGAATGAACTGGCCGGTGCCATCACTCCAGATGAGCTGAAAACCCTGGAGATGATTCTGAAGAAAATTCTGGTAGCAGCCGGTGACTCGATCACCCTGCTGCGGGTAGGTGACAAATGAGCAGTAAACCCTTGCGTACCGGCCTGAGCCTGGTGCTGTTGGCCATGAGCCTGGCCGGTTGCGCCAGCTACAGCGGTCTGAAAACTGAAGGTGTCAGCCTCGACGCGAAAAACCTCAAGGCCGGGCAATCCCTCGGCAGCGTGACGTTGTCGCCGGCCGCCTGGCCGAAAAGCGACTGGTGGAAAAGCCTCGGCGACCCGCAACTCGACGGTCTGATCCGCGAGGCCCTGCGTGATAGCCCGGACATGCAAATCGCCGACGCCCGTGCCCATCAGGCCAGCGCTACGGCCTACGCCGCCGACGCCGAGCGGATGCCGACCCTGGATGCCAGCGCCGGTGTCAGCCGCTCGCGCCTGGCCCGGGACCAGGACCCGCGCGGGCAGGGCGATGCTTACGCCACCATTCGCAACATCAGCACCAGCTTCAATTACAACTTCGACCTGTGGGGCGGTCAGCGCGATGCCTGGGAGGCCGCCCTGGGCCAGGCCCGTGCTGCCGAAGTCGACCAGCAGGCCGCGCAGCTGACACTGGCCGCCGACGTCGCCCGTGCCTACAGCGATCTGGGGCAGGCGCATATCGTCTATGACCTGTCCAGCGAAGACCTCAAACGCACCCGGCAAATGCTCGACCTGAGCCAGCGGCGCCTGACCGCCGGGATCGACAGCCAGTACCAGTTCCAGCAGACCGAAAGCCTGGAAGCCACATCCCAAGCCAACCTGATCGATGCGCAAAAGCGCCTGAACAGCGCGAAAATCGCCCTCGCGGTACTGCTCGGCAAAGGTCCGGACCGCGGCAATGAAATTGCCCGCCCGAACATTCTTCAGCCGAGCGCGGTAGCGCTACCTTCGGTATTGCCGGCCGAACTGCTCGGGCGTCGTCCGGACCTGGTGGCCGCGCGCTGGCGGGTCGAGGCGGCGAGCAAAAGTATCGACGCCGGCAAGACCCGGTTCTATCCCAACTTGAACCTCAGCGCCGCTGCCGGCGCCGAGTCCCTGTTGGGCGATGCAATGTTTGGTTCGGCCAGTCGCTTCTTCAACATTGCACCGACGATCTCTGTGCCGATTTTCGACGGTGGCCGCCTGCGCGCCGACCTCGATTCGCGCGACGCCGACTACGACCTCGCGGTGGCGCAGTACAACAAAAGCCTGGTGAAGGCGCTGGGTGACGTCAGCGACAGCATCAACCAGTTACGCGATATCGGCCGGCAGATCGCGGCCCAGCAGCACGCCACCGACATCGCCCAGGATTCCTACAACACCGTGGTCCAGCGTTACGGTTCCGGCATCGGCAACTACCTGGACGTGCTCAGCATCGAGCAGCAATTGCTCCAGGCCCAGCGTCAGCTGGCCAACCTGAATGCCGAGCAGATCGACCTGTCGATCCAACTGATGCAGGCGCTGGGGGGCGGTTTCCAGCCTGAGGTCATCGCCTCGGCCAACGCCACGCCAGCCACGCTGACCCACTAATTCAAGGTACCTGTCATGGCCACTGCCGATACAACCCAACCTCCTGAAAACACTCAAGGCAACCCCAATTCGGGCAAGCGCAAGTTCATGTTGCTGGTCCTGGCTGCCGCTGTCGTACTGAGTGGCGCGGGCGTCTGGGCCTACCACGAGTTTTACGGGCGCTGGAGCGAAAGCACCGACGACGCCTATGTGAACGGCAACGTGGTGGAAATCACGCCGCTGGTCACCGGCACCGTGGTCAGCATCGGCGCCGACGATGGCGATCTGGTGCATGAAGGCCAGGTGCTGGTGAACTTCGACCCGAACGACGCCGAAATTGGCCTGCAAAATGCCCAGGCCAATCTGGCGCGTACCGTGCGTCAGGTGCGCGGCTTGTACAGCGATGTGGATGGCATGAAAGCCCAGGTCAACGCCCAGAAAGCCGAAGTGCAAAAGGCCCAGGACAACTTCAGCCGGCGCAAGAATCTCGCCGCTGGCGGGGCGATTTCCCAGGAAGAACTGTCCCACGCCCGCGACGACCTGACCTCGGCGCAAAACGCCTTGGCCAACGCCGAACAAAAGCTCAAAACCACCAGCGCGCTGGTCGATGACACCGTGGTTTCATCGCACCCGGACGTGATGGCCGCCGCCGCGCAACTGCGTCAGGCTTACTTGAACAACTCGCGCAGCGTGCTGATTGCCCCGGTCACCGGTTACGTGGCCAAGCGTTCTGTACAGCTTGGTCAGCGTGTGCAGCCGGGTACTGCGCTGATGGCGGTGATTCCGCTGGATCAGCTGTGGATCGACGCCAACTTCAAGGAAACCCAGCTGCGTGACATGCGCATTGGCCAACCGGTCGAGATCGAAACCGACCTCTACGGCAGCGACGTCAAATACAGCGGCACCATCGACAGCCTTGGCGCCGGCACCGGCAGCGCCTTTGCCTTGTTGCCGGCACAGAACGCCACTGGTAACTGGATCAAGATCGTGCAGCGCGTGCCGGTGCGGATCCACGTCAACGCCGAAGAACTGGCCAAACACCCGTTGCGGGTCGGCCTGTCGACCATGGTTGATGTGAACCTGCGCGACCAGAGCGGCCCGGTGCTGGCACAACAGCCGCCGCAAAAGGCCTCGTTCAGTACCAACGTCTACGACCGTCAGTTGGCCGAGGCGGACGCGATGATCACTCAGTTAATCCACGACAACAGCGCAGCGGTCAGCAAGACCGTGCAACGCTGATTCGCCACTACACCGCCCCTGTGGGAGCGAGCCTGCTCGCGATAGCGGACTGACATTCAACATCAATGTCGACTGAACCGACGCCATCGCGAGCAAGCTCGCTCCCACCGGGATAGCTGCGTCTGTGAGGCGCAGCGCCAGACCAGTTTCAAAGGATTCGCGATGAGCAATAACGCGTCTTTCACACCGCCCAGCTTGCTGCTCAGCACCATCGGCCTGTCGCTGGCGACCTTCATGCAAGTGCTCGACACCACCATCGCCAACGTGGCGTTGCCGACGATTTCCGGCAACCTGGGCGTGAGTTCGGAACAGGGCACCTGGGTGATCACCTCGTTTGCGGTGAGCAATGCCATCGCCTTGCCGCTGACCGGTTGGCTCAGTCGGCGTTTTGGCGAGGTGAAGCTGTTTGTATGGGCGACATTGCTGTTCGTGCTGGCCTCGTTTTTGTGCGGGATTTCCACGTCCATGCCCGAGCTGGTGGGCTTCCGGGTGCTGCAAGGGGTTGTAGCCGGTCCGCTGTACCCAATGACCCAGACCCTGCTGATTGCGGTTTACCCCCCGGCGAAGCGGGGGATGGCCCTGGCGTTGCTGGCGATGGTCACGGTGGTCGCGCCGATTGCCGGGCCGATCCTAGGCGGCTGGATCACCGACAGCTACAGCTGGCCGTGGATTTTCTTCATCAACGTGCCGATCGGCTTGTTCGCGGCATGGGTGGTGACCCGGCAGATGAAAAAGCGCCCGGTGGTCACCAGCCGCCAACCGATGGATTACGTCGGGTTGATCGCGCTGATCATCGGCGTCGGGGCCCTGCAGATCGTGCTCGACAAGGGCAACGATGCCGACTGGTTTGAATCGAGCTTCATCGTGATTGGCAGCGTGATTTCGGTGGTAGCCCTGGCCTTTTTCATCATCTGGGAAATGACCGACGAGCACCCGGTGGTCAACCTGCGCCTGTTTGCCCATCGTAACTTTCGTTACGGCACCATCGTGCTGATTCTGGGGTATGCCGGGTTCTTCGGGATCAACCTGATCCTGCCACAGTGGCTGCAGACGCGCTTGGGCTACACCGCGACCTGGGCCGGTTTTGCCGTGGCACCGCTGGGGATCCTGCCGGTGCTGCTGTCGCCGTTCGTCGGCAAGTACGCACCACGGTTCGACATGCGGGTGCTGGCGGGCGGGGCATTCCTGGCCATCGGCCTGAGCTGTTTCATGCGCGCCGGGTTCACCAATGAAGTGGACTTCCAGCACATCGCGATGGTGCAGTTGTTCATGGGGATCGGCGTGGCGCTGTTCTTCATGCCGACCCTGACCATCCTGCTCTCGGACCTGCCGCCGAGCCAGATCGCCGACGGTTCGGGGCTGGCCACGTTTCTGCGGACCTTGGGCGGCAGTTTTGCGGCGTCACTGACGACCTGGATCTGGATTCGTCGGGCCGATCAGCATCATGCGTACCTGACTGAAAGCATTACGCCGTTCGATCCGGCGACCCGCGAGGCGATTACCCATCTGGGCGGGGCAGGGGCCAAGGCTTACACGCAACTGGATCAGATGGTGATCAGCCAGGCGTACATCATGTCCACGGTGGATTACTTCACCTTGCTGGGCTGGATGTTCATGGGGCTGATCCTGATTGTGTGGCTGGCGAAGCCACCGTTTACCGCCAAGGCCGGGCCTGCGGCCTCTGCGGGGCACTGACAATCACCGTGGAACCCCTGTGGGAGCGAGCTTGCTCGCGATGGCGGTGGATCAGTCAACAGAGATGTTGAATGTTAATCCGCTATCGCGAGCAAGCTCGCTCCCACAGGGATCTCCTACAGCCTTCAGTTCGCGGGTGCGGCGAGTTGCGGTGGCGGAGTGAAATCAAAGGGCGCCAGCGCAAACCCTTGTTCGTCGACCTGCAATGCCCACCCTTGACGATCCCAGTCCCCCAGCACAATGCGCCGGGCTGCTTGCTCGCCAAGCTGCAACTTGTGAATCGCGGGACGGTGGGTATGCCCGTGAATCAAGGTCTTCACGCCGTACTCCTGCATGATCCGCGGAATCTCTTCGGGCGTGACGTCGACGATGTCGTTGGCTTTCATCCGCGTTTGCGCACGGCTTTCACTGCGCAATTTGCGCGCCAGCTTGTGCCGGGTGCGCAGCGGTAGATGCCGCAGGATGAACAGGGTGATCGGGTTGCGCAGGTAACGACGCAGCTTCATATAGGCTTCGTCGCGGGTACACAGGCTGTCGCCGTGCATCAGCAGCACCGGCTCGCCGTTGAGTTGCACGACACTCGGGTCTTTAAGCAAGGTGCAGCCGGCCTGTTTGCAAAAGGCCTGGCCGAGCATGAAGTCGCGATTGCCGTGCATCAGGAAAATGGCCGTGCCGCTGTCGCTGAGATCGCGCAGGGCCTGGCAGATGGAACGCTGGAAGGGCGTCATGGCGTCGTCGCCAATCCACACCTCGAAGAAGTCGCCCAGAATGTACAACGCACTCGCCGAGCGGGCGCGTCCGGCGAGCAAATCCAGAAACGCCCGGGTGATGTCCGGGCGCTCCTCTTCCAGATGCAAGTCTGAAATCAGCAATATCACTCAATGATCTCGGCTTTCTCGATGATCACGTCGTCTGCCGGTACGTCCTGGTGGCCGGCCTTGGAAGTGGTGGCCACGCCTTTGATCTTGTCGACAACGTCGGTGCCTGCGGTCACTTTACCGAATACCGCGTAGCCCCAGCCTTGTACGTTCTTGCCGCTGTGGTTCAGGAAGCTGTTGTCCGCCACGTTGATGAAGAACTGTGCGGAAGCCGAATGCGGCTCCATGGTGCGGGCCATGGCGACGGTGTACTTGTCGTTGGAAAGACCGTTGTCAGCTTCGTTCTGGATGCTTGGACGCTTGTCTTTCTTTTCTTTCATGCCTGGCTCGAAACCGCCGCCCTGGATCATGAAGTTACCGATGACACGGTGGAAAACAGTGTTTTCGTAGTGACCGGCTTTAACGTACTCGACGAAGTTGGCCACGGTGATCGGGGCTTTGTCGGCGTTCAGTTCGAGGACGATGTCGCCATGGTTGGTCGTCAGTTTGACTTGGGTCATGATCGGTACTCTTTTGAGATGAAGCATATCTAAGGAATTCGTGGTTTTGGGACACTCCATCCCGCAACCGGTTCAGCCTGTCTCGGCCAAGGTGCGCAGTTTAGCGTGCCAGACGCGAATTTCGAGGCTGTTTTTTCATTTGCGGCCTATTAAATACGACGGTTTACAGGGTGCGCTCTGTCAGGTACTTGACGGCATCGGCTATGATAGCGGCTTTGTTTTGTCCGGCCTTCATTACGGCCACGCACTTGTACGTTCAAGGATCCTATGAGCAAGCCCACTGTCGACCCTACCTCGAATGCCAAGACCGGCCCTGCCGTGCCGGTCAACTTCCTGCGGCCGATCATCCAGGCAGACCTGGACTCGGGCAAGCACACGCAAATCGTCACCCGTTTCCCGCCTGAACCCAACGGCTACCTGCACATCGGTCACGCCAAGTCGATCTGCGTGAACTTCGGCCTGGCCCAGGAGTTCGGCGGCGTCACGCACCTGCGTTTCGACGACACCAACCCGGCCAAGGAAGACCAGGAATACATCGACGCGATCGAAAGCGACGTCAAATGGCTGGGCTTCGAGTGGTCCGGTGAAGTGCGCTACGCCTCGCAGTATTTCGACCAGTTGCACGACTGGGCCGTTGAACTGATCAAGTCCGGCAAGGCCTACGTCGATGACCTGACCCCCGAGCAGGCCAAGGAATACCGTGGCACCTTGACCGAACCGGGCAAGAACAGCCCGTTCCGCGACCGCAGCGTCGAAGAGAACCTGGACCTGTTCGCGCGCATGAAAGCCGGCGAGTTCAAGGACGGCGCACGGGTGCTGCGGGCCAAGATCGACATGGCCTCGCCGAACATGAACCTGCGCGATCCGATCATGTATCGCATCCGTCACGCTCACCACCACCAGACCGGCGACAAGTGGTGCATCTACCCGAACTACGACTTCACCCACGGTCAGTCGGACGCCATCGAAGGCATCACCCATTCGATCTGCACCCTGGAGTTCGAAAGCCACCGCCCGCTGTACGAGTGGTTCCTCGACAACCTGCCGGTGCCGGCCAACCCGCGCCAGTACGAGTTCAGCCGCCTGAACCTGAACTACACCATCACCAGCAAGCGCAAGCTCAAGCAGCTGGTCGATGAAAAGCACGTCAACGGCTGGGACGACCCGCGCATGTCCACGCTGTCGGGTTTCCGTCGCCGTGGCTACACGCCGAAATCGATCCGCAACTTCTGCGAAATGATCGGCACCAACCGTTCCGACGGCGTGGTCGACTTCGGCATGCTCGAGTTCAGCATCCGTGACGACCTCGACCACAGCGCGCCGCGTGCCATGTGCGTACTGCGTCCGCTGAAAGTCGTGATCACCAACTACCCGGAAGGCCAGGTCGAGAACCTCGAACTGCCGCGTCATCCGAAGGAAGACATGGGCGTGCGCGCTTTGCCGTTCGCCCGTGAAATCTACATCGACCGTGAAGACTTCATGGAAGAGCCGCCGAAGGGCTACAAGCGCCTGGAACCGGCCGGTGAAGTGCGTCTACGCGGCAGCTACGTGATCCGTGCCGACGAAGCGATCAAGGACGCCGATGGCAACATCGTCGAACTGCGCTGCTCCTACGATCCGGACACCCTGGGCAAGAACCCGGAAGGCCGTAAGGTCAAAGGCGTGATCCACTGGGTGCCGGCCGCTGCCAGCGTCGAATGCGAAGTGCGCCTRTACGATCGTCTGTTCCGTTCTCCGAACCCGGAGAAGGCCGAAGACAGCGCCAGTTTCCTGGACAACATCAACCCTGATTCGCTGCAGGTACTCACTGGTTGTCGTGCTGAGCCTTCGCTTGGCAATGCACAGCCGGAAGACCGTTTCCAGTTCGAGCGCGAAGGTTACTTCGTTGCCGATTTGAAGGACTCGAAACCAGGTCAGCCGGTATTCAACCGTACCGTGACCCTGCGTGATTCGTGGGGCCAGTGATTCAAGGAAGTTAACGTGCTTACGATTTACAACACGCTCACCAAGAGCAAAGAAGTCTTCAAGCCGCTCGATGGCAACAAGGTGCGCATGTACGTGTGCGGCATGACCGTGTACGACTACTGCCACCTGGGCCACGGTCGCAGCATGGTCGCCTTTGACCTGGTGACGCGCTGGCTGCGCTTCAGCGGCTACGATCTGACTTATGTGCGCAACATCACCGACATTGACGACAAGATCATCAACCGGGCCAACGAGAACGGCGAGTCGTTCGACGCATTGACCGAGCGCATGATTGCCGCGATGCACGAAGATGAAGCGCGCCTGAACATCAAGAAGCCGGACATGGAACCGCGCGCCACGGATCACATTCCGGGCATGCACGCGATGATCCAGACCTTGATCGACAAGGGCTACGCCTACGCTCCGGGCAATGGCGACGTGTACTACCGCGTTGGCAAGTTCATGGGCTACGGCAAGCTGTCGCGCAAGAAGATCGAAGACCTGCGAATCGGCGCGCGCATCGAAGTCGACGAGTCCAAGCAGGACCCGCTGGACTTCGTGCTGTGGAAAGCCACCAAGCCGGGCGAGCCGAGCTGGGAATCGCCGTGGGGCGCCGGGCGTCCGGGCTGGCACATCGAATGCTCGGTGATGTCGACCTGCTGCCTGGGCGAAACCTTCGACATTCATGGCGGCGGCAGCGATCTTGAGTTCCCGCACCACGAAAACGAAATCGCCCAGAGCGAAGCGGCCACCGGCAAGACCTACGCCAACGCGTGGATGCATTGCGGCATGATCCGTATCAATGGCGAGAAGATGTCCAAGTCCTTGAACAACTTCTTCACCATTCGCGACGTGCTCGACAAGTACCACCCGGAAGTCGTGCGTTACCTGCTGGTGTCGAGCCACTACCGCAGCGCCATCAACTACTCGGAAGACAACCTCAAGGACGCCAAAGGCGCACTGGAGCGTTTCTACCACGCGTTGAAAGGCCTGCCGAACGTGGCGCCGGCGGGTGGCGAAGCCTTCGTCGAGCGGTTCACCCAGGTGATGAACGATGACTTCGGCACGCCGGAAGCCTGCGCGGTGCTGTTCGAGATGGTCCGCGAGATCAACCGTCTGCGCGAGAGCGATCTCAATGCAGCGGCCGGCCTGGCGGCGCGTCTGAAAGAACTGGCCAGCGTGCTGGGTGTGTTGCAGCTCGAAGCCGATGACTTCCTGCAGGCCGGTGCCGAAGGGCGCGTGGATGCAGCTGAAGTCGAGGCGCTGATTGCAGCGCGCCTGGCGGCACGTGCCGGCAAGGACTGGGCCGAATCCGACCGCATCCGCGACCAGCTCACCGCCATGGGCGTGGTGCTGGAAGACGGCAAGGGCGGCACGACCTGGCGTCTGGCTGACTGATTGCCTGATCTGCTGTAAAACAAAACCCGCCTTGTGCGGGTTTTTGTTTTTCGGGGTTGGCTGTTCGTTCTTTGGCTACAGGACTGACGCCTTCGCGGGCAAGCCCGCTCCCACAGTTGATCTTTAGTGTGTTTGAGCTTTGTGTACGACGCAAATCCAATGTGGGAGCGGGCTTGCTCGCGAAGAGGCCCATTCGGCCAACTTGTCATTCGGCCTGACGCAACCGCTTGTACAGGGTATTGCGACTAACCCCCAACCGCCGGGCCAGATACGAAATATTCCCCCCGACTGCCTGCAACTGCCGGTTCAAGTCCTCGACATCATTGAGGTCAACGGCCAATGGTTCCGGCGTCTCCACCGGCTCCATCTCCAGATCGACAAAAAAATCATCCGGCAAATGCTCAGGTCGCACCGGCTGTTCCTCGGCCATGGCCAGGGCCACCTGAATCACGCTGCTGACCTGGCGCAGGTTGCCCGGCCACGGGTGGCGGCCGAATAACGCCATCACTTCCTGGCTTAAACCGGCCCATTGCGATGGTTCGCGGTGTTGCTCCCACAGGCGTTTGAACAGTGCATCCTTATCGCTGCGTTCGCGCAGGGGCGGCAACTCCAGGGTCAGGCCGCCGATGCGGTAATACAGGTCTTCACGAAACCGCCCCAGTTGTACTTGTTCCCGTAGCGAGCGATTGGTCGCTGAAATGATGCGCAGGTCCACAGGGAACAACTCGCTGCTGCCCACTGGCTGAACGCAACGCTCCTGCAACACCCGCAACAGTCGAGCCTGTGTTGGCAGTGGCATGTCGCCGATTTCATCGAGGAACAGCGTGCCTTTGTCCGCCTTGCGGATCAGCCCGATGCTGCCTTTCTGGTTGGCGCCGGTGAACGCGCCTTTCTCATAACCGAATAACTCAGACTCCACCAGTTCGGCGGGAATCGCTGCACAGTTGACGGCGATGAACGCTTGTTTGCTGCGCGAACTGGCCTGATGCAGGGCTTTGACGAATACTTCCTTGCCGACCCCGGTTTCACCGTGGATCAGCAGTGGAATGTCTTTTTCCAGCAATCGCTCGGCCTGACGCACAGCTTTTTCCACGCGGCTGTCGCCGAAATGCAGGGAGTTGAGGCTGATGGCCGCGGGTGTAGCTACAACCGGCTCGGTGAACACTCGGGGTTGAATTGATGCCTGTTTCGGCCGCTTCAACAGGCACTGGAAGCGGTTGCGCCCGGAGGTTTGCAAGGCGAAGGGCAGGCCTTCGGGCTGATTGAGCAATTCCAGCAGCGAGACCTTGAACAGGCTATCGACACTGACCCGCGACAGGCTGATGCCCAGCAGATTGTCGGCCCGCCGATTGGCCGACAGCACTTGGCCGCTCTCATCGAATATCAACAAACCGGCCCATTGGCTGTCGAGGTTGTTCAGCCCGGTGTTGAATGTGAGTTGGAAATGCTGACCATGGAACAGATTGAGGATCAGCCGGTTTTCCACGGTCTGGCTCATCATCTTGACCATGCCCAGGGTGTGGGATGGCGGGAGGTAACTGTCACTGGAAACGTCCAGTACCGCGATCACCTTGCGCTCGGCATCGAAAATCGGCGCGGCGGAACCGGTCATGAAGCGGTTGGCCTTGAGGAAATGTTCGTCGTGCTCGATGTGCACCGCTTGCTCGCAGGCCAGGGCGGTGCCGATGGCGTTGGTGCCGGTGCAACGTTCCATCCAGCTGGCGCCGGCGCTGAAACCCCGGGCCAGTTTGGGTTCGATAAAGCGCTGGGTGCCCCATGACGTGAGCACCTGGCCCTGATGGTCGGCGAGCATGATCAGGCAATTGGAATTGCTCAGGATGTTCTCGTAGTAGGGCAGCACTTCCTGATGGGTGGTTTGCACCAGCGAATGCTGGCTCTCCAGCAATTGCGCGATGCCCGCGGCCGGCAACTGATCGAATGCCGGCGTGCTCTGATGACTGAGGCCGAACGCGCGGCAACGGGACCAGGAATCCTGGATGATGGCGTCGTGGGACAGCGGCAATGCGGGTGCGGCCATGGCAGTCGATCTCTGAACAAGCTTTTATTGTTTTTGTTATGGGTACACAGGATCTCTGTAGCAGCTGGCGCAGCCTGCGTTCGGCGGCGCAGCCGTCGTAGAACCTGTATTCGCGGTCATCCTGACACACCCTGACACAC
>NZ_JBFREX010000040.1:0-69911 GCF_052114525.1 Pseudomonas sp. KB_15 | reverse complement strand
CCCACAGGGTCTTGTAGTGAGTGAGAAAGCGTTTGTATCCAGTTTTGTGCGCTGATACATGACAATTTATGTTTGGCCATAGGTCGTCGKACAATTTCGTGGTTAACTTCGGCCTCGTCAAAATTCTCCACACCAACGTCAGAAGGACTCCGTTCATGGCTCAAGTCACTCTTAAAGGCAACCCGGTTCAAGTCAACGGCCAACTGCCACAAGCCGGTTCCAAGGCGCCAGCCTTTTCCCTGGTTGCGGGCAATCTGTCCGACGTCACCCTGAAAGACTTTGCCGGCAAGCGCAAAGTACTGAACATCTTCCCAAGTATCGACACCCCGACCTGCGCCACCTCGGTGCGCCAGTTCAACGCCAAGGCCGGCAGCGTCGACAACACTGTCGTGCTGTGCATCTCCGCTGACCTGCCATTCGCCCAAGCCCGCTTCTGCGGCGCCGAAGGCCTGGAAAATGTACAGAACCTGTCGACCCTGCGCGGCGCCGAGTTCATCCAGAACTACGGCGTGGCCATCGCTGACGGCCCGCTCAAAGGCCTGACCGCTCGTGCCGTCGTGGTCCTGGACGAAAACGACAATGTGTTGCACAGCGAGCTGGTTGGCGAAATCGCTGACGAGCCGAACTACGAAGCGGCACTTGCTGTTCTGAAGTAAATACGTCTTTACAATTGTTAACACCCCCGCTGTCAATAATGCTGTTGTAGGAGCGAGCTTGCTCGCGATGGACTCGAGAACGCTGCGTTTAGTCAGTAGACATGCGTTATCGTTAACGACCATCGCGAGCAAGCTCGCTCCTACACTTAGCGGCATTACCCTCTGTCCAGGCCGTTTTCATTTGTGCTTCAGTGTCTTACAGAAAATTCCTGTTCCGTAAGCCGAAAGTAAATTGCCGGTAAAGGCGCTTTGCTTAAAACCCGCCAGTGCTTATCGTTCAGCCTCATGTAAAAGAAGCCCACGCGCCCAATGGTTGATCACTCAATGCAATCCTCCGCATCCCGTAGTCCTCGTCGCTGGCTGTTCGGCCTGCTTGTCCTGTTGGTCATCGCCGCCTTGTGCTGGAAATTCTGGCCTGGCAGCGCTGCACCCAAGGAGGCTGCGGGGCAGAAAGCCGTCGCCGGGCATACCGGCAGGTCAGGCGGGATGCGCCCTGGATTCGGTGGCGCGTCCGGGCCGGTGCCGGTGCGAGTGGCTCCTGCAGTCAAGGGTGACTTCCCGCTGTATTTCAAGGCGCTGGGCACGGTCACGGCGCTGAACACCATCAATGTCCGCAGCCGCGTCGGCGGTGAGCTGGTCAAGATCTATTTCGAAGAAGGGCAGATGGTCAAGGCAGGCGACCTGCTGGCCGAAATCGACCCGCGCCCTTACCAGAATGCCTTGCTTCAGGCCGAAGGCACCTTGCTGCAGAATCAGGCGCAGCTGAAAAACGCCCAGGTCGATGTCGAGCGTTATCGCGGCCTCTACAAGGAAGACAGTATTGCCAAACAGACCCTGGACACCGCCGAAGCGCTGGTCGGTCAATTCCAGGGCACGGTCAAGACCAATCAGGCCGCCGTCAACGATGCCAGGCTCAACCTCGAATTCACCAGGATCCGCGCGCCAATCACCGGTCGCGTCGGCCTGCGTCAACTGGACGTCGGCAACCTGGTAGCCGCCAACGACACCACAGCATTGGCGATCATCACCCAGACCCAACCGATCAGCGTGGCCTTCACCCTGCCGGAAAACAGCCTCGACACCGTACTCGCCCGTTATCGCAGCGGCGCCAAATTGCCGGCTGAAGCATGGGATCGTGGTGATACCAAATTGCAGGCAACCGGCGTATTGCAGAGCCTGGACAACCAGATCGACGTCACCACCGGCACCCTCAAGTTCAAGGCCCGTTACGAGAACAGCGATCAGTCGCTGTTCCCCAACCAGTTCGTCAACGTGCGCCTGTTGGCTGATACCCTCAAGGACGTCGTACTCGCGCCTTCTGCCGCGATCCAGTTCGGCACTAATGGCACGTTCGTCTATGCCCTGGACGGTGACAAGAAGGTCAGGATCCGTCAGTTGAAAGTCGGCGCCAGTGACGGCCTGAACACCGTGGTCACTGAAGGCCTGGCGGTGGGCGAGCGGGTCGTACTGGAGGGCACCGACCGCCTGAAGGACGGTAGTGACGTGGAAGTGGTCAACGACAGCCAGGACGTGCCGGCCACGCCGACCGAACACCTGCAAGGCAAGTCGGCGGCCAACGCGGCAGAGCCTGCGACCACTGACAAGGCGAAAAAGGGCGGCGCATGAATCTCTCGCGGCTGTTCATTCTTCGCCCGGTAGCCACCACGCTGAGCATGCTGGCCATTATCCTGGCCGGTGTGATCGCCTATCGGTTGTTGCCGGTGTCGGCATTGCCCCAGGTCGATTACCCGACCATTCGCGTCATGACCCTGTACCCCGGCGCCAGCCCGGACGTCATGACCAGCGCGGTGACTGCGCCGCTTGAGCGGCAGTTCGGGCAAATGCCCGGCCTGACGCAAATGGCCTCCACCAGTTCCGGCGGTGCGTCGGTGCTGACCCTGCGTTTCAGTCTCGACATCAACATGGATGTGGCCGAGCAACAAGTGCAGGCGGCGATCAACGCCGCGACCAACTTGCTGCCCAAGGACTTGCCGGCACCGCCGGTGTACAACAAGGTCAACCCGGCCGACACGCCGGTGCTGACCCTGGCCATCACCTCCAAAACCATGTTGCTGCCCAAACTCAACGATCTGGTCGATACGCGCATGGCGCAGAAAATCGCCCAGATCAGCGGCGTCGGCATGGTCAGCATTGCCGGCGGCCAGCGTCAGGCCGTGCGGATCAAGGTCAACCCAGAGGCTTTGGCGGCCAACGGCTTGAACCTGTCGGACGTGCGCACGCTGATAGGTGCCTCCAACGTCAACCAGCCCAAGGGCAACTTCGACGGCCCGACCCGGGTCTCGATGCTCGATGCAAACGATCAACTGACCTCGCCCAAGGACTACGCCAACCTGATCCTGGCCTACGCCAATGGCGCGCCGCTGCGGCTCAAGGACGTGGCAGAAATCGTCGACGGTGCCGAGAATGAACGCCTGGCGGCATGGGCCAATGAGAATCAGGCGGTACTGCTGAACATCCAGCGCCAGCCCGGYGCCAACGTGATCGAGGTGGTGGACCGGATCAAGGCCTTGCTGCCGAGCATCACCGACAACCTGCCGGCAGGCCTCGACGTGGTGGTGCTGACCGACCGCACCCAGACCATCCGCGCCTCGGTCAAGGACGTGCAGCACGAACTGCTGATCGCCATCGCCCTGGTGGTCATGGTCACCTTCCTGTTCCTGCGTCGCGCCAGCGCCACGATCATTCCGTCGGTGGCCGTGCCACTGTCGCTGATCGGCACGTTTGGCGTGATGTACCTGGCCGGGTTCTCGGTCAACAACCTGACCCTGATGGCCCTGACCATCGCCACCGGTTTTGTGGTGGACGATGCGATCGTCATGCTGGAGAACATTTCCCGATTCATCGAGGAAGGCGACAGCCCGCTGAACGCGGCGCTCAAGGGCGCCAAGCAGATCGGCTTCACCTTGATATCCCTGACCTTGTCGCTGATCGCCGTGCTGATCCCGCTGCTGTTCATGGCGGACGTGGTCGGGCGCTTGTTCCGCGAGTTCGCCATCACCCTGGCGGTGGCGATCCTGATTTCCCTGGTCGTTTCCCTGACCCTGACACCGATGATGTGCGCGCGGTTGCTCAAGCGTGAACCCAAGGAAGCAGAGCAGGGCCGTTTCTACCGCGCCAGCGGTGCGTTCATCGACTGGATGATCGCCGCCTACGGTCGCAAGTTGCAGTGGGTGCTCAAACATCAGCCGCTGACCTTGATGGTGGCCATTGGCACCTTGGCGCTGACGGTTTTCCTTTACATGATGGTGCCCAAGGGCTTCTTCCCGGTGCAGGACACCGGCGTTATCCAGGGTATTTCCGAAGCGCCGCAGTCGATTTCCTTCGCCGCCATGAGCGCGCGCCAACAGGAACTGGCCAAGGTGATTCTGGCCGACCCGGCCGTCGAGAGCCTGTCCTCCTATATTGGCGTGGATGGCGACAACTCGACCCTCAACAGCGGTCGGTTGCTGATCAACCTCAAGTCGCACCACGACCGCGACCTGAGCGCAACGCAAGTGATTGCCCGTCTGCAACCGGAGCTGGACAAACTGGTCGGCATCCGCCTGTTCATGCAGCCGGTGCAGGACCTGACCATTGAGGACCGGGTCAGCCGTACGCAGTACCAGTTCAGCATGTCTTCGCCGGACTCGGAGTTGCTGAGCCTGTGGAGCAAGCGTCTGGTCGAAGCCTTGGCCGAGCGGCCGGAATTGACCGACGTTGCCAGCGATTTGCAGGACAAGGGTCTGCAGGTTTATCTGGTGATCGACCGCGATGCGGCGTCGCGGGTCGGTGTGTCGGTGTCGAACATCACCGATGCGTTGTACGACGCCTTTGGTCAGCGGCAGATTTCCACGATCTACACCCAGGCGAGCCAGTACCGCGTGGTGCTGCAATCGCAGTCCGGCGAGAAGATCGGCCCGGATGCGCTGAACCAGATTCACGTCAAGACCACTGATGGCGGTCAAGTACGCCTGTCCAGCCTGGCGCATATCGAGGAACGCCAGGCGCAACTGGCGATCACCCACATCGGCCAGTTCCCGGCGGTGATGATGTCCTTCAACCTCGCGCCCGGCGTGGCGTTGGGGCATGCGGTGCAGATCATCGAGCAGGTGCAGAAGGACATCGGCATGCCGATTGGCGTGCAGACCCAGTTCCAGGGTGCGGCGGAGGCTTTCCAGGCTTCGTTGTCGAGCACCTTGCTGCTGATTCTGGCGGCGGTGGTGACCATGTACATCGTGCTGGGCGTGCTCTACGAGAGCTACATCCACCCGATCACCATTCTTTCAACCTTGCCTTCGGCGGCGGTGGGCGCCTTGCTGGCGTTGATCCTCAGCGGCAACGACCTGGGTATGATTGCGATCATCGGCATCATCCTGCTGATCGGCATCGTGAAGAAGAACGCGATCATGATGATCGACTTCGCCCTGGACGCCGAGCGCAATCAGGGCATGGACCCGCAAACGGCGATCTATCAGGCGGCATTGCTGCGTTTCCGGCCGATYCTGATGACCACCCTGGCSGCGTTGTTCGGTGCSGTGCCGYTGATGCTSGCCACCGGTTCYGGCGCRGARCTGCGCCAGCCGCTGGGTCTGGTAATGGTCGGCGGCCTGTTGCTGAGCCAGATTCTGACGCTGTTCACTACGCCGGTGATTTACCTGTATTTCGATCGTCTCGGTCGGCGCTTTGGCAAGACCGGCGCTCAGGAGACGGCGGTATGACGGCCTGCATAACCTGTGGGAGCGGGCTTGCTCGCGATGAGGCCCGTTCGTTCAACATCATTGCTGGCCGATACACCGCTATCGCGAGCAGGCTCGCTCCTACAGGGGGGCAGCAGGGCTCGCGGGTTGGTGCCGGGAGCAGTCATCGATGAATCTCTCGGGACCTTTCATCAAGCGCCCGGTCGCCACCATGCTGTTGAGCCTGGCGATCATGCTGCTGGGCGGCGTGAGCTTCGGTTTGCTGCCGGTATCGCCGCTGCCGCAAATGGACTTTCCGGTGATCGTGGTGCAAGCCAGCCTGCCTGGGGCCAGCCCCGAGGTCATGGCGTCGACCGTGGCCACGCCGCTGGAGCGCTCCTTCGGCGCCATTGCCGGGGTCAACACCATGAGCAGCCGCTCCAGCCAGGGCTCGACCCGGGTGATCCTGCAATTCGACCTGGACCGCGACATCAACGGCGCGGCGCGGGAAGTGCAGGCGGCCATCAACGCCTCGCGCAACCTGCTGCCCAGCGGGATGCGCAGCATGCCGACCTACAAGAAGGTCAACCCGTCCCAGGCGCCGATCATGGTGCTGTCGCTGACGTCCGATGTGCTGGAAAAAGGCCAGCTCTATGACCTGGCCTCGACGATTCTGTCCCAGAGCCTGTCCCAGGTGCAGGGCGTCGGTGAGGTGCAGATCGGCGGCAGTTCCCTGCCAGCGGTGCGTATCGAACTCGAACCGCAGTCGCTGAACCAGTACGGCGTGGCCCTGGACGATGTGCGCAACACCATCGCCAATGCCAACGTACGCCGGCCCAAGGGCTCGGTGGAAGACGATCAACGGCTGTGGCAGGTCCAGGCCAACGACCAGCTGGAAAAAGCCAAGGACTACGAGTCACTGATCATCCACTACAACGGCGGCGCGGCCCTGCGCCTGAAGGATGTGGCGAAGGTCAGCGATGGCGTCGAGGACCGCTACAACAGTGGTTTCTTCAACGATGACGCAGCGGTATTGCTGGTGATCAACCGGCAAGCCGGCGCCAACATCATCGAGACGGTCAACGAGATCAAGGCCCAGTTGCCGGCGTTGCAGGCGGTGCTGCCAGCCAGCGTCAAGCTGAACCTGGCCATGGACCGCTCGCCGGTGATCAAGGCGACGCTGCACGAAGCGGAAATGACCCTGCTGATCGCCGTGGCCCTGGTGATTCTGGTGGTGTTCCTGTTCCTCGGTAACTTCCGCGCCTCGCTGATCCCGACCCTGGCGGTGCCGGTGTCGCTGGTTGGCACCTTTGCCGTGATGTACCTCTATGGCTTTTCGCTGAACAACCTGTCGCTGATGGCATTGATCCTGGCCACCGGGCTGGTGGTGGACGATGCCATCGTGGTGCTTGAGAACATTTCCCGGCACATCGACGAAGGCGTGCGGCCAATGAAGGCCGCGTACCTCGGTGCCCAGGAAGTCGGCTTTACCTTGCTGTCGATGAACGTGTCGCTGGTGGCGGTGTTCCTGTCGATCCTGTTCATGGGCGGGATTATTGAAAGCCTGTTCCGCGAATTTTCCATCACCCTGGCGGCCGCCATCGTGGTGTCGCTGCTGGTGTCGTTGACCCTGACGCCGATGCTCTGCGCCCGCTGGCTCAAGCCGCACACGCCGGGGCAGGAGAACCGCCTGCAACGCTGGAGCCAGCGGACCAACGACTGGATGGTCGGCAAGTACGCCACGAGCCTCGACTGGGTGTTGCGTCACAAGCGCCTGACTTTGCTCAGTCTGTTCGTGACAATCGGTGTCAATATTGCGCTGTATGTCATTGTTCCTAAAACATTTATGCCGCAGCAGGATACCGGGCAGCTGATCGGTTTCGTACGCGGCGACGACGGCCTGTCCTTCAGCGTCATGCAGCCGAAGATGGAAATTTTCCGCCGTGCGGTGTTGAAGGACGAGGCGGTAGAAAGCGTCGCCGGCTTCATTGGTGGCAATAACGGTACCAACAACGCCTTCATGCTGGTGCGCCTGAAGCCGATCAAGGAACGCAATATTTCCGCGCAGAAAGTCATCGAACGCCTGCGCAAGGAAATGCCCAAGGTTCCCGGCGCACAACTGATGCTCATGGCCGACCAGGACCTGCAATTCGGTGGCGGCCGTGAGCAGACCAGCTCGCAATACTCGTACATTCTGCAGAGCGGGGATCTCGGGGCGTTGCGCGAGTGGTATCCGAAAGTCGTCACCGCGCTCAGGGCCTTGCCGGAGCTGACGGCGATTGACGCGCGGGAAGGCCGGGGTGCCCGGCAAGTGACCCTGATTGTCGACCGCGACCAGGCCAAGCGCCTGGGTGTCGACATGGACATGGTCACGGCGGTGCTGAACAACGCCTACAGTCAGCGGCAGATTTCGACCATCTACGACAGCCTCAACCAGTATCAGGTGGTGATGGAGGTCAACCCGAAGTACGCCCAGGACCCGATCACCCTCAAGCAGGTCCAGGTGATCACCGCTGACGGCGCGCGGATCCCGCTGTCGACCATCRCCCATTACGAAAACAGCCTGGAAGACGACCGGGTCAGCCACGAGGGCCAGTTCGCTTCGGAAAGCATTGCCTTCGACATGGCCGAAGGCGTGACGGTGGCGCAGGGTACAGCGGCCATCGAGCGGGCGATCGCCAAGGTGGGCTTGCCGGAAGACGTGATCGTGAAGATGGCCGGCACCGCCGATGCCTTTGCCGCCACGCAAAAAAGCCAGCCGTTCATGATTCTCGGCGCTTTGGTGGCGGTGTATCTGGTGCTGGGGGTGCTATACGAAAGCTACATTCATCCGCTGACGATCCTTTCGACGTTGCCGTCGGCCGGGGTCGGCGCGTTGCTGTCGATCTATGCGCTGGGCGGCGAGTTCAGCCTGATTTCGTTGCTGGGGCTGTTTCTGCTGATCGGCGTGGTGAAGAAAAACGCCATTCTGATGATCGACCTGGCGTTGCAGCTTGAACGACACCAGGGCATGGCACCGCTGGAGTCGATTCGCAGCGCCTGCCTGCAACGTTTGCGACCTATTCTGATGACCACCCTGGCGGCGATCCTCGGTGCCTTGCCGTTGCTGCTGAGCCGCGCCGAAGGGGCGGAAATGCGCCAGCCGCTGGGCCTGACCATCATCGGCGGGCTGATCTTCAGCCAGGTATTGACGCTTTACACCACCCCGGTGGTTTACCTCTATCTCGACAAACTGCGCCATCGCTTCAATAAATGGCGTGGGGTGCGTACCGATGCCGCTCTGGAAACTCCGCTATGACTGAACGTTCGCTTTTCAACCTGGCTGCACCGCTGATCACAGCTCGAGGCTCGCGTCTGTTGAGCCTGACACTGTGTGTGGCGATGCTCAGTGCCTGCGCCGTCGGCCCGGATTACCAGCGCCCGCACATTGCCGAGCCGGCGCAGTACAAGGCCGCAGAGGGCTGGCGTCAGGCGAACCCGAGTGATGCCCTGGCTCGTGGTGCATGGTGGGAGTTGTATGGCGATCAGCAGCTCAACGGCCTGATCGAAAAGCTCAACAGCGCCAACCAGTCCGTCGCCCAGTCCGAGGCCCAGTACCGTCAGGCCCAGGCGCTGGTGCGCAGTGCCCGAGGGGCTTTTTTCCCGACGGTCGACCTGAACGTCAGCAAGAACCGTTCAAGCCAGGGCACCGGCAGCAGTAGTTCCAGCCTGAGCAGTTCGTCCAGCGGTATTCGCAATACGTACTCGACCCAGGTGGGTGTCAGTTGGGAGGCGGATGTGTGGGGCAAGCTGCGCCGTGGCCTCGAAGCCGATACCGCCAATGCCCAGGCGAGCTTTGCCGATCTGGCCGCGATGCGCCTGAGCCAACAGTCGGAGCTCGTGCAGAATTACCTGCAATTGCGTGTGATCGATGGCCAGAAGCGCCTGCTCGAAGACACGGTCTCGGCTTATCAGCGGTCGCTGAAGATGACCGAAAACCAGTACCGCGCCGGCGTATCCGGCAAGGACGCCGTGGCCCAGGCCCAGACACAGCTCAAAGGCACCGAAGCCGATCTGGTCGACCTGATCTGGCAGCGCGCACAGTTCGAAAACGCCATTGCCGTGCTGATCGGCCTGCCGCCGGCGGAGTTCAGCCTGGCGGAAAGCCAGGACATTCCGCAGTTGCCGCAAATACCGCCGGCACTGCCTTCGCAGTTGCTGGAGCGTCGCCCGGATATCGCGTCCGCCGAGCGCTCGGTGATGGCCGCTAACGCCAACATCGGCGTGGCCAAGGCTGCCTATTACCCTGACCTGACATTGAACATGAACGGCGGTTACAGCAGCAGCACCTATTCCAACTGGATCAGCCTGCCGAACCGCTTCTGGTCGGTAGGACCGCAATTGGCCATGACCCTGTTCGACGGCGGCCAGCGCTCGGCGGAAGTCGACCGCAGTGAAGCGGCCTATGACGAAACCGTGGCCAAGTACCGCCAGACCGTGCTGGACGGATTCCGCGAAGTGGAAAACTTCCTGGTGCAACTCAAGGTGCTCCAGGACGAAGCCGTCGTGCGCCAACAGGCACTGGATGCCGCCCGTGAATCGCTGCGCCTGACCCAGAACCAGTACAAGGCCGGCTTGATTGCGTACATCGATGTGGTCGTGACCCAGGCGGCGGCGTTGAGCAACGAGCGCAGTAACCTGGACCTGTTGCAAAGCCGCCTGATTGCCAGCGTGCAGTTGATTGCCGCGTTGGGGGGTGGCTGGGATGGGCAGCTTCAGGTGAGCGAAAACCCTTAGCGCAATCCCTGTGGGAGCGAGCTTGCTCCGGGCGGCGTTCCGACGATGGCTGAGTCACATTCAGCATTGATGTTGCCTGACCCACCGCCATCGCAAGCAAGCTCGCTCCCACAGGTTTTGTGGCGCCAGCAGCTTTACGCGAGTTAATGTAAAACCTTAAAACAGACGTTTCATCGGACTGATGGCCCTTTGCTCATTTTGTGAGTGCGTTCTCATTCGGAATCAGTACAATCGCCGCATTTTCCCCCGGCGAGAATCAATACCATTAACGGGGGCATTCGCGAGAAGTCTCCATGCTCATCGGTAGCTATTCCCCCACCCTGGTCATCATTTCGCTCTGTGTCGCGATTCTCGCCTCATACACCGCACTCGACCTGACCGGGCGCATTGCCACCGCCAAGGGGCGCGCCGTGCATTTATGGACCGCGGGTGGGGCCATTGCCATGGGCATCGGCATCTGGTCGATGCACTTTATCGGCATGCTCGCGTTCAAGTTGCCCATCGACCTGGGCTACGACGGCACGATCACCCTGTTGTCGCTGTTGATCGGCGTGCTCTCCAGCGGTTTCGCGCTGTGGCTGGTCAGCCAGCCGCAATTGCCGGCCTGGCAGTTGGCCTTTGGCGCGTTGGTCATGGGCGCCGGCATCAGCGCGATGCACTACACCGGCATGGCCGCCATGCGCATGCAACCGGGCATCGACTACGACCCGACGCTGTTCGGCGCTTCGCTGATGATTGCGGTCGGTGCTTCGGGCGCGGCATTGTGGATCGCTTTCCGTTTGCGCCAACACACGCCTTATGTCCGCCTGATCCGTGGCGGTGCCGCTGTGATCATGGGCATCGCCATCGTCGGCATGCACTACACGGGAATGGCCGCCGCACGCTTTGCCGACGGCAGCTTTTGCGCAGCAGCGGTCGATGGGTTGAGCGGCAAGGGCCTGGACAACCTGGTGTTGATCACCACGTTGGCGGTGCTGAGCATCGCCTTGCTGACTTCGATCCTCGATGCACGCCTGGAGGCGCGCACCGCGAGCCTGGCCCTGTCGCTGACCGAGGCCAACCGTGAACTGACCCAACTGGCCCTGCATGACACCCTCACCGGGTTGCCGAACCGGATGTTGCTCGCCGATCGAATCGATCAGGCCATGTCGCGGGTCCGCGAAGAGGGTGGTTGCTTTGCCCTGATGTTCATCGACCTGGACGGCTTCAAACCGGTCAACGATGCCTTTGGCCACCACATGGGTGATCTGCTGTTGCGCGAAGTGGCCTTGCGCCTGCGCGAAGACTTGCGCAGCCAGGACACCCTGGCGCGGATCGGCGGCGATGAGTTCGTGTTGCTGGTGCAATTGAACGAACAGATCGACGCCTTGAACCACGCGGCCCGTCAGGTCGGGTTGATTGCGCGTGAGTTCCGGGTTGCCGAACATGATTTGCACATTTCCGCCAGCGTCGGCATCGCGCTCTACCCGGGTAACGGACAGTCCGTCCACGAATTGCTGATGAACGCCGACGCGGCGATGTATCACGCCAAGGGCGCGGGTAAAAACGGCTACAGCTTTTTCGATGCCTCGATGAACAACAACGCCCGCAAACAGCTGCAATTGCTGCAGGACCTGCGCAATGCCGTGGAACATCAGGAGTTCAGCCTGCATTACCAGCCCAAGTTCGATGCCGCCAATGGTCGCCCGGTGGGCGCCGAGGCCTTGTTGCGCTGGGAGCACCCGACTCAAGGGATGCTGTTGCCGGACAAATTCATCGAACTGGCGGAAAAAACCGGGCTGATCATTCCGATCGGCGAGTGGGTGCTCAACGAAGCCTGCCGCCAGATGCGCGAGTGGTACGTGCTGGGCTACACCGAGTGGCGCATCGCGGTGAACCTTTCGGCCATCCAGTTCTGTCATTCCGGGCTGGTCCAGAGTGTCGCCAAGGCCCTGACGGCTCACCATCTGCCGGCCAACAGCCTGACCCTGGAAATCACTGAAACCACCGCCATGAGCGATGCCGATGCGAGCATGACGGTGCTTCAGGAACTTTCGGACATGGGCGTCGACCTGTCCATCGACGATTTTGGCACTGGCTATTCGAGTTTGATGTACCTCAAGCGCCTGCCGGCCAACGAGCTGAAGATCGACCGCGGTTTTGTCCGGGACCTGGAGCGTGACAGCGATGACGCCGCCATCGTATCGGCCATCGTCGCCCTCGGCCAGGCGCTGGGGTTGCGCATCGTTGCCGAGGGTGTGGAGACGGGGGTGCAGCAGGACTTCCTGACTCAACTCGGATGCGATTCGTTGCAGGGTTACCTGCTGGGGCATCCGCTGCCGCCCGAAGGTTTCATGGTGGAAATTCATCGCGGGGAGCAATTGGTCGAGCAGTTGAAAGCCCGTTCGGAGCGCGAGATGTCGATGACATGACAGGCGATGTGAAGCCATGCAAAAACCATCAATGGCGGTTATTCTTGGCCCCGACCGCTTAAGCTTTGATTGGGGGAAAGCTCGCATGGACAAAGTCATCGTCATCACCGGCGGCAGCCGCGGCATCGGTGCCGCCACCGCTCTGTTGGCCGCTGCGCAGGGCTATCGGATCTGCATCAACTACCAGGCGGACGAACAGGCCGCACTGCGCGTGCTGGAGCAAGTCCGTGCGATCGGTGCGCAGGCCATTGCGGTACGGGCCGACGTCAGCATCGAAGACGAAGTCATCGCGCTGTTCAATCGCGTAGACAGTGAACTGGGCCGGGTCACCGCGCTGGTGAACAACGCCGGCACTGTCGGGCAAAAGTCCCGGGTCGACGAAATGTCCGAATTCCGCATTCTCAAAATCATGAAAACCAACGTCCTGGCGCCGATCCTCTGCGCCAAGCACGCGATCCTGCGCATGTCGCCCAAGCACGGCGGGCAGGGCGGCAGCATCGTCAACGTGTCCTCGGTGGCCGCGCGTCTGGGCGCGCCCAACGAGTACGTCGACTACGCCGCCTCCAAGGGCGCGCTCGACACCTTCACCATCGGCCTGTCCAAGGAAGTGGCGGGCGAGGGGATTCGCGTCAACGCCGTGCGTCCCGGCTACATCTACACCGATTTCCATGCCCTGAGCGGCGACCCGGATCGGGTCAGCAAGCTGGAGTCGGCGATCCCGATGGCCCGGGGCGGGCGGCCGGATGAAGTGGCGGAGGCGATTGTCTGGTTGTTGTCGGACAAGGCGTCTTATGCGACGGGGACTTTTGTCGATCTCGGTGGTGGACGTTGATCTGAGGTTTGCGTTGTCAGTGCTGGCCTCTTCGTCGGAACGCCGCCCGGAGCAAGCCCGCTCCCACAAGGAATCTCGGGTGTTCACAGACTTTGCGTACACCAGGTAACCCTATGGGAGCGGGCTTGCCCGCGAAGGCATTTGACCGGGCGACGCCTGTTTATCAGAACGACCGCACAATCCGCCCCAACGTCTCCATCGCCTTCTCCGCAGCCTCATCCCACGGGCTGCCATAATTCAAGCGAATACAATTCCTGAACCGCTGCGCCGGCGAAAATATCGGCCCCGGCGCAATGCTGATCCCCTGCGCCAACGCCATCTGAAACAACTTCAATGAATCCATCTGCTCCGGCAACTCCAGCCACAAGAAGTACCCGCCTGCCGGTTGGCTGACCCGCGTCTGTGCCGGGAAATACCGGGCGATGGCGGCGAGCATGGCGCTTTGCTGGTCTTCCAGCGCGTGGCGCAATTTACGCAAATGCCGGTCGTACCCCCCGTGTTGCAGGTAATCGGCGATAGCCGCCTGGGCCGGCATCGACGCGCACAGCGAGGTCATGAGTTTCAGCCGTTCGATTTTCTGCGCATAGCGACCGGCAGCCACCCAGCCGATGCGGTAACCGGGGGCCAGGCTTTTGGCGAACGAGCCGCAATGCATCACCAGGCCTTCGGTATCGAATGCCTTGGCCGGTTTCGGTGCCTGTTGACCGTAATACAGTTCGGCGTAGACATCGTCTTCGATCAGCGGCACTTGATGGCGGCGCAGCAGTTCCACGAGCTGCTGTTTCTTTGCCTCGGGCAGGGTCGCGCCCATGGGGTTCTGGAAGCTGGTCATGCACCAGCAGGCCTTGATCGGATACCGCTCCAGGGTTTGTTCGAGCACGCCGAGGTCGATGCCATCGCGCGGGTGCACCGGGATCTCCACGGCTTTGAGTTTCAGCCGTTCGAGCACTTGCAGGCAGGCGTAGAACGCCGGGGCTTCGATGGCCACCAGATCGCCCGGTTCAGTGACCGCTTGCAGGCACAGGTTCAGCGCTTCCAGGGCGCCGTTGGTGATCAGCAATTCCTCCATGGGCAGCATCAGCCCGCCGACCATGTAGCGCAGAGCGATCTGGCGGCGCAGCTGCGGGTTGCCGGGGGACATGTCGGTGACGACCATGCGCGGGTCCATCTCGCGGGTGGCGCTGGCCAGGGAGCGGGATAAACGTTGTAGCGGAAACAGCGTCGGGCTGGGGAACGCCGAGCCGAAGGGCACGGTGTTCGGGTCCTTGATCGAGTCGAGCACCGAGAACACCAGTTCGCTGACGTCGACTTCGGTGGACTCGTTGACCTGGCTGCTGATGACCGGCTCGGAAAACGGCCGTGGCGCATGGGCGTTGACGAAGTAGCCGGAGCGCGGACGGGCGCGGATCAGCCCGCGTCGTTCCAGCAGGTAGTAGGCCTGGAACACTGTCGACGGGCTGACCCCGTAGGTCTGGCTGGCGTAGCGCACCGACGGCACACGCTGGCCCGGGCCGAGGACGCCGGAGCGGATCAGTTCTGCGATGTCGTCGGCGAATTTTTCGTAGCGTTTCATCAAAAGCCCGATTGAGGTCATTCAGAAAATCGAGGTGACTTCATCGCGAGCAGGCTCGCTCCCACATGGACGATGCAATACCTGTGGGAGCGGGCTTGCCCGCGATGGAAGCACCGCAGTCTAAGGGATCAGCGATTCATCGGCGCGACAAAACGGCTCTTCGCCACGCTGTAGACGCCAGGCTCATCGCTGTCGACCACCTTGAAGCTGATGCTCTGCGAACTGCTGGCCGGACGCTCCGTGTGCATCACCACCGACACCGGCACATCGACGATCTCGCCCGGTGCCAGACTCAAGCCGGTCTTGCCCTGCAACTCGAAATCATCGGCATCGACCAGGCTCAATTGATAGTCCTGACGCTGCTGGGTCTTGTTGATCACCTTCAGACTGTAGATGTTTTCGATCTGCCCCTGGCTGTTCTCGCGGAACAGGCCCCGGTCCTTGCTGACGTCGAGCGACACCATCGGTCGTTCCATCAGCGCCACCACCAGCGCGGCGATCATCACCAGCAATACGGCGGTGTAGCCGATCAGGCGCGGACGCAGCAGGTGAGTCTTGCCACCTTGCAACTGGTGTTCAGAGGTGTAGCTGATCAGTCCCCGGGCGTAGCCCATTTTGTCCATGATCGAGTCACAGGCGTCGATGCACGCGGCGCAACCGATGCATTCCATCTGCAAGCCATCGCGGATGTCGATGCCGGTCGGGCAGACCTGTACGCAGAGCTGGCAATCGATGCAATCGCCCAGGCCGACTTCGGCGGGTTTGACTTCGCGTTTGCGCGGGCCACGGTTTTCGCCTCGGGCCACGTCGTAGGAAATGGTCAGGGTGTCTTTATCGAACATCACGCTCTGGAACCGCGCATAGGGGCACATGTGCATGCACACCGCTTCACGCAGCCAGCCGGCATTGATGTACGTGGCACCGGTAAAAAACAGCACCCAGAACAGGCTGACGCCGCTCATTTGTAAGGTCAGCAGCTCTTCGGCCAACGGCCGGATCGGCGTGAAGTAGCCAACGAAGGTCAGGCCGGTCAGCAGGCTGATGGCCAGCCACAAGGTGTGCTTGGCCGCGCGCCGCATCAGTTTGTTCAGGCCCCACGGCGCGGCTTGCAACTTGATCCGCTGGTTGCGTTCGCCTTCGGTGATCTTCTCGCACCACATGAAGATCCACGTCCACGAACTCTGTGGGCAGGTGTAACCGCACCAGACCCGGCCCGCGAACACGGTGATCGCAAACAGGCCGAACGCGGCAATGATCAACAGCGCCGAGAGCAGGATGAAATCCTGCGGCCAGAAGGTCGCACCGAAGATATGGAATTTGCTCTCGGAAAGATCCCAGAGCACTGCCTGGCGGCCGCCCCAGTTCAGCCACACGGTGCCGAAAAACAGCAAAAACAGAAAACCCGCGCCACTGATCCGCAGATTGCGGAACAGCCCGGTGAAGCTGCGGGTGTGGATCAGGTTGTCGCTGGACTTGGCCTTCGTCTTTAAACGCGCAGGCTCGAATGTTTCAACGGTTCGGACGGGGATTCTCTCGCTCATGGTCTTTCGCTCATCAGCCTCCATCAGGCATGAGCACTATGAGCGCCGATCTGTTTGCATAACAGACTCAGGTATTGCATTAAAAAGCGGATCAGATGGCGCTGTTCGCGCGGTCTGCGACAACTTGAAGCACCCGCCGTAGTTACGCACAAACACCTATCCGGAACAGCTGTAGCGGATGTTGATCAATGTCAGTCAATTCACCGAATCACTGTCGGTGGCCTTCAAGTGCTGGCGTCAATCCACTGCGCCTGCGACGGTTAATGCGTCGGCATCTGCTTCGGTGAAGTAGATACGCCGGCCTTCGATGTCCACTGCCGGCATGGCCCTGGCAGCGTCGCCTGCCTGTGGATGACCGCCGCCATCGGCATCACGGCCGGGAATGTATTGTTCATCGTTCAAGCCTACAGTGGCACATGGCGTGAGTCGTGCTTAAGTAGGTGGACTGGTTGGTTGACCACTGCGCGAAGGACTTGATTCCGGAAATTGCTGATGAAACTTTCCCGACGGCTGTCGCTCGGAATCTAAGTGAGTGCATTCCGGCGCGAACGGCCCGACGGGCACTTCGACCCGATACAAGCGCGTCCATGGGGCGTAAGGAGAGAGGCTCGATGACGGCTGAAAAACCGACTGAGTTGAGCTACAACCCGCACATGCCGCTGTCGCAGGCGTTGTTGCTGCCGCGTATCGTCATAGAAAACTGCATGCCGACCCTCGAAGGCGGACAGTTCGCGGTCAAGGCCGTGGTGGGGCAGGACGTGGTGGTGACGGCCAAGGTCTTCGCCGACGGGCATGACAAACTGGCGGTGCGGGTGCGCTGGCGGGCTGAAGACGAGGACGTCTGGCAAGGCGCGGTCATGAATGATCTGGGCAACAATGGCTGGCAAGGGCAGTTCCGTGTCGACAGCCAGGGCCGTTATCTGTTCTGTATCGAAGCCTGGATCGATCAGTTCGCCAGTTTTCGCTACGAGCTGGAAAAGAAGCATGCGGCTGCCGTGCCTGTCAGCCTGGAGTTACAGGAAGGCCGGATTCATGTCCAGCAGGCCGCCGAACGCAGCGAAGGGCAACTCAGCGAGCAACTGGCGGCCTTGCACCATGAACTGTCAGGACTGCTCGAAACCGAGCAGATCGCACTGTTTCTGCACCAGCGTAGCGCCGACCTCATGTCCCGCGTCAATCATCGCGCCTACCTGAGCCTGAGCCCGGAGTACCCGGTGGATGTGGAGCGCGAGCTGGCGCAGTTCGCCAGTTGGTATGAATTGTTTCCACGTTCGATCACCGACAGTCCGGCGCGCCATGGCACCTTCAATGACGTGCATTCACGGCTGGCGATGATCCAGGACATGGGTTTCGACGTGTTGTATTTCCCGCCGATCCACCCGATCGGGCGCAGCTACCGCAAAGGCCCGAACAATTCCCTGACGGCGGGTCCCGATGATCCGGGCAGTCCCTATGCGATTGGTAGCGAAGAGGGCGGGCACGAGGCGATTCACTCGCAGCTGGGTACCCGCGAAGACTTCCGCCGACTGGTAGCGGCCGCTGCGGCCCATGGCCTGGAAATCGCCCTGGATTTTGCCATCCAGTGTTCCCAGGACCATCCGTGGCTTAAGCAGCACCCCGGCTGGTTCAACTGGCGGCCGGACGGCACGATCAAATACGCGGAGAACCCGCCAAAGAAATATCAGGACATCGTCAACGTCGACTTCTATACCCCCGARGCGATTCCGAGCCTGTGGCTGGAACTGCGCGACATCGTAGTGGGCTGGGTCGAGGAGGGCGTGAAGATCTTTCGTGTCGATAACCCGCACACCAAGCCGCTGCCGTTCTGGCAATGGCTGATCGCCGATGTACGGGCGTTGTACCCCGAGGTGATCTTCCTCGCCGAAGCCTTTACCACCCCGGCCATGATGGCGCGCCTGGGCAAGGTCGGTTATTCCCAGAGCTACACCTATTTCACCTGGCGCAACACCAAGGCCGAACTGGCGAGTTATTTCACCGAACTCAACGAATCGCCATGGCGCGAATGCTACCGGCCAAATTTTTTCGTCAATACGCCGGACATCAACCCGGCGTTCCTCCACGACTCCGGGCGTCCCGGGTTTCTCATCCGCGCCGTGCTGGCGACCATGGGCTCGGGCCTGTGGGGCATGTACTCGGGTTTCGAGTTGTGCGAGTCGGCGCCGGTGCCGGGCAAAGAGGAATACCTCGATTCCGAGAAGTACGAGATCCGCCCGCGGGACTTCAATGCGCCGGGCAACATCATTGCCGAGATCGCCCAGCTCAACCGCATTCGCCGGCAAAATCCGGCGCTGCACACGCATCTGGGCCTGAAGGTCTACAGCGCCTGGAACGATAACATCCTGTACTTCGGTAAACGCAGCGCCGACGGCAGCAACTTCATTCTGGTGGCGGTCAGCCTCGATCCGCACAACGTGCAGGAAGCGAACTTCGAGTTGCCATTGTGGGAAATGGGCTTGCCCGACAACGCCAGCACCCAGGGCGAAGACTTGATGAATGGCCATCGCTGGACGTGGCACGGCAAGCAGCAATTCATGCGGATCGACCCGGCATACCAGCCGTTCGGGATCTGGAGGATAACTGTTTAAACGCAAAACCTGTGGGAGCAAGCTCGCTCCCACAGGTTTTGCGTTTGACTCGAGTGATCAGCCCGGCGGAACTTTCGAATTCACCAGGAGTTTCACATGGCGAAGAAACCCAAGGCAGCCACGTTCATCAAGGACCCGCTCTGGTACAAGGATGCGGTGATCTATCAAGTTCACGTCAAATCTTATTTCGATTCCAACAACGACGGGATTGGCGACTTTCCGGGCCTAATCGCCAAGCTCGATTACATCGCCGACCTTGGCGTCAACACCATCTGGCTACTGCCGTTCTATCCCTCGCCACGGCGCGACGATGGCTATGACATCGCCGAGTACCGTGGCGTGCACAGCGACTACGGCACCATGGCCGATGCCAGGCATTTCATTGCCGAGGCGCACAAACGCGGCCTGCGGGTGATCACCGAACTGGTCATCAACCACACCTCCGACCAGCACCCGTGGTTCCAGCGTGCGCGCAAGGCCAAGCCCGGTTCGGCGGCGCGGGATTTCTACGTATGGTCCGACGACGATCAGAAATACGATGGCACCCGCATCATTTTCCTCGACACCGAAAAGTCCAACTGGACCTGGGACCCGGTCGCCGGTCAGTACTTCTGGCACCGTTTCTACTCCCACCAGCCGGACCTGAACTTCGATAACCCGCAAGTCATGAAAGCGGTGCTGTCGGTGATGCGGTACTGGCTCGACATGGGCATCGACGGCTTGCGTCTGGACGCGATTCCCTACCTGATCGAACGCGACGGCACCAACAACGAGAACCTGCCGGAAACCCATGACGTCCTGAAAAAGATCCGCGCGGAAATCGACGCCAACTACCCCGATCGCATGCTGCTGGCCGAGGCGAATCAATGGCCGGAGGACACCCAACTGTATTTCGGCGACACCGACAAGAAAGGCTTGAACGGCGACGAATGCCACATGGCCTTTCATTTTCCGYTGATGCCGCGCATGTACATGGCCCTGGCCCAGGAAGATCGCTTCCCGATCACCGACATTCTGCGCCAGACCCCGGACATTCCCGCCAACTGCCAGTGGGCGATTTTCCTGCGCAACCACGATGAGCTGACCCTGGAAATGGTCACTGACAAGGAGCGCGATTACCTGTGGAATTACTACGCCGCCGACCGCCGGGCGCGGATCAACCTGGGGATTCGTCGTCGCCTCGCGCCGCTGATGGAGCGTGATCGACGCCGTGTCGAACTGCTCAACAGCCTGTTGCTGTCGATGCCCGGCACGCCGACCCTGTATTACGGCGATGAGATCGGCATGGGCGACAACATCTACCTCGGCGATCGCGACGGCGTGCGTACGCCGATGCAATGGTCCATCGACCGCAACGGCGGTTTCTCCCGCGCCGACCCGGCCAGCCTGGTGTTGCCGCCCATCATGGATCCGCAATACGGTTATCAGTCGGTCAACGTCGAAACCCAGGCTGGCGACCCGCATTCGCTGTTGAACTGGACCCGCCGTCTGCTTGCGGTGCGCAAGCAATCCAAGGCCTTCGGCCGTGGCACGTTGAAGATGCTGTCGCCCAGCAACCGGCGGATTCTGGCCTACACCCGCGAATTCACCGGGGCGGACGGTAAACACGAAGTCATTCTGTGCGTGGCCAACGTGTCGCGCAGTGCCCAGGCCGCCGAGCTCGATTTGTCAGCCTACGTCGGCATGGTGCCGGTGGAGATGCTCGGGGGTAACGCGTTCCCGCCCATCGGCCAGTTGAATTTCCTCCTGACGCTGGCGCCTTATGGCTTCTATTGGTTCGGCCTCGCCGCGGAAAACCAGATGCCGAGCTGGCACGTGGAACCCGCACAGAGCCTGCCGGACTTCACCACGCTGGTGCTGAAAAAACGCATGGAAGAACTGCTGGAAGCGCCATCACGGACCACGCTGGAGCAAAACATCCTGCCGAACTGGTTGCAGAACCGCCGCTGGTTCGCCGGCAAGGACGCCGCCATCGAGCAGGTCGATCTGGCCTATGGCGTGCGGTTCGGCGATCCGCAGCATCCGGTGCTGTTCAGTGAGATCAACGTCACCAGCGGTGGCCAGAGCAGTCGCTACCAGTTGCCGTTCGGCTTTATCTCCGAGGACCAGGTCGGTACGCCGTTGCCGCAGCAATTGGCGTTGTCGCGGGTACGGCGCGGACGCCAGGTCGGCCTGATCACCGATGCCTTCAGCCTGGAAACCTTTGTGCATGCCGTATTGCAAGGCATTCAGGCCGGCAGCGTATTGGCCTCTGGCGATGGCGACATTCGCTTCGAGTCCACCGCCGAGCTGGAAAAACTCGGCCTGAACGCTGAGTCCCCGGTGCGCTACCTGTCCGCCGAACAGTCCAACAGCTCGGTGGTGATCGGCAACAGCCTGGTACTGAAGCTGATCCGCAAGGTTGCCTGCGGGGTGCATCCGGAACTGGAAATGAGCGCGTTCCTGACCGACGCCGGCTTCGGCAATATTTCGCCATTGCTGGGGGCCGTGGTGCGTCGGGATGCAGCGGGTGAAGACAACCTGCTGATGATCGCCCAAGGTTATCTGAGCAATCAGGGCGACGCCTGGGAGTGGACCCGGAACAACCTCGAGCGGGCGCTGCGCGATGAGCTGGCTGACGCGGTGTCCGAGCAGGAACAGCATTACAACGCGCTCGCCGAATTGAAAGATTTCGCCGCTATGCTGGGCCGGCGACTGGGGGAAATGCACCAGGTGCTGGCAGCGCCGAGCGCCAACCCGGACTTCTTGCCGCAGGTCACCACGCAGCAGGAGGCACTGGCCTCGGCCAAGGATATAGCGGCGCAAATCGAGCATGCACTGAACTTGCTCAAGCAGCATAAAAATCAACTGAACCCGGCGGACCAGACCCTGGTCGGCCGTTTACTGGACAACAAAAAAGCCATTCTCGGTCATGTGCAAGCGTTGGGGAAAAAGACCGCGGGCGGCTTGCGCATTCGTGTGCACGGCGACCTGCATCTGGGGCAAGTGCTGGTGATCAAGGGCGATGCGTACCTGATCGACTTTGAAGGCGAACCGGCGCGGCCATTGCATGAACGACGGGGCAAACACAGCCCGTTCAAGGATGTCAGCGGCGTGCTGCGTTCCTTCGATTATGCGGCGGCGATGGCGATCAATGTGCAAAACGTCGATAACACCGCGGCGGCCGATGCTGCGCGTTTGCGGGTGAGCGATCGCTACTTGAGCGAGGCACGACAAGCATTTGTCGACGCTTATCGGCTGGTGGCAGCTAGTCTTGCCCATGCATGGCAAGATCCCGAAGGCGAGGATGCCGCGCTGGCGTTGTACGGTCTGGAGAAGGCGGCGTATGAAGTAGCCTATGAGGCGGAAAATCGCCCTACCTGGTTGCCCGTGCCGTTGCACGGTTTATATGGATTATTAAGTGGGCTTAAACCCTTTTCCGATCTGGGTGGAGAGTAGTCATGAGTGTCTCGAACAAGGAACAGGGTCATCACAAAGAAGCGCTGCTGCCCAACGCGCGGGATATCGATGCATTGGTGCGTGCCGAGCATATCGATCCGTTTGCGATTCTCGGCCCTCACGCCGATGGCGCTGGCGGGCAGTTCATTCGCGCTTATCTGCCGGGCGCCCTGAGTGTGCAGGTACTGGCCAGAGCGTCCGGCGAAGAGCTCGGTCATCTTCAAGCCACAGCGACACCGGGGTTGTTTGTCGGGCATTTCGACCATGCGCAAGCGTATCTGTTGCGCACCCGTTGGGCCGGCGGCGAGCAAACGGCCGAAGACCCCTACAGCTTCGGCCCGTTGCTGGGCGAAATGGACTTGTACCTGTTTGCCGAAGGCAATCACCGCGACCTCAGTGCCTGCCTGGGCGCGCAACTCAAGACCGTGGACGGTGTCGACGGTGTGCGTTTCGCCGTGTGGGCGCCGAATGCCCGGCGGGTGTCGGTGGTCGGTGATTTCAACGTCTGGGACGGGCGCCGGCATCCAATGCGCCTGCGTCATCCCACCGGAGTCTGGGAGTTGTTCATTCCGCGCCTGCAAGCGGGGGATGCCTACAAATACGAGATTCTCGGCGCCCACGGCATCCTGCCGTTGAAGGCTGATCCCGTGGCGCTGGCCACCAGCCTGCCACCGGACACCGCGTCGAAAGTCGCTTCGCCGCTGAAGGTCGACTGGCAGGACCACGACTGGATGCTGTCCCGTGGCGAACGCCAGCGCCCGACCACCGCGCTGTCGATCTACGAGTTGCACGCCGGCTCATGGCAATGCGAACTGGATGATCTTGGTGAAGTGGCCCGGCAATACACCTGGCCCGAATTGGCCGAGCGACTGATTCCCTATGTGAAAGACCTCGGTTTCACCCACATCGAACTGATGCCGATCATGGAGCACSCCTTCGGCGGTTCGTGGGGTTATCAGTTGCTGTCGCAATTCGCCCCGAGTGCGCGTTATGGCACCCCGGACGAGTTCGCCGCGTTCGTCAACGCCTGCCACCAGGCTGAAATCGGGGTGATTCTCGATTGGGTGCCGGCGCATTTCCCCACCGATACCCACGGCCTGGCCCAGTTCGACGGCACGGCGCTGTACGAGTACGGCAATCCGCAGGAAGGTTTCCACCAGGATTGGGACACGCTGATCTACAACCTCGGCCGCACCGAAGTGCACGGCTACATGCTGGCGTCGGCACTGCACTGGCTCAAGCATTTCCACGTCGACGGCCTGCGCGTCGATGCGGTGGCGTCGATGCTGTACCGCGACTACTCGCGCAAGGCCGGCGAATGGGTACCGAACCGCCATGGCGGGCGGGAGAACCTGGAGGCTATCGACTTCCTGCGCCACCTCAACGACGTCGTGGCACTGGAAGCGCCGGGCGCTCTGGTGATCGCCGAAGAGTCCACCGCATGGCCGGGCGTCAGCCAGGGCACGCAACAGGGCGGCCTGGGCTTTGCCTACAAATGGAACATGGGCTGGATGCACGATTCGCTGCATTACATCCAGCAAGACCCGGTCTACCGCGCCCATCACCACAACGAACTGAGCTTCGGCCTGGTGTATGCCTGGTCCGAACGCTTCATCCTGCCGATCTCCCACGACGAAGTGGTGCACGGCAAACATTCGCTGATCGACAAAATGCCCGGCGACCGCTGGCAGAAATTCGCCAACCTGCGGGCCTACCTGAGTTTCATGTGGGCGCATCCSGGCAAGAARCTRYTGTTCATGGGCKGCGARTTCGSCCARTGGCGCGAGTGGAACCACGACCAGCAACTGGACTGGTACCTGTTGCAGTACCCCGAACACAAAGGCGTGCAAAAACTGGTGGGCGACCTCAACCGCCTGTACCGCGAAGAGCCGGCGCTGCACGAGCAGGACGACGTGCCGCAGGGTTTCCAGTGGTTGATCGGCGATGATGCGATCAATAGCGTCTATGCGTGGCTGCGCTGGAGCAAGGACGGCAAGCCCGTGCTGGTGGTGGCCAACTTCACGCCGGTGCCGCGCGAGGCTTATCGCGTCGGGGTTCCGTTTGCCGGGCAGTGGAGCGAGGTGCTCAACAGCGACTCGTCTATCTATGCCGGTTCCAACTACGGCAACAGTGGCGGGGTGGTTGCCGAGGAAACGCCGAGCCATGGGCAGGCGTTGTCGTTGATGCTGAATTTGCCGCCGTTGGCGGTGTTGATGTTGCGGCCGGAGGGCTGATCCAGAGTCGGCGCCGCTGCTATTCGCGAGCAAGCCCGCTCCCACATTGGATGAATGTGGGAGCGGGCTTGCTCGCGAAGGGGCCAGTCTCGCCAAAAGATCTTTTAAGTATTCCCTCACCAGCGCATCCGCACACCCAGGCTGCCAATCAACCCGTTCAGATCGTTGTCGTCAACGTCGCTGCTGTAATCGGCGCTGACGTACAGGCTCACGGTCGGGGTGACCCTGGCGACCAGGCCCAGACCCAGTTCGACGGTTGAGGAACTGCGGCTACTACTGATCTTGTCGACCTGATCGAGGGTTATGGTGTTGCCGCTGTACACCGTGTGCCACAAGTTTGTCCGCACGTAGGGTTCGACGGGCAGGCCGTTGATGGCGTAACTGCCTTTCAAGTGCGCGCCGACCCGGCCGCTCCACGAGGTCAGGTCAGTGGACGAGGCATTGCCTGACCCGGCATACGGGGTGTCGAGGGTGATGCGCTGATTGATCAACTGTGCCTGGGGCTCAATTACCCAGTTTTCGCCCAGGCCGATGGGGAAGCCACCTTCCACCGACAGCGTCATCGCGCGGCCCTCGGTGGCTCTTCGGGTCCCTTGCTCGTTGCGGCTGAAGCCGCTGACCCGGCCACCGCTGGCGGTCAGGTCGACGTGCCAGCCTTGCGACCCGGTCAGGCTCCAATAGGCGCCGAGGCTTTGCCCCTGGAGGTTGAGCGTGTCGCTGTTGGGCTCGGACAATGCCGGGGTGACTTGCGCGCCGTTGTGATTGAGCTGGAACTGGCTCGTGCCACCGACCAGGCCAACCCGGTGCGTATGGCCACTGGCGCTTTGCAGGGTGAGGATCGCCGGGCCTTTGAGTTGGTTGGTGCCGGGGACGGTCAGCGCCGGGGATAGGTAATCGGTTTGTGCCTGGCGAGAGGGCTGGCCGTAGAGTTGGTCCCAGGCCGTGGGCGCGGCGTCTTCGGTGGTCAGGCTGGAACTGCGTAGATCGGGATGGGTGCTGAATTGACCGGGATAGGTTGTTGCAAGGGTAGGCAAACTGAGCGTCGGGATGTCCTGGCGATACCATGGGGTTGTTTCTTGCTCGTCAGTGGCGGCTTGCAATTCCAGGGAGGAACACAGCAGGAGTGAACTCGACACCGTGCAAAAAGTGATTTTGATCTCTTGTGGGGTGAGTGAAATTTTCATGGAGGTCTGCCTTGTAGTCGCATGCGTAATCTCGCTCTGGCGTCTCTCCTACCCCGAATGAGGGGCGACCGAATGGATTAGGACGTGTCACGGGCTGCCCGTTTTTACGGGAGCCTGCGGCTGGTCCTGGTGGTAGTTCCGGGGGTAGTAACGTGAAGTCAAGAAGACCGAAACGGTCGAGTCAAGAGAATCGCCGATCAGTGGTAATGGTTTAAGTGACTGATTTATGACGTATCTCTAAGTTCTTGTTTGTTCGAAAAATCGTCAAAAAAACCTCGGTTCAGAGCGGTTTTCAACCCTCACCACTTCACCCGAACTCCCATGCTACCGAACGTTCCCCGTTGTTGGTTGCTGTCGATATTGCTGGCGTAGTCGAGTCCGGCGTACACGCTGACCGAGGCCGCAACGCTCAGCACCATGCCGATACCGAGGTCGGCGGACGAGGTTCGTTGTCGGGTTTCGATCTGATCGACATGGTCAAAGGTGACCGTATCGGTACCGGTGAAGGTGTGCCAGATGTTGGCCCGCAAGTGAGTCTCCAGCTACCGGCCACTGCAGGGCAGTTCGCACTGAATGGCCGTGATTCAGAGATGCACTTCCACCGCCAACGGCAAATGATCAGAAAGGTGCGTCCACGGCTTGTTCCCGAGTATTTGCGGCTCGTGGCTGCTGGCGTTGCGCAGGTAGACGCGGTCCAGACGCAGCAAGGGAAACCGCGCGGGGTAGGTTTTGGCCGGGCGGCCATGGTGGCGTTCGAAGGCTTCGTGCAAGTCATCGCGGCGGGCCAGGGCGGCGTTGCCCTGCATCTGCCAGTCGTTGAAGTCGCCGGCAATGATCACCGGCGCCTGCTCAGGCAGGGACTCAAGGAGCTGGCAGAGCAATTGCAATTGCAGTTGACGGTGACTTTCCAGCAGGCTGAGGTGCACGCAGATGGCATGAACTTCGCTATGCCCCGGCACGTCCAGCACGCAGTGCAGCAAGCCGCGACGTTCCGGGCCGGTAATGGAAACGTCCAGGTTTCGGTACTCGCGGATGGGGTATTTCGACAGCAGGGCATTGCCATGATGACCGTCGGGATAGACGGCATTGCGTCCATAGGCGAAGTCGCTCCACATGCTGTCGGCAAGGAACTCATATTGCGAAGTTTGTGGCCAATCGTTGTAGCGGGAAGAGTGGCGGTCGTGCTCGCCGACGACTTCTTGCAGAAACACCAGGTCTGCCGACGTACTGCGCACCGCTTCACGCAATTCAGGGAGGATGAAACGCCGGTTGAGTGCGGTAAACCCCTTGTGGGTGTTGACCGTCAGCACGCGCAGTCGGTGGATGTCCGTGGGAGTACTCAACGGCACCGATTCAGTTGTTTGCCGCTTGGAATTACTGGCCACTTTCACTCCTCTGATTCGGGGGCTGCCTATGCATGCGACTGACGCATGGACGGGCAGTTCAGTTTGCCTTTAACGCCAACACGCCAAATTCGACACTCTGCGGCGCTCTCAGACTTTTCGCGAGAAAGCTCGCTCCTACAGAAAAGCGCAGTGGGCTTAGACGAAGACGATTTCATAAGGCAAACGGATGCGTTCCAGCAGCGCCCGGGGCAGCAACGGTGCGATGCCGATGGCCGGTTCGCCGTCGAGTTGGCTGGCGTAGGCGTGGGTGGCGTGGCTCTTGCGGGCGACGGTCCATGTATCGAGGCGCACCTTGCGGGCACGATGCCAGGGAATCAGCTCCCGGTCCCGTGCCGGCCAGTGCCAGGCCCAGAGCGGTACATCGTTGTAGGTTGCCCCGGCGCTGGCTGCCGCCCTGGAGCTGGCGCGGCCAACGGTGTCGTGGTCGACGTTGCCGTCCTCGCGCCAGGTGCTGAACACCACATCACCGGGGCGCAGGTAGCGTGTGATGAATTGGGCGATCTGTTCTTCGTGCTCCACCAGCGCGTTATCGGTAAACCCGCCACGAATCCACTTCAGGCTGTGCATCGGCAACCCGAGTCGGCGGATGGCTTCCACGCTTTCCTGGGGGCGAAATACGCTGAGGCGTTTTTCCGACCACTGCAAAGAGCCCGGATGGCTGGCGCTACCGTCGGTGATCGAGATCAATTGCAGCGGGTGGCCCAGGTTGCTGAGCAATTGCAGGAGACCGCCGCAGATCACGACTTCATCGCCTGGGTGCGGGGCAATGAGCACCGCGCGTGCACCRGTGGGTACCAGGGTTTGGGTGCTGATAACCGGAATGCTGTCCAGTTGCGGGGCGCTGTTCCAGATTTGTGATGGCAGGCTGGCTTCGCTGACGGAAACGAATTTCATCGGTAGTACGTCCTTGTTCTGCTTCGCCTTCAGTCGTGGGCGATCCAGGCCCGGCAGACCCGTGAAGGCTCGTTGATAGCAATGTGCGACAAGTCCAACCCTGGATGGTCGCGCATCGAGTATTGCTCATGTCGCGCTATTCGTCGCATCGCGAACTTAACCAATGTGATTTTTCCGCTCTACGGCAGTGGCGTCGTGAATTCCTGAACCTCGCCGTTACTCTTCTTCCTCATGCTGCAACTCGAACAGCAGCAACGAGCGGCCGGTGACCGAATACTCGTGGCCAAACTCAAAGCGTTCCTGGCCGCGGATCGACGGCTGGTTAGTGTCGATCATGCACGTCCAGAAACCGCCGTCAGGCACTTCCGGCAGCCGGAAATTGACGATGTCGTGATGGGCATTGACCACCAGCATCAACGTCGCATCAGCGCCTTTGCGGCGAATACCGGTTTCCTGGGCGCGGCCATCGAGCAGCATGCCCAGGCAACGATTGTGTGCATCGTGCCAATGCTTGGTGGTCATTTCCGTGCCGTCCGGTGCCAGCCAGGTCACGTCCTTGACGCCGATGTCCTCGTTGTAATTACCCACCAGAAATCGCCCGCGTCGCAGGACCGGGTACGTCAGGCGCAACTTGATCAGGCGTTTGACGAACTTGAGCAGGGCCTTGCCGTCTTCGCTGAGGTCCCAGTTGACCCAGCCGATCTCGCTGTCCTGGCAGTACGCATTGTTGTTGCCGTCCTGGGTGCGGGCGAATTCGTCGCCGGCCACCAGCATCGGCGTGCCCTGGGCCAGCAACAGGGTGGCGAAGAAATTGCGCATCTGCCGATGCCGCAGCGCGTTGATTTCGGGATCGTCGGTGGGGCCTTCGACGCCGTGGTTCCACGACAGGTTGTTGTTGCTGCCGTCCTGATTGTCTTCGTCGTTGGCTTCGTTGTGTTTGTCGTTGTACGACACCAGGTCGTTGAGGGTGAAACCGTCGTGGGCGGTGACGAAATTGACCGATGAATAGGGCCGTCGACCCCGTTGGTTGAACATCTCGCCCGAAGCGGTCAGGCGGCTGGCAAAGTCCGCCAGTTGCCCGTCATCGCCTTTCCAGAACCCACGCACGGTGTCGCGGAATTTGTCGTTCCATTCGACCCACCCCGGCGGAAAGCGGCCGACCTGGTAACCGCCGGGACCGCAGTCCCAGGGTTCGGCAATCAGTTTGACCTGGCGCAGTACCGGGTCCTGGCGGCAGGCCACGAGGAAACTGTGGCGTTCGTCGAAACCGTCGTGATAGCGCCCGAGGATGGTCGCCAGGTCGAAGCGGAAGCCGTCCACGTGCATTTCCGAGGCCCAGTAGCGCAGGGAATCGGTGACCATTTGCAGTACGCACGGGTGGCTCAGGTCCAGGGTGTTGCCAGTGCCGGAATCGTTGATATAGAAGCGCTTGTCATCGGGCTTGAGGCGGTAGTAGGACGCATTGTCGATGCCGCGCATGGACAGGGTCGGGCCTTGTTCGTTGCCCTCGGCGGTGTGGTTGTAGACCACGTCGAGGATCACCTCCAGATTGGCTTCGTGCAGGTGCGCGACCATCTCCTTGAATTCGGCAATCTTGCCACTGGCCAGGTAACGCGGGTCGGGGGCGAAGAAGGCAATGCTGTTGTAGCCCCAGTAATTGGTCATGCCCTTGTGCAGCAAATGCTGGTCGTTGACGAACGCGTGGATCGGCAGCAGCTCCACGGTCGACACGCCGAGCTTGCGGATGTGTTCCACCACATCATCGACCATCAACCCGGCAAACGTGCCGCGCACGTTTTCGGGGACGGCAGGGTGACGCATGCTGAAGCCGCGCACATGGGTTTCATAAATGATGGTCTTGTCCCACGGCACGCTGACACGATGATCGTGGCCCCAGGTGTGCGCCGGGTCGATGACCTTGCATTTGGGCACGAAGGGCGCGCTGTCCCGCTCATCGAAGCTGAGGTCGGCGTCGGGGTGGCCGATGGTGTAGCCGAACAGCGCTTCGGACCATTTCAGCTTGCCGACCAGTTGTTTGGCGTAGGGGTCGATCAGCAGTTTGTTGGGGTTGAAACGATGGCCGTTGGCCGGGTCGTACGGACCGTACACGCGATAGCCGTAGATCAGCCCCGGATGGGCGTCGGGCAGGTAGCCGTGATAGATCTCGTCGGTGTATTCGGGCAGTTCGATGCGTTCGAGTTCCACCTCGCCGGTGTCGTCGAACAGGCACAGTTCAACCTTGGTGGCGTGGGCGGAAAACAGGGCGAAGTTGACTCCCAGTCCATCCCAGGTGGCGCCCAGCGGAAAGGGCAGGCCTTCGCGGATTCGTGTGGTTTCGGCACGAGGGGCTGGCGCGGGCTCGCGAAGGCGTAGTGACAGTCGCAATTGATTCGCCTGAGACGACGCCTTCGCGAGCAAGCCCGCTCCCACAGGTATGTTGTTGGCAGCGCGAACGCCTCAGACCGCCGGCGGTTTTCGCGCCGCCCGGGGCTTTTTCTCGACGGCCTTTTCTCCCGGCGGGATCACTTTTGAAGCCGCCGCCGGTTTGGCCTTGGTCTTCGGTGCGGCGGTCTTGCCATTGAGTGTCTTGTCCGGGCCAAGTTTTGCGTCGCCGGTTTTCTTCGGCGCCGCTTTGCTGGCGGCGGTCTTGCGTGGTTTGCTCGGAGCCAGGGCTTCGGCTTCTGCCAGTTTGCACGCCATCTCCCAGTGACGGGCTTCCTGACCTTCGGGTTTTCCTTCGGACTCCCAGATCTGATAGGCGAATTCGCGGATGCGTTTATCGTCGGTACTCATCGCAATGCTCCTGAACTGAACTCAAGTGTAGGTAGTTTGAATAATGAGATTGACCGGGAAATCCCCCAGCGCGGCGCTGATCAGCAGCTCTCTGTGTTTTGTGACTGTGATGCCGGAAAAAAGTCCCTGCAGATGTTCGTCAGGGACGGTGAACGGCAGTTTGACCCGGGTATCGCCCCACAGCGGCGCGTGGACCTGCGGTTCGGCACTGTTTTCCAGCAGTTCGGCACAACGTATCGGCACAATCACGATGGCGCGTTTTCCCTCCCGTTCACGGACAAAACCCAGCACTCGATGGGCCTCGCTGCCCACCACTTCCAGGGCCTGGTAAGTGCCACGCCGAAACAGCTCGGCATGCTCGGCACGCAGGTTCAAGGTGCGCGCAATCAAGGCTTGTTTGATGCGCCCGTCACGCCAGTTCGCCAGCAGGTCAGGTGGATCAACCGTTTGCTGCATCGCCTGCTGGCGGCGGGTGTAATCCACCGGTCGACGGTTGTCCGGATCGACCAGGCTGAAGTCCCAGAAATCGTTGCCTTGATAAAGATCCGGCACGCCGGGCACGGTCATGCGCAGCAAGGTTTGCGCCAAACCGTTGAGCGCACCGGGGACGGCGATCGACCGGGCAGACTTGGCGAGGGCGGCACGCAACAGCTCACCTTCGGGGCTGAGCAACAGGCGCCGGATGAAGTCCTCGCTCGCTTGCTCGTAAGTGTCATTGGGTGCGCTCCAGCTGCTTTGCAGCTTGGCTTCACGCAGGGCTTTGCGTTGCCACTGCCAGAGGCGTTTTGCGTAGTCCTCGAGCGCCGGCGGATCATCGATACCCAACTCCAGCGGCCAGCTGCCGAGGATCGTCTGGTACAGAATCAACTCATCGCCCGCCGACGGCACTTGATCGTCATCGCGCAATGGCCGGGCGAGGGCGCGCCACAGGCCGATCTGGTCGGCATACCACCTGCTGCGTTCGCTCAAGACCGCCAGCCGCGCCCGTGAATCTTCGCCGCGCTTGTGGTCGTGGGTGGCGCTGGCCAGCAGATTGTCCGGGAAGGTCTCAAGGCGCTCGATGCAGGCCTGATGAAAGTCGGCGACCGCTGCGCCGAACTGTTCGGTGTTGAAGCCAACGTCATTGCGCGAGAGCAGGACTGCCGAACGATAGAGCGCGGTGTCTTCCACCGCTTTCGCTGCGGCCGGCGAGGTCAGTTGCTGGAAACGTACGCAGGCGTGCTTGAGGCGTTTGCGCGGGCGACCGGCCGGGCGCTGCCGCCAGGGCTCACCGCCAAGCCAGCCGGCCAGGCAGTCGAGCACCGGCCAGTCCGCTTCGCCCAGGGTTTGACGGGCGCCGTCCATGGCCTGCTGGAAAAACACCTCGTCCCGGGCCGAGCGACCAAGGGGGCCGATGTAGGTGCGGTACACCGGAAAATGCACGATCAGCGCCTGCAAGGCCCGGCGGATGGCACCGAGGGTCAGGTCGCGGGTCATGAGGTTGTCCCGGGCCACTTGCAGCAAGGCCTGGGCGACGCTTTCGAAATCCCCGGCGAGGGAACCGTTGAGGATTTGCTGACGGGCCAGTTGTGCTTCCTGGGAGAAGTCGGCGGACCGCTCGCTGTGGCGCTTCCAGCGTTCGGTCAGCACCTGTGCACCCTGTGGGTCGGTTTGCAGCAGTGACAATTGGTTCATGAATTCGTAGCCGGTGGTGCCGTCCACCGACCAGTCGCGATGCAGGGTTTCGCCTTCGCCGAGGATCTTTTCGACATAAATCGGCAAGTGGCGGCCCGCCGACAGACTGTCCACCCGGCGGCGCAGTTTTCGGCAGTAGCCTCGCGGGTCGGCGAGGCCGTCGATGTGGTCGATGCGCAACCCGTCGATCAGCCCTTCAGCCACCAGCTGGAAGATCTTCGCGTGGGTGGCTTCGAACACGGCGGGACGTTCGACGCGCAGTCCGCCGAGTTCATTGATATCAAAGAAGCGCCGCCAGTTGATGTCATCGGCGGCCGTGCGCCAGCTGGCGAGGCGATAACTCTGGCGTTCCAGCAGGTTGTGCAGGCGCTGGAAGCCTTCGCCGGTGAGTGAGTCGTAGTTTTTCAAGTGTTGCTCGATGGCTTGAGCAATGAGCGGATCGCTGACCAGATCGCGAAGCTCTGCTTTGAGCGGCATGGCCAGGCTGCGGGCGTCGGTCTGGTAGCTCAGGGTGCTGAAGCGATCGGCCAGGGTCTTGAGTTGTTCGGCCTGTTGCGCATCAAGCGGTGCATCGACCCTGAGCAATTCGCCGTAATCGCTGGGGCAAATCGGAAAGCGGTGTTCGTAGTGCTCGACATGGAACGTGCCGTGCCAGGCATCGAATCGCAAGGGCAGGGTGCCGTCCTGCAACGCGACGCCGTAGTCGCTGCCCAGAAACGGCAGGAGCAACTGACCTTCCATCAACGGATCGGGGGAGTGCCACTGGATATCGAAAAACTCGCCGTAGGGGCTCAGGCGCCCCCACTCCAACAAATCCAGCCACCAGGGATTATCACTGCCGCCGACCGCCATGTGATTGGAGACGATATCGAGGATCAAGCCCATGTTCTGCCCGTGCAAGGCACTGACCAGGCTGCGCAGCGCCGCCTCACCACCCAGTTCCGGGTTGACCCTGGTCGGGTCCACCACGTCATAGCCATGCGTGGACCCGGCGCGGGCGCGCAACAGCGGGGAGGCATAGACATGGCTGATGCCGAGGCGGGCGAAATACGGCACCAGTGGCACCGCATCTTCCAGCGTGAAGCCTTTATGAAATTGCAGCCGCAAAGTGGCGCGCAGCGGGCGGGTCAGCACTTGAGTCATCGATCACGCTCGGCCGCCTGTAGCCGCGCGCAGGCGAGCAGTTCCAGGCGCCGCGCCGCATCCGGTCCATCGAGCAGGGCTTCGCTATATCCGGGCAAGCGCCGCGACCAGTTGGGGTGTGTATCGATCGTGCCGGGCAGATTGGCCTGTTGTTCCACGCCAAGGGCATCTTCCAGTGGCAACAGCACCAACGGCGACCGGGTATGACCGAGAAAGCGCACGCTGGCATCGAGCACTTGGTCGGTTTCGTGGGACTCTTCGCGAAAGTTTTGCGGGTCCTGGCTCAACGCCCGGCGCAGGCCTTCGCGCTCACGTTCACGGTGCTGGCGCCATTCGATTTCAGCGCTGGCATCGACCATGCCGAGCCGGGCGTTCCAGTCGATATCGCGGCCATGCCACCAGCCGTTGAGGGTGGGCAGGTCATGGGTGCTGGTGGTCGCCAGGGCGTTGTCCGGCCAGTCGAGGATGGGTTTGAAGTGCGTGTTGTCCTGTTCGAACAGCAATACCCGCATGCCAAGCATCGAACGGGCGATGAGTTTTTCCCGCAGGCCGTCCGGCACGGTGCCGAGGTCTTCGCCGAGGACGATGGCTTGATGGCGATGGGATTCCAGGGTCAGCAGACGCAGCAAATCGTCCACCGGGTAATACAGATAAGCACCGTCGGCGGGCGGCGAGCCGTTGGGGATCACCCACAAACGCTGCAAGCCCATGACGTGGTCGATGCGCAAGCCACCGGAATGGGCGAAATTGGCCCGCAACATTTCGATGAAGGCCCGGAAACCATTACGCACCAGGCCTTCAGGGGAGAACGCGGAAATCCCCCAGCCCTGGCCGCTGCGGTTGAGAATGTCCGGCGGCGCACCGACGGTGAGGGAGGCAAGCAGTTCGTCCTGACGGCTCCAGGCCTGGCTGCCGCCGCCATCGGCGCCGACGGCCAGGTCGGCGATCAGGCCGATACTCATGCCGCTGGCGCGGGCGGCGGTCTGCGCGCGCTCCAGGCAGCGAGTGATCAGCCACTGACAGAAAGCGAAGAAGCCGATGCGCCCGGCATTTTCTTCGGCAAACGCCGCCAGTTCGGCGCTGCGCGGGTTACGCCAGGGTTCGGGCCATTGCCGCCAGTCGAGGTGTTCACCGCGGGCGGCGCGAGCCTCCTGGATCGCCTCGAAGCGGCAGTGGTTTTCCAGGGCTTCGCCAGCGGCGTGACGAAAGCTGCTGAAGTCTTCGTGCAACGGGTGTTCGCCGAGGACGAAGCCTTCGTACAGCGACTGCAACACCCGATGCTTGGCTTCGGCGGCGGCCGGCCAGTCGATCAACGGACGCTCTTCCAGGTCCTTGAGTTCTTTTGCCAGTCCGGTTGCATCAATGGCGGTACGCAGTGCGCGTTCGCCGAGAATGGTGCCGGGAGCGCAGTAAAGGCTGTTGAGAAACAAACGGCTGGACGGCGAATACGGGCTGTAGCGTTGGGTGTCACTGGAAAACATCGCATGCAACGGGCTGATCGCCAACGCCTCGGCGCCACGCTCACCGGCCACCCGGGCGAGGTCTTCCAGTGCCTGGGTGTCACCAAACCCGCCATCGCCGGGGCGGCGCAATCCATACAGCTGCACGCTCAGGCCCCAGGCACGCGGGATCGGATTGTCCACGGCATCGGCCACGCTGTAGCAACGGGACGGGGCCACGGCCAGGGTGAAGGTTTGTCCGTCGATGCTGACTTGTTGATAGCCGACCGGTACCAATCCCGGCAATACCGCGTTGGCGTCCAGTTTCAGGTTGAGTCGCGAACCGTCTTCGAGGTGGATTTCGCAAGGGGTTCCAGGCTCGAAATAACGCGCCAGGTCCAGGCCCACCCCGATATCGGCGGTCATCAATGGCGGCAAGTGACTGGTCTGTTGCGCCGTCTGCAATTCCAGCAGGCTGGCGTCGATTTCCTGGGCACTGCCGGCCGGGTGGCCAAGGCCGGTCAGCACGTTGCGCAACACCGAAGGCGCGACTTTTTGCGGGCGGCCGTTGGCGTCGATCCAGTCGACCGCGAGGCCGGCACGGCTGGCCAGAATTTCCAGTTGCGCATCACTCATGGTCGCTCTCCATACGAGGTAGCAAGGGGGCTGCGGCGGCGAGGCTGACGAGCGCGCAATACGGGGCAAGGGTGCCTTGGTCCAGCAGGTCGGCGCTTTGTGGCGGGTATTCGAACAACCGCGTGGCACCGGTCTGTGAGGTGTGGACTACAGGCCTGTCGTTGAGGTTCAGGTCAATGCGCAGTTGGCTGCCATCGCCCAAACGCCAGGCTGCGCTGACCGCGCCTTCGCCCAGCACGTCGCTGCCCAGTGCCTGGGCGCCGGGCAGGCGCGGGATGATCAGCCGGTGACGGATCTGCAACAGTCGGCAATACAGGTCGTGCATCTCGCAATGGCCGGTCGATGGCAGGACAGGGCGGGACGCTGCAAACGTCTGCGGATCATTCGGGTCCGGAATGTGCTCGCGCAGGTCAGGGTCCGCAAACGCGCTAAGCGCAGCGAACTCGTTGCGCCGGCCGTCGCGTACCCGCTTCGCCAGTTCACCATGATGGCTGGTGAAGAACAGGAAGGGTTGTTCGACGGCAAACTCGTCGCCCATGAACAGCAGCGGAATCATCGGCGACAACAGCAGCAACACCGTGGCGGCCCGCAGCGCTTGCGGGTGGGCGAGTTGATGCAGGCGCTCGCCGAAGGCGCGATTGCCGATCTGATCATGATTTTGCAAAAACAAAATGAATGCGCCGGGCGGCAAATGCCCGCTGGGTTCACCCCGCACCACACCATGGCGGTTGAGATGGCCCTGGAACGCGAAACCCTGGTTCAGGCAGCGCGCCAGTTGTTCGGTGGGCTTTTGCGCGAAGTCGGCGTAATAGGCATCGGTTTCGCCGGTCAGCAAGACATGCAAGGCGTTGTGGCCGTCGTCATTCCATTGCCCGTCGTAACCCTGTTCGAGCAGGCTGGCCTGATTGTGTTCGTTCTCCACCATCAGCCAGACATGCCGTGCCGGTCCCGTCTGCTCGCGCACCCGTCGCGCCAGTTCCTGAAGGAAATCCGGGTCTTCGATGGCGTGTACCGCATCCAGGCGCAAACCGTCGAAGCGGTATTCCAGCAGCCACATCAAGGCGTTTTCGATGAAGAAGTCCCGCACTTCGCGGCAGCGGAAATCGATGGCCGCACCCCACGGAGTGTGTTGGTCTTCGCGGAAGAAACCCTTGGCATAACGATGCAGGTAATTACCGTCCGGGCCGAAGTGGTTGTAGACCACGTCGAGAATCACCGCCAGGCCGTGGCCGTGGGCGGTGTCGATCAAGTGCTTGAGTTGCTCGGGTGAGCCGTATGAAGCCTGGGGTGCGTAGGGCAGGACGCCGTCATAACCCCAATTACGCTCACCGGGAAACTGCGCGATGGGCATCAGTTCGATCGCGGTGACGCCCAGTTCGACCAGCCGCGCCAGATGCGTCTCGACGGCACTGAAGCCGCCGAGCGCACCGACGTGCAGCTCGTAGATCACCGCCTCGTTCCACGGGCGTCCCGGCCATGCACTGTGTTGCCACRCATAGGCCAACGGATCGACCACCACACTGTGCCGGTCGATATCGCCGGCCTGAGCGCGGGAGGCAGGGTCAGGCACCTCCAGCTCACCGTCGATGCTGTAGCGGTAACGCGTGCCTGCCGGGCAGCGGGTGTTGCTCACGAACCAGCCGTCGGCCTGGGGCAGCAACGGCAAGGACTGTCCATTTTCCAGTTCGACACTGACGTAGAACGCATCTGGCGCCCACAACGCGAATCGCGTGTGCTCGGCATCCAGCATGATTGCGCCGTGGGGCCAGGTCTCAAGGGTCCGTAACGGCATCTTGAAAGCCTCTTACTGTTTGTTCGATTTCCCCAATGCCTTAGCCACAAGCTGTTCATAGAGCTCGGCGTAGGGTTCGACCGCCTTGCACCAGTTGAACGGCGCTGCCATGGCCCGGCAGCGCATGGCATGCAGCAGGTCGGGGAAGGCGAACACCTTGAACGCGCGGCTCAGGGCTTCCTGGTAGCTCTGCACCGTGGATTCATCGAACAGGAAACCGGTCACGCCGTTTTCGATGGTGTCGGCCAGGCCACCGGTATTGCGCGCTACCGGCAATGAGCCGAAGCGCTGGGCGTACATCTGGCTCAGGCCGCACGGCTCGTAACGCGAAGGCATCAGCAGGAAATCGCTGCCGGCGAACATGCGCCTGGCGTCGGTTTCGTTGAAGCCGATGCGCACGCCGATTTGCCCCGGGAAGCGCAAAGCCAGTTCGCGCATCGACTGTTCTTCTTCCGGCTCGCCACGGCCGATGATCGCGATCTGCCCGCCGTTTTTGACGATGTACTCGGAGACCGCTTCGGTGAGGTCCAGGCCTTTCTGGTAGACCAGACGCGAAACCACCGCGAACAGCGGCCCTTCGGAGTCTTGCAGGCCGAACAGCTCGCGTACATGGGCAGCGTTCACGGCCTTGCCGTCCCAGTCGCCGATTTCGAACGGGCAGAACAGGTGCGGGTCGGTCGCCGCATCCCAGCTTTCATCGATGCCGTTGGGAATTCCGCTGAGCAGGCCTTGCTGGGTCTTGGCGGCGAGAAAACCGTCGAGACCGCAGCCGAAGTCCGGGGTGGTGATTTCCTGGGCGTAGGTCGCGCTGACCGTGGTGATGTGGCTCGAATAGGCCATGCCGGCCTTGAGGAACGACATCTTGCCGTAGAACTCCATGCCTTCCTGTTGCAGCGCGTGATGGGGAATGCCCAGTTCGGGGCACGAACCCAGGCTGATCACGCCTTGATAGGCCAGGTTGTGAATGGTGAATAGCGTCGGCGTGCGCTGCCCACGCCAGTGCATGTAGGCCGGGGCCAGGCCAGCCGGCCAGTCGTGGGCGTGCACCAGGTCCGGGCACCAGTGGATTTGCGCGAGGTTGGCGGCAATATCGGCAGCTGCCAGGCCGAGGCGGGCGAAACGGATATGGTTGTCCGGCCAGTCGCGGCCGTTGTTGGCGCCGTAGGGCGAACCTTCGCGCTCGTAGAGTTCGGGGCAGATCAACACGTAAATGACCAGACCGTCGGGCATGTCCATGCGCCCGATCTTGCACGGTGGCAACGCCGCATGACCGCCGAGCTCACCGATGATATGAATGGGGTTCTCGCTGTGCAGTACCTGCGGGTAACCCGGGATCAGCACCCGCACATCGTGCAGGTGGGCCATGGCCCGTGGCAGCGCCGCGGAAACGTCGCCCAGGCCACCGGTTTTCACCAGGTCGGCAATTTCCGAGGTGACGAACAACACTTTTTTACGGTTCGGATTCTGCTTGGCTACCGGGGCCGGCGTCCTGGTGCCAGGAACGCTGACGGGTTGGGTGTTTGCGGCAGTTACGGCGCTCGACTCGCCGACCTGACGAGCACGCTCTCCCTGTATTTCCAAAGCCGTACTGATCATATGAATCTCCCGTGTTGTTGATCTAATTCTTAGGTCTGGCAAACGGTGTTTCATGGCCAATTCCCGTGGCCGGGCGCAAACGCGCTACGCATCAGTGAGCAAGCGCTGCCCAATGCGTCGAAGCAAAAGGGGTGAATGAGCCGTTGCAAAGATTGCACCAGTCGCAACGCACCTTCTTTTCAGAGGACCRATCGGGATTGGAAAAAGTTTCGACTATTTTTCCACTTTGTGACCAACCGGTTTCGTCTTGAGAAAATGAGTCTAGGCCAGAACTTAGAGCGGTAAAGGCCAGATGGCAAAATTGTTCGACAATCGGTTTGTAGCGGTACGGACGTGCCTGATCGAGGTGCAAACGCCCCGACGAAGTGCATGTTTTTTTGCGTTTTGGCCTCAAAAATTCACTGGGCAGTCACATAAATGTGCGACGCGCTTTGAGGGCTTTGCACTGTTATGGTGCGTGCTGGCAAGTCCCGCATTTGGCCGAACCACTGCCTTACTGCCCACCTTGGTGCCTTGTTATAGTTCGGGCCTCATTTTTGCCCGCAAAAGGATCACTGGCATGTCTCAGTACAGCGCGTTCAACGTCGAACTGGTCGATAAAATCGCCCACGTGCAGATCAACCGCCCGGAGAAGATCAACTCGATGAACGCTGCGTTCTGGAGTGAGATCGTCGAGATCTTCCAGTGGGTCGACGACACCGATGAAGTGCGCGTGGTGGTCCTCAGCGGGGCAGGCAAGCATTTTTCCTCGGGTATCGACCTGATGATGCTGGCCGGTGTGGCCAATGAATTGGGCAAGGACGTGGGGCGCAATGCGCGCCTGTTGCGGCGCAAGATCCTTACCTTGCAAGCGTCGTTCAACGCGGTCGATAACTGCCGCAAACCGGTACTTGCGGCCATACAGGGTTACTGCCTGGGTGGCGCCATCGACCTGATTGCCGCGTGCGACATGCGTTATGCCGCCGGGGATGCACAATTTTCGATCAAGGAAATCGACATCGGCATGGCCGCCGACGTCGGCACGTTGCAACGCTTGCCGCGGATCATCGGTGACGGCATGCTGCGCGAACTGGCTTACACTGGTCGCACGTTCGGCGCCGACGAAGCGCGGGGCATGGGGCTGGTCAATCGCGTCTACAGCGACAACGCCAGCCTGCTCGACGGCGTCATGGGCATTGCCCGTGAAATCGCCAGCAAGTCGCCGATCGCCGTCACCGGCACCAAAGAGATGATCAGCTACATGCGTGACCATCGCATCGATGACGGCCTTGAATACGTCGCTACCTGGAACGCCGCCATGCTGCAATCCACCGATCTGCGCGTGGCCATGGCCGCCCATATGAGCAAACAGAAACCCGAATTTCTGGATTGATTAACCATGATTCCTCGCTGGACCACCGCAGTACTGGACACCGATCAACCCGGCGGCTGGGCCATCGCGCGCAGCCCCGAAGGCTTTCTGTTCGATGACAATGGCGCTCTGTTTCCGCGCGAATGGCTCAAGCGCCAGGACCTGGCGATCCTCGCCGAACATGGCATCGGTCATCTGGACGGTGAGCCGGTCTACCTGCTGGAGCTGCGCAATCACAGCGAAGTGCCGGGTTGCAACTGGAAAGGCCTGCGGGCGTTCATGCTGGAAGGCGATCACACGATCTACAAGGTACTCGGTTACGCCGCGCAGATCGGCACCTGGGCCCGCGAGCACCGCTTTTGCGGTAACTGCGGTCAGGCCATGACCCAGGTGCCACGCGAACGGGCGATGTATTGCCAGCCGTGCGATCTGCGCAGCTAYCCACGGATTTCGCCGAGCATGATCGTACTGGTGACTCGAGGTGATGAAGTGCTGTTGGCACGCTCACCGCGTTTTGTCAGCGGCGTCTACAGCACCCTGGCCGGGTTTGCCGAGCCGGGCGAATCGGCCGAGGACTGCCTGATTCGCGAGGTCCGTGAAGAGGTGAGCATCGAGGTCAGGAACATCCAGTACCTGGGCAGCCAGTGCTGGCCGTTCCCGCATTCGATGATGCTTGGTTTTCATGCCGAATACGCCAGTGGCGAGATCATCTGCCAGGAGGACGAGATCGAGGACGCCCAGTGGTTCAACGTTCGCGACTTGCCGCCGTTGCCGGCGTCACGCTCGATTGCCCGTTACCTGATCGACGTCTATGTGGCGCGGCGTTTAGGCCACGCTGAACCAGTGCTGCCAGGCTAGGCGCACGGTCAGGCCCAGCACCACGGTGATGAACACCGGACGAATGAATTTCGCGCCGCCGCTGATGGCGGTGCGGGCGCCGAAGAAGGCGCCGACCATCAACGACGAGCCCATGCACAGGCCGATGATCCAGTCCACCTGACCGGAAAAGATGAAGATCGACAGCGCCGCTGCGTTGCTGACGAAGTTCATGCTGCGCGCCACACCGCTGGCCTTCACCAGGTCGATGGGGTAGAGCAGCAGGCTGCTCACGGTCCAGAACGCGCCCGTACCGGGACCGGCCACGCCGTCATAGAAGCCGAGGCTGAAGCCTTGGGTCGACTGCCACGTTTTCTTGATCGGTGCGTTGCTGTCCAGTGGCGCTTTCGGCGTGCCGCCAAACAACAGATAAACGCCGCAGGCGAAGACGATCACCGGCAGCATTTTGTTCAGCCATTCCGCCGGCAGGTAATGCGCGACCACGGCGCCGGTCAGTGCACCGACCAGGGTGCCGACGATGGCATGAATCCATTGTGCTGGATGGAACAGCTTGCGTCGGTAGAAGGTGAAACTGGCGACGGCCGAACCGAAGGTCGAACTGAGTTTGTTGGTGCCCAGCACCAGGTGCGGCGGCAGGCCGGCAGTCAACAAGGCCGGGGTGGTCAACAGACCACCGCCACCGGCGATGGCATCGATGAAACCGGCAACAAAAGCGACAAGGGCCAGGATGGCCAGGGTGGAGGGGTCAACGCTGAGTTCGAAAGGCATGGGATCGGCTTATTCGGCGGGAGCAGAAAGAGGCTGCGGGGAAGGGGCGGTATGTTACCTGTAACCTTTGCATGATGCTTTGTGAACAACACAAAAACCTGTGGGAGCGACGGTGCGGCGATCCGACTTGCTCGCGATGGCGTCCTCAAATTCAACATTGATGTTGAATGATAGATTGCTATCGCGAGCAAGTCGGATCGCCGCACCGTCGCTCCCACAGGGATAAGTGTGGATTTAAATTACAGGCCTAGATCCGACAGGCTCGGATGATCGTCAGGACGACGCCCCAGCGGCCAGTGGAACTTGCGCTCGCTTTCCTTGATCGGCATGTCATTGATGCAAGCAAAGCGGCGGGCCATCAGGCCGTCCTCGTTGAACTCCCAGTTTTCGTTGCCATAGGAGCGGAACCAGTTACCCGAGTCGTCGTGCCATTCATAGGCATAACGCACGGCGATGCGGTTGTCGGTGAATGCCCAGAGTTCCTTGATCAGCCGATAATCCAGCTCCCTGGCCCATTTGCGGGTCAGGAAACCTTTGGCTTCTTCGCGGTTGTGGGCGAACTCGGCACGATTGCGCCATTGGGTGTCCAGGGTGTAGGCCAGGGACACGCGCTCCGGGTCGCGGGAGTTCCAGCCGTCTTCAGCCAGGCGAACTTTCTCGATGGCCGATTCACGGGTGAATGGGGGCAATGGCGGACGAATTTCGGCATTAGACATTTAAAGTCTCCGTATCAAGTTGATGTTAAAACATATTGTCGAGCTTGATTGAATTGCTACAGGTCCAATAACTTTCGCGCCATGCATTGCGCATTATCGGCGGCACTGTGATCACCCGTTACAAGCGCCACGGTAATGGCACCATCGATCAGGATCAGCAGCTGTCTGGCCAGCATCTGCGGATCCTCGGCACCATGTTCGGTACACAGCTCGCACACGTAGTCGAGCAGCTTCTGTTTATGCTCCTTGGCGACCAGGCGCACCGGGTCTTGCGGGTCGCCGGTTTCGCCACTGGTGTTGATGAAGGCGCAGCCGCGGAAGCCTTCGGAGGCGAACCACGTTTCAAGTACGGTAAACAGGTTGAGCAGCCGCCCGGCCGGGGTTTGTGCCTGGTTGACTTCGCTTCGGTACCAGTGCATCCAGCGTTGATCGCGGCGTTGCAGGGCGGCCACGACCAGTTCGTCCTTGTTGGCAAAGTAGCGGTAAATGCTTTTTCTGGAGACGCCGGCGGTCTTCACCAGGAGATCCATGCCAGTAGCAGCGATGCCACTCTTGTAGATCAACTTTTCGGTGACATCCAGAATGATGTCGCGTGTGTCATTGCTAGTGATTTCGTTCATGTGGCTAACAGTAGAATGATCGTTCTCCTTGGTCAATCGATATTTTTGTAGTGCCTGATAAATGGTCTTCGCGAGCAGGCTCGCTCCTACATTTGGAATGCGTTCCCCTGTGGGAGCGAGCTTGCTCCGGGCGGCGTTCCGACGATGGCGTCATTACAGACAGTAACAAGACCCGAACCTTTGCATGGTGTAAGCTCACGGGTTCTTCGGATTCGACCCATTGCGAGCCCTATGCCGTCGCTTTTCAAACGCTCCCTGCTGCCCAAGCTGCGCAGTTTTCCGCTGACGGCCGATGCCGTCGGCATCCTCTCCGGCGCTGCCGAATTCCGTCGTTGCCTGCTGGAGAAAATCGCCAGCGCGACCCGGCGCATTTACATCGTTGCGCTGTACCTGCAACAGGATGAAGCCGGCCAGGAAATTCTCGATGCCTTGCACGCGGCCAAACTGGCGCGTCCGGAACTGGACGTGGTGGTGGTCGTCGACTGGCTGCGCGCCCAGCGCGGGTTGATCGGTGCCGGCAAGCAGGCGGGCAACTCCGCCTGGTATCAGGAAATGACCCGCACCCATGAAAGTGTTGTGCCGGTCTACGGCGTCCCGGTGCAAACCCGAGAACTGTTCGGTGTGTTGCACCTTAAAGGCTTCGTGATCGATGACTGCGTGATCTACAGCGGCGCGAGCCTGAACAACGTCTATCTGCACAAGTTCGACAAGTACCGCTACGACCGCTATCACCTGCTGCACAATCGCGAACTGGCCGATTCGATGCACCACCTGGTGCAGCACGGTCTACTGCCCTCCAAAGCGGTGCACCGCCTCGATCTGCCGAACCTGCCGACCACCCGCAGCCTGCGCAATGACATCGGTGACTTGCGCAGCCGCCTCAAGCACGCGGCGTACGACACCACGCGTGGCACCACTGACAGGACCGGTTTGTCCGTCAGCCCGTTGCTCGGCGTCGGCAAGAACAATCCGCTGAACCGAGTGATCTGCGAACTGATCGCCAGCGCCCAGCAGCAACTGACCATATGCACACCGTACTTCAACCTGCCGCTGGCGATCATCCGCGAGATCAACCGCGCGCTGGCCCGCGGGGTGAAGATCGACATCGTGGTCGGCGACAAGACCGCCAACGACTTCTACATTCCGCCGAGCGAACCGTTCCGGGTCATTTCGGCGCTGCCGTACCTGTACGAAATCAGCCTGCGCCGATTTGCCAAGCGTCATCAGCGCGACATCGACAGCGGCCAGTTGAACCTGCATCTGTGGCGTGATGGCGACAACACCTATCACCTCAAGGGCATGTGGATCGATCAGCGCTATACCTTGCTGACCGGCAACAACCTCAACCCGCGAGCGTTTCGACTCGATCTGGAAAACGCCTTGTTGATCGATGATCCCCATGGCGAACTGCTGGAGCCGCGTCGCAATGAGCTGGCAGAGATTTTCCAGCACACCCGGCGAATCGAGCACTTCCAGAACCTGGAAACCCTGGCCGAATACCCTATGGGCGTGGCCAAGTTCCTCAAACGCGTGAGTCGGGTGCGGATCGAGCGGTTGCTCTACCGCATCCTCTGAAAAAGATCGCAGCCTGCGGCGACTGACGCCTTCGCGGGCAAGCCCGCTCCCACAAGGTTTTATGTCGATCACGCAATTGTGCTTCGACTCAGAAACCTGTGGGAGCGGGCTTGCTCGCGAAGGCGTTTTCACTTTCAGTACATCAACGACTGACACACTGCTTTCGTCGGAACGCCGCCCGGAGCAAGCTCGCTCCCACAGGGGATCTGCGTTGAACGGGCGGTTTCAGCTAATATGCCCCCCACTCGAACAAGAACAGGGCTTGCCGCGATCCATGTCGGAAAAAGACACCATCTCCATTCAACTGGTGCGTGAAGCACTGTTGCAAAGCTGCGCGCCAGGAATTGCCACGCAAGAGGTGTTGATCAAGGTTGGCATCGATCCGCAGTTGTTGGATAGCACCGATGCCCGCGTTCCGGCCACTGCTTATGCACGTCTGTGGCGATTGTTGGCACGGCGCGGGGATGATGAGTTTTTTGGCATGGACCCACGCAAACTGAAATCCGGCAGCTTTGCGTTTCTGTGCCGCAGCGCCATGGTCCAGCCCAACGTGGCAGCGGGACTGGTCGCCGGCCTGGCGTTTCTGTCGTTGATCCTCGAACACTTGCCGGCGCAGTTGGTGCGCCAGCAAAGCCTGGCGGAAATTGTCCTGCTGGAAGACGACAAATACCCGCGCCRGGCCTTCACCTATTTCACCTACTGGATGATCGTGCACGGCGTTGCCTGCTGGCTGGCAGGACGACGGATTCCGATCCTTGCCATCGAACTGCGCTGTTCGAAGCCGGATTTCTGCGATGACTATCAGGTGATGTTTTCCGAGAACCTGCGCTTCAACCGCCCGCGCACGCGGATGATTTTCTCCGCCGATTGCCTGGACCTGCCCATCAAGCGCAGCCCTGAGGAACTCAAGCGATTCCTGGCTCATGCGCCGGCGAACATCCTGGTCAAATACCGCGACCCGCAGAGCCTGGCCAGTCGCATCAAACACGATCTACGCCACCTGCCGGCAGAACACTGGCCGGAAACCGAAGCCCTGGCGCAACGCCTGTGCATGTCGGCTTCAACCTTGCGCCGCCGGCTGGCCGAAGAAGGGCAAACCTATCAAGGCCTCAAGGACAGCGTGCGCAAGGAACTGGCGATTGTCTGGCTGGCGGAGCCAGCGATCAGCTTCAGCGATATCGCCACGCGGCTGGGGTTCGCTGACGTCAGTTCGTTCTACAAGGCGTTTCGCAAATGGTCGGGGTCAAATCCGGGGCACTACCGCAGCCTGATTCTCAATGACACCGAGTGAGTTCAGCGGCGCAATGACCATTCTTCGCGGGTGATTTCCCAGATTTCCAACGGGAAATACCCGCCGACAAACCGGCCGTCATCTGTGCGGATCAAGCGCATTCCCGTGCGCTCGGAGAGTCTGCGTGAGCCGATGTTAGGTACCGCTTTTGGCACCCGCAGTACGATGCGCCCCAGCGTGTTGAACCAGTACTCGGTGACTGCAGCGCTGGCTTCTGTCATCAATCCCTGACCCTGCCACTTCGGGCCGAGCCAGAAACCGCGATTGTTGTCCTGTTCGCTCATCAGGCTGATGTTACCGATCAACTGCTCCGGGGCCGATTTCAGGCGGATCGACCAGTGCCATTCCTCGCCACGGGCGATGGCTGGCAGGGCGTTGTCGCGCAGGTACGTTAATGCACCGTCGGCCGGATAAGGCCAAGGCACCAAGGCGTTGAGGTAGCGCACCACTTCCCAGTGCGGGAAATGTTGCTGGATGGCATCGGCGTCCGCCAGTTCCAGCGGGCGCAGGATCAGGCGCTCGGTGTAGAGCGTGGGGGTGTCGTCCATGGGGGTGTAGCTCCTTGAGTCAGGCTGTTAACGGTTGCCAGTGGACGATCCAGGCAAATTGAGCGTACCACTGTCCACGAAGCGCATCGTGTTGAACACCCCACCCGAGAGCTTGCCGCGCAGGACATAAGGCATGTTGTTGAGCCTTTTCATTTGGCTGATGCCATAGGTCTGGCGGACCACCGAAAACGCCGAAACGCTGACCGGTACGCTCACGACGGTGTCGGAAAAACGCCCGATCGAACCACTCTCATCGCTGACGCCGGAGGCGAATGGCTGGCCGTTGATGTCCAGGTCCAGCGCGACGCCGTTGTAGGTGATGGTGGTGTCATTGGGGTTCTGCACACGGATTTTCACGGCAAAGCGCACTTCCATGCCCTGGCCTTGCAGGGGCTCGATGCCCACGACGTTGATTTTCAACGGGTCTCGATTGGGCAGAGAGGAACAGGCGCTCAGGCAGAGCAGGAGGGAAATCAGGACTGCGTGGACGCTGCGCATGGACGTGCTCTCATCTGGAAAAAGGCTGAACCGCCAGCGGCTCAGCCCTGGAGCCCGTCTAGCGGTTTGATTGTGGGACCCTCGCAGCCGCTGCGGGTTCATCCCTGGCGGTCACATCGGGGTTCTGCATCACCTGAAGCACGGAGGCCTCCGGATCGAATTCGTCCTCTTCCAGTTCGATGAATTCCTCGGGCAGGAAGATATTAAGAACGATAGCGCACAGTGCGCCGACGGTGATGGGCGATTCGAAAATGTTGTACAGTGCCTTGGGCAGTTCACGCAAGACTTCCGGCACGGCGGCTACACCCAGGCCCATGCCGACAGAAATCGCCACGATCAGCATGTTGCGCCGATGCAGGCCGGCCTCGGCGAGAATCTTGATCCCGGCCACGGCGACGGTGCCGAACATCACCAGTTCCGCGCCGCCCAGTACCGGTTTTGGCATCAGTTGCAGTACCGCGCCGATCATCGGGAACAAGCCAAGCACCACCAGCAGGCCGGCAATGAAAAACGCTACGTAGCGACTGGCCACGCCCGTGAGCTGGATCACCCCGTTGTTCTGGGCGAAGGTCACCATCGGCATGCTGTTGAACACCGCGGCCATGGCCGAGTTGAGGCCATCGGCGAGCAGGCCGGACTTGATCCGGCGAATGTACACTGGGCCTTTGACCGGTTGCCGGGAGATCATCGAGTTGGCCGTGAGGTCGCCGGCGGCCTCCAGCGGCGACACCAGGAAAATCACCGCGACCGGAATGAACGCCACCCAATCGAAGGAGAATCCGTACTTGAACGGCACCGGTACGCTCATCAGCGGGACTTCGGGCAGGCTGTTGAAATTCACCTGGCCCATGAGCCATGCCACCACGTAGCCCAGGGTCAGACCGATGACAATCGCCCCCAGGCGCAGAAACGGCACGTCCACCCGGTTCAACACCACGATGGTTCCCAGCACCAGCGCCGCCAGGGCCAGGTGACTGGCAGCACCCAGGTCCGTTGCACCGAAGCCTCCGGCGATGTCGGTCATGGCGACCTTGATCAGCGACAAGCCCATCAGCGTGATGATGGTCCCGGTCACCACCGGGGTGATCAGCATGCGCAGTTTGCCGATGAACTGGCTCAATACCACTTCAATGAACGCGGCAAAAAAGCACACACCGAAGATGGTCGAGAGAATCTCATCGGTGCCGCCGCCCCGGGCCTTGACCATGAAGCCGGCACTGAGAATCACACTGATGAACGAGAAACTGGTGCCTTGCAGGCACAGCAGGCCGGAGCCCACCGGGCCGAAGCGCCGCGCCTGGACGAAGGTGCCCAGGCCGGAGACGAACAGCGCCATGCTGATCAGATAAGGAATTTCGCTTTGCAGGCCCAGGGCGCTGCCCATGATCAGCGTCGGGGTGATGATGCCGACGAAACTCGCCAGCACATGTTGCAGGGCGGCGAAGACGGTGGCAGTCAGATGCGGGCGGTCATCGAGGCCGTAAATCAGGTCGCTGTGGCGTGGAGCAGGGGCTTTTTCGGAGGCGGTCATGGTGGTTTGCGTGCCAGAAGGCGGGCCGGGTCAGAAAATGGAGGCGCAGGATGCCAGAACCGCCGGGCCACGGCAAAAGAACCTCCAAATCAGTGGCTTACAGTCGTGGCGCCAACACCTCGCCGACGCTGCGGCGTTTAGCGTGCAATTGGCTGGCCTGGATCAACTGTTCCAGGTCCTCGGGCGTGACGTCATAGAACGCTTCCATGTCAGCCAGCGCCAGTTTCAGGTCTTCGACGGTGATGGCCTGACGGTCCACCGGCGGGTGATCGGCAGGAATCGTGACCACTGGTTCGCTGGCACCCTTGGGGTAGCGAATGCGGGTCAGGTTGTTGTAGGCCAGGGCGCTGAGCAGCAGCGTCGCAGCGCCGAGCATCACCGGCTCAATGGCTTTCCAGTCCATGGCAATGGTCGCCGGATCGGCCAATACCAGGGTCAGGGCCAATGCACCGGCCGGTGGATGCAGGCACCGCAACCAGCACATCAGGATCAACGCCATGCCCGCCGCCAGACAAGCGCTACCGAGGGTTCGGCCCAATACATGGGCCACCAGCAGCGCAATCACCCCGGCGCTCAAGTAACCGCCGAGAATCGACCAGGGTTGGGCGAGCGCGCCGGAAGACACGGCAAACAACAGCACCGCCGACGCCCCCAGTGGGCCGATCAGGTGCTGGGCCACTTCGATGCCGAACACCTGACCACAGCACCACACGCTGAGCAGCGTCCCCAAGGCCATGCCGATGGCGGCGCGGCTCCATTCGGTGGGACGGGTATTGATGGCGGCGGGCAACCAGCGAGCAAGCATTTTGACAAAAACTCCGGCAAAAAAAATTGAGGCAAAAAAAGGGCTTAGCTGGGAAACCCAGAAAGCCCTTGAAGGTGTTCCAACTATTGGGGGAGGAACAGGTACAGTGTGCCGTTCAATCAAGGCACTGACAAATTCATATTAATGAGCTTTCAGTGCATTAATTTTGCTTTAAGTTGCCCCGTCGGCCGCTTATGTAGCACAGCAAACCGCCCAACGCAGCCAGTGCACTCAAGGCATAAAACATCGTCGGTGCCGGGGTGTGCATCAACATGAAGCCGCAAATCACCGGGCTCAACGCACCGCCAAGCGCAGCAAGGTTTTGCGCGCCATAGTAGCTGCCGCGCAGCTCTTCCGGAGCCAGGGTGTCGACGAAGAGAAATTCGGCCGGATAAATAATGATTTCACCGAGGGTGAAGATAAACATTGCCACGCACCAGCTCACCAGACTGTCTGCCAGGCTGAAGCCGATCAGCCCGAGGATGAACAGGCAGGTACCGGCAACAATCCACTGGCGCAGTTGCTCGCGTTTGAGGAAGCGCCCGATCTGGTACTGCAACAGGATCACACTGATGGCGTTGCACGCGAGCAGGGCGGCCATGATTTCCATGGTGTGTTGGGGGTTACTGGTCACCAGCAGGTATTGCGACAGGTAAAACGTGAAGCGCCCGTGCACCACGGTGCTGAGCAGGCAGCCAGCGGTAAACAGGATCAGGGTGCGGTCGTTTTTCAGGGTGATCAGGGTTTTGAGAAAACTCTGAGTCTGACCGGTGACAGACGAGCGCGCCGGGTCCTTCGCGATCCCGGTCATCAGGAAAATACTGAAAAAGGCGATGGCTGCCGCAATCAGGAATGGCGCGCTGGCAAAGGCACCGGCAATCAGCACGCCGAGCATCGGCCCGACAGCGTAGCCAATGTTGGTCAGCGTATAGCTCAGGGAAAATGCCTTGGCGCGCTGGCCCACCGCAAGGTTGTCGCTGAGAATCGCTTTCGAACCGATCAGGAACAGCGATGAGGCGGTTTCGGTGACGATCAGGGTGATCGTGGTCAGGTAGAGGTTTTCAGCAAAGGTCAGCAACACCAGGCCGATAGCGCTGGACGCCATCGACAGAACAAGCAATCGGCGTTTTTCGAAGCGATCGATGATGTAGCCACCGTAGAGGGAGAGCAGGGTGGCGACGAATACGGCGATGCCGAGCAGCAGACCAACGTCCTGTTGATTGAGGCCAAGCTTGTCGCTGACGAACAGTGTGAGCAGCGGACTGGTGATGGCACGGCTGACGACGATGGTCAGCGAGCAGATCAGCAGGCGGCGGATAAGGGGGGAGTAGGTGGTCACGGGGTGAATGTCCTTATTCGATTGGGCCGGCATCAGCCCAATCGTGGACGCTACTCTAGCAGTCGGACACTGGGTCGTTGCTACAGGATTTACTGGCGGTGCAGCAACACAAAATCATTCTTGTCGAACCGCCCGCTCAGCACGGGTGGCAAGGCGCCAATAGCCGTACCTTGCAATGCTTTATAGGCGTTCAGGTCCATCATCAACCACGCAGACCCTTTGAGGTTTTCCAGTTCCAGGGGCGACTCGGTGAAAACCGGTTGCAGGTCCTGTTTGATGTTGACCATGAACTTGATGGCCTTGGCATCCTTGCCCATCGCGTGCATCACCAGCGGCGCGGGGTCTTTTTGCATCAGGTCGACAGTGGCGCGGCTGAAGGTCCGGGTGTCGTAGAGTTGTCGTTGGACAGGCTCGAATTGCAGGATGTAGAACGACCAAATTGCCAGGACCGCGCAAAGAGCCAGTGTTTGCGCTCGCCAGCGGGCGCGCTTGAGCACTGCCAGGGCGATCACTTGCAGCACGCCGAGAATGATGAACAACGAAGTGAGGTGAGCCACTTCCTCGGGGAATTTTCGCCGGACTACCAGCAATGCAACGATCAGCAGGCCCGGGATCAGCAGCCACAGGCCCTGCATCAACCCCCGCAGCCAACCAAACAATCGACCCTGTGTGGCGTAGAACGGATACGCCGCCACAATGGCCGCCATGGGCAGCATCGGCAGCAGGTAGCGGGCTTTTTTCGCCTGGGGGATCGAGAGGCCAATCATCACGATCAGTCCGGCGGCGACGCAGTATTGCAACAGGCGCAATACCGGGCCGGTTTCCCGGCGGTCGGAGATTCCGACCGCCATCAGCGCCAGCACTGCCAAGGGCCACGCCAGTGCGTAATTACCCAGCGAACTGGTGAAGTAATACAGCAAATCGTTGGAACCCTCGGTGCCGTCCATGCGACCCATGAACTGCATGCGAATCACATCTTGCAAAAACGCCGGGCCGCCACTGACATCTGCCAGCCACAACAACAGACCGATGCACACCGCCAGCAGCAATGCTGCCAGCGACCCGAAGGCGATCAGCCGCCGCCATTGGCGACCAACCAGAAAATAGCTGCAGAGCATCCCCGCAGGAATGACCAGACCGATTGGCCCACGAATCCAGAAGCCCAGCATCAGCAAGGCAAAGACCAGGCCCCAGCGGCGCGGCGCCGAGAAGTGATCGGCGGCGTAACCCAGGTAGAACACGCTGAACGCGACGGCCGCAAGCATCAGGTCGAGGGAAACGGCGCGGGTTTCAGTGATGAAGGTGTTGGTCAACAGCATCAGGGCGATGCTCAGCAGCGCCCAACGCGTGGAATAGGGCGCCAGCAAGCGGTACATCAAGGTGACGATGACCGCTGCGGCGATGGCGCTCGGCAGCCATGCGGTCAGGCTGGTGACCTGGCCGAACGGCAGCGAAAGCAGCCAGATGAATATCGTTGAAAGTCCCGAATAGTCTGCGTAGGGCTGGCCATAGGTCGTCGGAAAAAACGACGGCCCATTGCGCAGCATCTCCTGGGCGAACAGCACGAAGCGCGAATCGAAACCGATGGCCGCCTGCTGGTACATCCCGGCGCAGAACAACAACAGCGCCAACAGACCCAGCGCGAGGGACTGTTGACGGATGTGAGGGATCATGAGGTTCAGGCGACCACTGATTCGGTTGACCATTGCTGGTAAGGAATCGGCAAATTGCGCGATTCGCCACGGCCGATCGGGAAGTAGGTGAAACCGATGCGTGCCAGACGGTCTGCGTCATACAGGTTGCGGCCGTCGAAGATCACCGGTGCATTGAGCCGCTGCTGGATCAGCTCGAAGTCCGGAGCCTTGAACTGTTGCCATTCGGTACAGATGATCAGTGCGTCGGCACCGGACAAGACCGACTCAGGCGTACCCATGAGCATCAGTTTCGATTCATCGGGATACAGCTTCTGGGTTTCCTGCATGGCTTCCGGATCGAACGCACGGACATTCGCCCCGGCGGCCCACAACGACTCCAGCAACACCCGGCTCGGTGCATCACGCATGTCGTCGGTGTTTGGCTTGAACGCCAGGCCCCACACGGCAAAGGTCCTGCCACGCAAGTCGCCCTTGTAGAACGCATTGATGCGCTCGAACAGCTTGTGTTTCTGCCGCTCGTTGATGGCTTCCACCGCTTGCAGCAGGTCGCTGGAGCAATGGGCCTCCTCGGCACTGTGGATCAGGGCGCGCATGTCCTTGGGGAAGCATGAGCCGCCGTAGCCGCAGCCGGGGTAGATGAAGTGGTAGCCGATACGCGAGTCGGCGCCGATGCCCAGGCGTACCGATTCGATGTCGGCTCCCAGGTGTTCGGCCAGCTCGGCGATCTGGTTGATGAAGCTGATCTTGGTCGCCAGCATGCAGTTGGCGGCGTACTTGGTCAGCTCGGCGCTGCGCAGGTCCATGAACATGATGCGTTCATGGTTGCGGTTGAATGGCGAGTACAGGTCGCGCATCACGTCACGCACTTCGTCGCGTTCACAGCCGACGACGATACGGTCCGGACGTCGGCAGTCGGCCACGGCCGAACCTTCTTTCAAGAACTCCGGGTTGGAGACGATATCGAACTGCAATGCACGCCCGGCGTTGAGCAGGCATTTGTCGATGTGTGCACGCAAGGCGTCGCCGGTGCCGACCGGTACGGTGGACTTTTCCACCAGGATCGCCGGTTGTTCGCGATGCCGTGCCACCGCTTCGCCCACCGACATCACGTAGCGCAAGTCCGCCGAGCCGTCGTCCCGGGACGGAGTACCGACCGCGATGAACAGCACCTGTCCGTGCTGGACCGCGAACTTTTCGTCGCTGGTGAACTGCAACCGCTTGGCGTCAAGACCCTCGCGCACGAGGCTGGCCAACCCGGGTTCAAAAATACTCACGTGGCCCTGCTTGAGCAGTTCGACTTTTTTCTCGTCAACGTCCATGCAGACCACGTCGTGGCCGACTTCCGCCAACACAGCTGCCTGCACCAGGCCAACATAACCGCTACCAAATACACTGATTTTCATGGAGCACTCCTTAATTCGGGCGCACGAGCAGGTCGAGAATTGATGGTAATGACGCCGAGGATGACCAATGCCACGCCAAGGCTTTTTGTAAGGCTGAACGCTTCGTTGAACAGTGGCAGGCTGGCGGCCAGCAGGTACACCAGCGCGTAGCTGATGCTCAGCAATGCGTAGGCACGGCCCAGGGGCAGGTCCCGCAGGGCGGCGAGCCAGCAGAGCATCGACAACGCGTAGGCGAAGATGGCAACGAGCACCACGGCAACGGCTGTCAGGTCGACAGGAGCGATGAGCCATTGTTCGGGTTGTGGCAGGTGACTCATGCTCCAGCGCATACCCAATTGGGCCGCGCTGACCAGCAGCACACTGCCCAGTGCGAAGGTGATACCGCGACTCGGGTTCATGTGTGCTGCCCCAGCAGAGCCACGCCGCCGATCACCAGCGCCACGCCCAGCCAGTGGCGGCGGTCGATGGCTTCGTGAAACACGAAACGCGCAACCAGGGTGATCAGCACGAAGTTCAGGCTCAGCATCGGATAGGCAATCCCGACTTCCAGACGTTGCAGCACCAGCAGCCACACCAGCAGGCCCAGCCCCATAGAGGCCAGGGCCAGCCAAAGCCAGGGTGAACGCAGTTTGTCCATCCACCCGGAAGGTTTGCCACGCCAGCTTTCTACCGCGTACTTCTGGGCGATCTGGCCCAGGCAGGTCAGCAGGCAGGCGACCAGTAGCAATAGCAGGCTCATAGTGTCGCCTGAGGGATGATCAAAATCACCAGATTGCCTTGTTCATACCGCTTGCCCTCTTTGGGCAACTGTTCAAGTTCACGCAGCTCTTCTTCGCCCTTGACCCGCATGACCACGCCGACCGAACCTTGCTGGCGAGCGTCGTGCATCCACTGCTGCACCTGATCAGGGTCGACGCGCTGCTTAAGCGAATCAGGATAGGCAAGGCCGTATTTCAATTCACCTATCGTGTTGAAAAAAGCCACTTCGGGACGTTTCACCCGCCAGGACAATGCCGATGCGGCACCCAGATCGTTGCTCAACAGCTTGGCACTCTGGCCGAGCTCCTGGGCGTGATCGAGGATGAACTGGTCGGGCGTTTTGTTGGCGACCACCGAGTTGGGCAGCCCTGCTGGCAGCACGCCGATGAACAGCAGGCTGCCGAAAGCCGGGGCAGCCCAGCATTGCAGCGGGCGGAAGGCTTGCAGCAGGTTGGCCATGATCCAGCCGATCAACCCGATGAACACCAACACCAGGTTGTGCAGTTCATGATCGTAAATCGGCTTTTTCAGTTGCAGATAAACCAGGGCCAGCAGGGTAACGACACCCAGGGCCAGGTTCAGCAGGCCATTGATGCCCAGGACGCGGCCTTGTTCCAGTTTCAAGCGGTCAGCCAGTGCATGGCCGAGCAACAGGGCCAGGGGCAGCAGGCATGGCAGAATGTAGGACGGCAGTTTGCCTTTGCTCAGGCTGAAGAAGATCAGCGGCATCCACAGCCACAGCAGCAGGAATGCGATATTGGCCTGGCGTCGGGTCTGCCATGCCTGTTTCAGCGCTGGTGGCAGCAACGCCACCCACGGCAGGCTGAACGCTACCAGCAACGGCAAGTAGTACCACCACGGCGCACTATGCTGCGCGTCCTYGCCGGCGAAGCGACGGATGTGCTCGTGCCAGAAGAAGAACCGCCAGTAATCGGGCTCCTGGGCATGCACCGCGAGGACCCACGGCAGGCTGACGGCGATGGCCACGACCACCGCCACCGGGCCGTAGGCCAACAGTTCACCCCAGCGTTTTTGCCAGATCATCCAGGGCAGGGCGATCAGCACCGGCAACAGCCAGGCCAGGAAGCCCTTGGTCATGAAACCCATGCCGCAGGCCAGGCCCAGCACCGCCCACGCCACCAGGCGTTGGCCACGACCGACGCTGTCCAGCGCAAACCACAAGGCCACCAGGCTCAGGTTAACCCAGAACGTGAATTGCGGATCGAGGTTGGCGTAACCCGCCTGACCGGCGATGACCGTGAAGCTCATGTACAGGAGGGCGCAGGCAAAGCTCTTGCGCGCATCGTTCCACATCCGGCGGGCGATCAGGTAGCACAGCAGCACGCTCAAGCCGGTGCTCAGTGCCGAGGCGAAGCGCACCCCGAAGAGGTTCTGGCCGAACAGCGCCTGACCGATGGCAATCATCCAGTAGCCGGCCGCCGGTTTTTCGAAGTAGCGTACGTCCATGAAATGTGGCGACACCCAGTTACCGCTCAGGAGCATGCTCTGGCCGATCTGGGCGTAGCGGGTTTCGTCAGGAATCCATAAGCCATGACTGCCCAGCGGCAGCAGGTACGCCAGCGCCACCATGGCCAGCAATAACGGCACAGCCCAGCGTTTGCTCATGCGCCTTGCACTCCCAGCCAGCCTTCGCGACCTTCGAGTGCACCACGTACCACACGGCCTATCGGCAAACTGTCAGGGGTCTCGGGCAGCAAGTCGCCCAAGGGTTGAAAATGGATGTCACGCTGATGCGCATCGCTCAGCAGTTGACGGAAATCATTGGCCATCAGAATCCCTTCTACCTCSGCATGWATCGTATAKACGTTGAGTTTTTCCGGAGTGAACCGGTCCAGGATGAACGTGTTGAAGTCCTTGGCGGCGACCGTCGGGCCGACCACTTCGTCGAACGTCGGCAGGTCCACCGGGATTTGCGGTGCACCCAGGCGACCATCGGCCAATAGCGGCTGGAACAGGCCCTGGCCGCGACAATCGCTGTTATAGCGAAAGCCGAAACCCTGCTTGGCTTCGATCACACGCTCGTCGGCACGCCAGCCGGCGGACGCCGAGCAGGAGATCTTTTCCCCGAGAATGTCGCTGAGCGTGTCCACGCCGCGGCGTATCTGTTCGACCAGTTGTGCGTCGCTCCAGCGCCCGGCGTTGGCTTGCCAGCCGTGGTGATCCCAGGCGTGCAGGCCGACTTCATGCCCGGCATCCCGGGCCTGGCGCATCAGGTGCCCCAGGTCGCGGCCGATCGGTTTTCCAGGCCATGCGGTGCCGGCCAGCAGAATGTCCCAGCCATACAGGCCGGCTGCGTTGGAACGGAGCATTTTCCAGAGAAACTGTGGACGGATGAGGCGCCACAAGTGGCGCCCCATGTTGTCCGGCCCGACACTGAAGAAGAACGTCGCCTTGACCTGAGCTTCATCAAGGATTTCCAGCAACCGGGGCACCCCTTCACGGGTACCCCGGTAGGTGTCGACATCAATCCGCAGTCCCGCCTGCATCAACGCTTGTCCGCGATTTCGAGCATGGCTTCACGAAGGAAGAAGTCCAGGGTGTTGCCGATGGTTTCGCTCATCTCCACGGTTGGCGTCCAGTCCAGCAGACGCTTGGCGTTGGCGATGCTTGGCTTGCGATGGGACACATCCTGGTAGCCGGTGCCGTAGAACGCCTTGCTCTCGATATCGCGGAAACCGGCGAACGGAGGGAAGTTGGCGCGCAGCGGGTGAGCTTCGAACTGACGCAGCAGCTCTTCGCCCAACTGGCGAATGCTGGCCTCGTTTTCCGGGTTGCCGATGTTGATGATCTGGCCGTTGCAGACATCGTTGTCGTTGTCGATGATCCGTGCCAGAGCTTCCACGCCGTCGGCGATGTCGGTGAAGCAGCGTTTTTGCTCGCCACCGTCGAACAGGCGAATCGGTGTGCCTTCCACCAGGTTCAGGATCAACTGGGTAATGGCGCGGGAGCTGCCGATACGGGCCGAATCCAGGCGGTCCAGACGTGGGCCCATCCAGTTGAACGGACGGAACAGGGTGAAGTTCAGGCCCTTCTGGCCGTAAGCCCAGATCACGCGGTCGAGCAATTGCTTGGAGACCGAGTAGATCCAGCGCTGCTTGTTGATCGGGCCGACCACCAGGTTGGAGCTGTCTTCGTCGAAGTTGTTGTCCTGGCACATGCCATAGACTTCCGAGGTCGACGGGAAGATCACGCGCTTGTTGTACTTGACGCAGTAGCGAACCAGTTTCAGGTTCTCTTCGAAGTCCAGTTCGAACACGCGCAGCGGGTTACGGGTGTATTCGATTGGCGTCGCGATGGCCACCAGCGGCAGCACCACGTCGCACTTCTTGATGTGGTACTCGATCCACTCGGAGTGGATGCTGATGTCGCCTTCGACGAAGTGGAAGTTCGGGTGGCTGCGCAGGCGCTCGATGGCGTCCGAACCGATATCCAGACCGTAGACTTCGTAGCGGTCGTCGCGCAACAGGCGCTCGGACAAGTGGTTACCGATGAAACCGTTGACGCCGAGGATCAGCACGCGGGTGCGACGCGGGGCACGACCGGATTCGGCACCGCGCAGCACGGAACCATCCACCAGGCCCAGTTCGTTGGCCAATTGCGGACCGCTCAGGTACAGACCGTTGTCGTTGCGCTGGCCGGCGTTGATGATCAGCGAATCTTCACCGCAGGCGATGCGCAGCGGGTCGACGCTGATGACACGGCCCGGAGCCTGGCCTTCGTTGCCCTTGGCAACTTCGGCGCTCCAGACAATCAGCTTGTGCTCGCCCACCGCGCAGAAGGCGCCCGGGTACGGTTGGGTCACGGCGCGGACCAGGTTGAACAGCTCTTCGGCCGGTTTGGCCCAGACCAGCTTGCCGTCGGCCGGGGTGCGACGGCCGAATACGGTGGCTTTGGATTCGTCTTGCGGTGTTTCGCTGACTTTGCCTTGCAGCAGCGCCGGCAGGGTGTCGCGCAGCAGGTCAGAGGCTGCCGCACGCAGCTTGCCGTGCAGGCTCAGCGCCGTGTCGCTGCGCTCGATCGCGACCTTTTGCTGGGCAACGATGGCGCCCGCATCGGCACGCTTGACCATGCGGTGCAGGGTCACGCCGGTTTCCGTTTCGCCGTTGACCAGCACCCAGTTGGCCGGTGCGCGACCACGGTAGCGTGGCAGCAGGGAACCGTGCAGGTTGAACGCGCCTTTGCGCGCTGTGGCCAGCAGCGGTTCGCTTAGCAGGTTGCGGTAGTAGAAGGAGAAAATGTAGTCGGGATCGAGCTTGGCGATACGCTCGATCCACAACGGATGGTTGGCATCTTCCGGTGCATGCACGGCGATGCCGTGGCGGGCGCACAGCTGCGCAACGGAGCCGTAGAACGCGTTCTCCTTCGGGTCGTCGGCGTGGGTGAACACCGCAGCGATCTCAAAACCGGAGGAGAGCAGGGACTCGATGCCGGCACAGCCAATATCGTGGTAGGCGAAGACAACAGCTTTTGCACTCATGAAGGAACCTGATCTGAAGAAGTGGAAGTAAGGCCGTCGACAGTAACAGCGGAAGCGGAGGAGGCGGGCTGGCTACGCAGCACCTTTTCAATGAAGAAGCGCGGACGTGCGCGCACGTCGCTGTACATGCGGCCCAGGTATTCACCCAACAGGCCCATGCCGATGAATTGACCACCGGTGAAGACGAACAGCACGGCGAACAGTACGAAGGTACCACCACCGGCCCAGCCGGCGCCGAACACCAGGCGCAACAGGACCAGCGCGATGGCGAACAGCATGCCCAGGGCCGCCATGCCGACACCGACGATGCTCAGCAGTCGCAGTGGCGTGGTGGTCATGCAGGTAACCAGGTCGAACATCAGGTTGATCAGGCGCATCGGGCTGTACTTGGAATCGCCGTGTTCACGCTCGGCGTGGGTCACGAGGATTTCCGTGGTATGGCGGGCAAAGCTGTTGGCCAGGATCGGAATGAAGGTGCTGCGTTCACGGCAGGCGAGCATGGCGTCGACGATGGTGCGTCGGTAGGCGCGCAGCATGCAGCCGTAGTCGCTCATGGCCACGCCGGTGGAGCGTTGCACGGCGAGGTTGATCAGCTTCGATGGCCAGCGGCGCAAGGCCGAGTCCTGGCGGTTGTTGCGTACCGTCGCGACGACGTCATAGCCGAGCTCGGCCTGGGCCACCAGCCGCGGGATTTCTTCGGGCGGGTTTTGCAGGTCGGCATCGAGGGTGATGACGACATCGCCCTTGCACTGTTCGAAACCGGCCATGATCGCCGCATGCTGGCCGTAGTTGCGGTTGAGGATGACCGCCACCACCGGGCTGCCTTCGCGGGAGGCGGCGTCTTCGAGAATCTGTGCGGAGTCATCACGGCTGCCGTCGTCGACCAGCACGATTTCGTAGGCCTGGTGCAATTGCTGGCAAGCCGCTTCGGTGCGACGAAGCAGCTCCGGCAGGCTGTCCTGTTCGTTGTAGACCGGAATGACGATCGAAACGAAGTTGATTGGGTAAGGTCTCAAAGGCTTCTGTCCATACAGTTTTCGATGGCAGCGACGACGCGCTCGACATCATCGGTGGTCATGTCGGGGAACAACGGGATCGAACACAGCCGCGCCGAATTCCATTCGGTGTTGGGCAGGTACAGGTTGGGGTAACGCTGGCGGTAGTAAGTGTGCAGGTGCGTTGCAATGAAGTGAATGCCGGTGCCGACATTCTGCTCCTGGAGGGCTTTCATGAACGCTTCGCGATCCAGCCCGCAGCGTTCGGCATCGATACGCAGGATGAACAGGTGCCAGGCGTGCTTTTGCGAATAGGCTGGAACGGCCAGCGGTTGCACCGGCAAGCCTTCCAGGCGCTGCAAGTAGGTCTGGGCCAGTTGAGTGCGCCTGGCGTTGATTTCGTCCAGACGCTCCAGTTGCACCAGTGCGATGGCCGCGTTGATGTCGGCCAGGTTGTACTTGAAGCCGGGCTCGACCACTTGGGCCTGGGGCTTGCGGCCGTGGGTCAGGCGGTCGTAGGCATCAACCCCCAGCCCGTGAAACTTGAGCATGCGTACCCGCGAGGCCAGGGCTTCATCGTCGCTGACGAACATCGCGCCTTCGGCGCAGGTCATGTTCTTGATCGCATGGAACGAAAAGATCGCCGTGCCTTTGGAGCCAACGTGACGACCTTTGTAGAAAGTGCCTGCCGCGTGGGCGGCGTCCTCGATCACGGCAATGCCGTGTTTGTCGGCCAGGGCGTAGAGCGGATCGAGATCGAATGCCGCACCGGCGTAATGCACCGGGATGATGGCTTTGGTGCGCGGCGTGATCGCGGCTTCGATAGTGGCCACGTCGGTCATCAGCGTGTCGCGGTCAACGTCGACGAACACCGGCGTGGCACCCAGCAGGGTGATCATGTTGGCGGTGGAAACCCAGGTCTGAGACGGCGTAATGACTTCATCGCCGGGACCGACGCCCAACGCCAGCAGGGTGATATGCATCCCGCCGGTGGCCGAGGAAAGTGCCACGGCATGCCGGCAACCGACGTAGTTGGCGAAGTGTTCTTCCAGTGCCTGGTTCTTCGGTCCGGTGGTGATCCACCCGGAGCGCAATACTTGCTCTACGGCAGCGATTTCTTCGTCGCCGATACTGGGGCGGGAAAAAGGGAGAAACACCTGACTCATGGGCACCTCAGGGGCTGAGAACGTAAATAGCCATTGAGGCTAAAAGGGATCCAAAAATCAGCATAGACGCTAAATCAGAATCTGCATCAAATCAACTAGTTACTGAGCGGAGGTAAAAAAATTGCATCAGTTGACTTTTTTCGCCATGGCCGGCAGGTTGGACGTCAATCTGGGTTGCACCGACTTTACGGAAGGTTATGCCCGATTTTGTGAAAGGAACATGAAAAAACGGTTGGGGAATCGTTTATCTGAAAGCCATTAAGCCGCTGTTCAGACTTCCTGCATTTATGGCGATTTTTAGGAAAAGTCCTACAGCAGTAATGTCTTTTACATGATCGTTATTTCACTACTTAGTTGTTTCATTGAACTGTTTTCATTCAAGGCCGTTTCGTTTGATTGACTTACCTGTTACTGACACACGCACACCCCTCACCAATCCGCTGACCCTGTATCTGGCGCGGCTGGCGCCATCCAGTCAACTGACCATGCGCTATGTGCTGCAGGATGCCGCCGACCGCCTGGGCTTCGAAGACCACGATATCGAGGAGATACCCTGGCACAACCTGCAGCCCGAGGACGTGATCGCGCTGGTGGCCACTTTGCGTTCGGACGGCTACGCGCCCAACACGTCTTCGCTCTATGTCAACGCCGTGCGCGGGGTGATGAACGAAGCGTGGCGCATGAGCCTGATCTCTCAGGAGCATCTGCTGAAGATGCGTTCCGTAAAGGGTATTGCCGGTACACGGCTGTCCCAGGGGCGCAATCTCAGGCGGACGCTGATCCAGGAACTGATGGCGGTCTGCGCGGCTGATCCGCGGCCGCAAGGCCTGCGGGATGCAGCGATCATCGGGATTCTGTACGGATCGGGGATGCGCAAGTCCGAATCGGTGAACCTGGAGCTGAGCCAGGTCGATTTCACCGAGCGCAGTCTTCGGGTGACCGCCAAGGGCAACAAACAATTGATCAAGTACGCCCCGGCCTGGGCGTTCGCCAAACTTGAGGCGTGGCTTGAGCTGCGCCGTTCATTGCTCAAGGAAGGTGAATCGGACGACCCGTTTCTGTTCAACCGCATCCGCCGTGGCAGCCACATCACGCGTGAGCGCATCACCAAACATGCGATCTACTACATCGCCCGGCAACGGGGCGCGCAGGTCGGGGTGAAAATCATGCCCCACGACTTCCGGCGTTCATTCATAACCCGGGTGATCGAAGAGCATGACTTGTCGATTGCGCAGAAGCTGGCGCACCACAGCAATATCCAGACCACGGCCAACTACGATGTGCGCGATGACAACGAGCGGCGTCGGGCGGTGGATCGATTCGATCTGTGAACGATTACATCTCGCTCAGTACATGGGCATGGCCGATGGTCGAGACCTGAACCGCACTGCCGGCGGGTGGTGCATACATGCCTGAACTGCGCACCAGCAGTGATCGGCCCGGTTGCTCGCTGCGGGTCAATGACTGGAGTTCCACTGTCAGCGTGCAGGTGTTGCCGCTGAAATCCCGGTCGGTGACCACGGCCCGGCAACCGCTGGCTTCCAGCTCACTGGGGAGGATGCTGGCCAGTTGCAGCTGTTCGGGGCGCAGCATGATCTGCGCCGACTTGTTGTTGCGGTGGTTGTTGACCGGGATACGCCCCAGGTCGCAATGGGCCCAGCCGGCCTCGATGCGTGCGGGCATGACCACGGCATCCCCCAGAAACAGCGCGGTCTGTTCGTCTTCGGGATAGCGGTAAAGGTCCAGCGGGTGCCCTGACTGGACCAGCCGGCCATGGCGCATCACCGCCAACTGGTCGGCGAACGACAAGGCTTCACTCTGGTCATGGGTGACCAGAATGGTGGTGACGCCCGCGTCTTCCAGCAGCCGCGCAACCATCTTGCGCATCGCGGCGCGCAATCCGGTATCGAGCGCCGAGAACGGCTCGTCCAGCAACATCAGCCGTGGCTGTTGCGCCAACGCCCGGGCCAGGGCCACTCGTTGTTGCTGGCCACCGGACAATTCGTGAGGCCAGCGCTCGGCCATCTTCGCGTCCAGCGCCACGCTGTCCATCAGTTCGGCGACTCGCTGTTGTTTTTCATTGCCCTTGGTGGACAAACCGAAGCCGATGTTCGCCGCCACGGTCATGTGCGGGAACAGCGCACCGTCCTGCGGCACGTAGCCGATCAGGCGTTGATGCGCCGGCACCTCGTGGGTGCCGTCGACCAGGGTCTGGCCATTGAGCGAAAGACGCCCGGAATCGGGGAATTCGAACCCGGCAATCATCCGCAGCAAGGTGGTTTTACCCGAGCCGGAAGGGCCGACGATGACCGTACGACTGCCGCTGGGAACCGACAGGCTGACGTTGTCCAGAGCACAATGGGCGCCATAGGACTTGTAGAGGGCATTCAATTCAAGAGTGTTCATCGGCCAGCCGTTTTTTTCGATTGGTGATAAAGAAGTCCGGTCAACGGAAGCGACAGCACAACCATCAATAAGGCGTAGGGCGCAGCAGCGGCATAATCGATTTCGCTGGTCATGGCCCAGAATCCGGTCGCCAGGGTGCGCGTGCCGTTCGGGGCCAGCAACAGGGTCGCGGTCAATTCGTTGGTGATCGCCAGGAACACCAGCGCCGCGCCGGCGGCCGCCCCCGGCGCGGCCAGGCGCAAGGTGATCAGCCACAGCGCCCGCGCTGGCGAGCGCCCAAGACTGCGGGCGATGTTTTCCAGTTCCACCGGGGCCTGGGCGATACCTGCGCGCAGGCTCACCAGGGCACGGGGCAAGAACATCAACAGGTATGCCAGCAGCACGGTGAAGGTGGTCTGGTAAATCGGCCGGGCAAAATGGATCGTGACGGTCACCAGCGCCAGCGCAACGATAATTCCGGGCAAGGAACTGGTGATGTAGTTGCAGCTTTCCAGTACCCGTTGCAGTCGGCCAGGGTAGCGGATCGACAGCCAGGCAATCGGGATCGCCGCGCAGGTGGTCAGCGCCGCGCCAGCGATACCGAGCAACAGGGTTTGCTCCAGCGCGGGCAACAATTCAGCCATATCCCAGACTTCCACACCGCCGGCGATGAGCCATTTACCCAGGGTGATCAAGGGCACGCCCAGGGCCAGGGCGCAGGTGACGATTTGCAGCGTCAGCGACAGCAGCGTTGAAGTCGTTTTCAGGGTGACGACCCGCTGCTCCCGGGCGCTTCCCGAACCGACGCGAGCGTAGCGCGCGGAACCGCGGGCGGCAGATTCGGCCGTCAACATCGCCAGGCAGCACAGCGCCAGCACACTGGCCAGCATGTGCGCCGCTGCGCCGTTGAAGGTCGATTTGAACTGATCGAAGATCGCAGTGGTAAAAGTGTCGAAGCGGATCATGGCGTACAGGCCATATTCGGCCAGCAGGTGCAGGCCGACCAGCAAGGCGCCACCGCAGATCGCCAGGCGCAATTGCGGCAACACTACGCGGAAAAACACTTTCCAGGGCTTGAGCCCCATGGACTCGGCGACGTCTTCAATGGCCGGGTCGAGCCGGCGCAAGGTGGCCGCCACCGGCAAATACAGGAACGGGAAGTAGGCGATGACCGAGACCAGGACACCGGCAAACAACCCGTGAATGGGCGGCACCAGGCTGACCCAGGCGTAGCTGTGAACGAAAGCGGGCACCGCCAGAGGCGCGGTTGCCAGTAACGACCACCAGCGTCGTCCGGGCAAATTCGTGCGTTCGGTCAGCCAGGCCAGCGTCACCCCCAGGGCCACGCACAACGGAATCGTCAGCAGCACCAGCAACACGGTGTTGACCATCAGCTCCCCGACCCGGGGCCGGAACACCAATGCCACAACGGTTGACCAGCCGGTCTGCAGGGACACGCCAATAACGTAAGCGATCGGTAGCAGTGCCAGTAATGAAACCAGCACCGACAAACCGATCACCCACGCACCGCCACGCCCCGCAAGGACTCCACGGGAACGTCGACGCAAATTTGCGGGTGTCGCCTCGGCGACATCCGCAGGCAGGGTTTCAGGTATCAATTAGAGCAGTCCGGCCTGTGTCATCAGCTCCACGGCTTTTTTGCTGTCGAGTTTCGAAGCATCGACAGTTGGCGCATCGAGTTGATTCAGAGGCACCAGTTTAGGGTTGGATTCAGCGCCTTTGCCCACGGCGTACTCAAACGACTTGCCGTTTTTCAGGACGGCCTGGCCATCCTTGCCGGTAATGTATTTGAGAAACGCCTGAGCTTGTTCTTTGTGTTTGCTGGAGGCGAGGACGCCGCCGCCGGAGATGCTAACAAAAGCGCCCGGGTCTTTGTGCTTGAAGTAGTGCAGGGCGGTGTTCTTGCTGTTTTCGCCCGTCTTGGACTGATCGACCAGGCTGTAATAGTGGTAGATCACGCCGCTGTCGATCTGCCCGGCATTCACCGCTTTGAGTACCGAGCTGTTGCCACGATAGTTGGCGTAGTTGGTTTTCATCCCTTTCAGCCATTCCAGCGTGGCCGCTTCACCCTTTTGCTCCAGGATGGCCGCGACAATGGCCTGGAAGTCAGCACCACCTGGCGACGCAGCCCAGCGTCCTTTCCAGGAAGGATCGGCCAGGTCCATGATCGATTTCGGCAGATTGGCTTCCGAGAGCTTGCTCGGGTTGTACACAAACACCGTGGAGCGCGCGGCGAGCCCGACCCATTTGCCGTGGGCCGGGCGATAAGCGGAGTCAACCTGTTCCAGGGTGGTTTTGTCGACTGGCGCAAACAGCCCGGCGTTGTCGACCAGGACCATGGCCGGAGAGTTTTCGGTCAGGAAAACGTCAGCCGGAGAGGCCGCGCCTTCCTGCACGATCTGGTTGCCCATCTCGGTGTCATCGCCGTTGCGCAAGGTGACCGGAATACCCGTCTCCTGGGTAAAACCCTCGACCCAGGCCTTGGTCAGGCCTTCGTGTTGCGCGTTGTACACCACGATGCCGACGGAGTCAGCTGCATAAACCTGGCCAGCGCTCAGCAAAGCGGTGGCCAGCAGGGCTTTTTTCAAGAACGAAGGGATTTTCGGAATCATTCTGCGGGCTGCTCCAGGTGCATTTTTTATGAAAATCATACGCATTTAAACGCCTGTTTACCAATGCGAATGATTTGCATGTTTTGAATGGCACGGAATGTAGAGATCCAAATGAGAAAATAACGTCAAAAAAACCGTTAATACATGTAATTTTCATTCAGATTAGCAGCGCTGCGTCCACTGTGGTTCGACAAACGAAAAAACCCGAGAGGCCGGTTCGACTTCTCGGGTTTTTTTAGTCCTGGCTGTCAGGGCTGGATTTGCGGGAAAATCAGGATCTGCAGGCTGCCGCGCTGATAGCGTTTTCCGTCGGTGGGCAGCGCCTCGACTTCCTGAAACTCATCGACGCTGTTGACCCTCATCACCACCCCGACCGAGCCCTTTTTCCGCGCCTCGGTCATCCATCGCCCGACGTCTTGCAGGGTCACCTTGCGCGAGGCCGCGGCGGGATCCGAGAGGCCGTATTTCAATTCGCCGATGACGTTATAGAGCGCTACCTCCGGTCGCTTGGTCAGCCAGGACAAGGCCGAGGCAGCACCCAGGTCGTTGCTCAGTAGCGAGGTGGTCTGGTTCAGACTGTCCAGGTGTTCGGCGATAAACCGGTCGGGCATCTTGCTGTCGACAATCTGGCTCGGCATGGCGGCGGGTAGCAGCGCCACCAGCAGCCAGATGCCAAGGGCCGGCATCGCCCATAACGTCAATGGCCGCAGGATTTGCAGGGCGTTGGCGATGATCCAGCCCAACAGCACGATGAACGCCAGGGACAGGCTGAACATCTCGGTGTTTTCGAAAATCTCTTTGCGCAATTGCAGGTACAGCAAGGCAATCAGGGCCGACGTGGCAATGACGACATTGAGCCATCCGTTGAAGCGAATCGTCCGTCCCCGTGCCTGTTGCAACAGGTTGGTCAGTGCATCGCCCATCAGCAGTGCCAGCGGCAACAGGCACGGCATGATGTAGGTCGGCAGCTTGCCGCTGCTTATGCTGAAAATCGCCAATGGCAACAACAACCAGAGCAGGAGAAAACCGCTGACGGGCTGACGCTTGTTGTTCCAGGCCTGGATGAATGTGGTTGGCAACAACGCGGTCCAGGGCAGGACAGAAACCACCAGCATCGGCAGGTAGAACCACCACGGACGCGCGTGTTGCGCGTTGTCGGCGGCGAAGCGGCGGACGTGCTCGTTCCAGAAAAAGAAATTCCAGAAATCCGGTTCCTGATGATGAACGGCCAGCGCCCAGGGCAAGCAGACGGCTGCGGCGACGACAATAGCCAGTGGCCCGTAACGCAACAGCTCGCCAAAACGACGCTGCCAGACCAGGTAGGGCAGGGCGATCACCGCCGGCAGCAGCCAGGCCAGAAAGCCCTTGGTCATGAAGCCCATGCCGCAGGCGATGCCCAGGATCACCCAGGCACCCAGGCGGGCACGCGTGGTGCGGCTGTCGATGGCAAACCACAGGGAAACCAGGCTCAGGTTGACCCAGAGGGTGAATTGCGGGTCGAGGTTGGCGTACCCGGCCTGACCGGCAATCAGCCCGAAGCTCATGTAAAGCAGCGCGCAGGCAAAGCTTTTGCGCGGATCGCCCCAGAACCGGCGGGCAATCAGGTAGGTTAGCCACACGCTCAGTCCGGTACTCAGTGCCGACGCGATGCGCACCCCGAACAGGTTGTCGCCAAACACGGCCTGGCCGATGGCAATCATCCAGTACCCGGCAATCGGCTTCTCGAAGTAACGAAGGCCCATGAAGTGCGGCGAGATCCAGTTCCCGCTCTGCAGCATTTCCTGGCTGATCTGGGCATAACGGGTTTCATCGGGAATCCACAGACCGTGGCTCATCAGCGGTAGCAAGTAGAACGCGAAGAACGCCAGTACCAGGGCGAATAGCATCCAGCGTTCGTTGGCAGGCGCCGTTGGGGCGTGCAGGCGGGAAGAAGGGCCAGCAAAATCTGGCAATGGCTGATTTGACGTCATGTCTCGACCTTGGCGCTGAGGTGGCTGGTTGAAGAGTGATCTGCAACTTGTAAGAGTGAAAGTCGGAATGATATTGAACGGCGAGAAGTTGAATCACACTTCTCGCTGTTTTGTTCAGGTTTCATTCAGTCCGGCTTGAAATAACTTAGTAGCAAAGTTTTCGAGCCGTAAAAATTTCAGTTTTTTTCTTGTAACAGAGTGTTCCAGTCTTCGGCATTCACAATACCGAGCACTTGCAGTTGCCCATTACCATCGATGTGGACAAACAACGAGCTGGCGTACTCGGCGTCCTTCGCTGAATGCCTCAAGCCGCTCTGCTTTTCAAAGTCCGCGATGCAACCGCTGTGGGTCACCAGTACAAGGTTGCGATGGGCAACCTTGTGCGCCACGACATCGTTACGCAAGGTCGTGCCGCAGGTCGCCAGCCACTCCTGGGTCCGTGGGTCGCTGTTGAACATGTAATGGGCAGTCTGCACGGTGCGCGTCACCGGGCTGGTGAGGATGTCGGTTTGCGTCAGACCCAGGCGTGCCAGGCCTTGCCCGACGCCCGCAGCCGCTTCGCTGCCGACACGGGTGATGCCGTCGGCCGGGCCCAGGCAAGGATTGCTGGAACGGTCGCAACGCTCGGCATGACGAACCAGCACAGCGATCTCGCCGGCACTCCATTGTTGCACCAGTTGTGCCCGGGCTTGCGCCCCTTCATGGGCCAGGTTGGCCGGGGATCTCGGCCACAGGAAAAAACCGGTGACCACTGCGGCGACGGTCAGGGCACCCACCGCCACTACCGATTTGAAGAGGCGCGAAGACGGTTTACGCGAGACGGAGTTGACCAAGTTTGTCCACCATTTGGAGCGCCAGGGAAAGTGCCGTTAAAAAGTCTGAAACAACACAAAAAATTTCCGCCAAGGCTTAGTTCAGCGAATTGACTGCTGCACAAAGTAAATCTGCGCAGGTGTCGGAGCAGTGAAAGGAATGTGAAAAATTTGCAGTGAGGGGGCGGGCGGGTAATCAGCTGGTTACTGGGAATTATTTTCTTTTGCTCCTGCATGGGAAGACAGCGGCAAACTAACGCTGTCGACGAGATTGAACTCAACGGCGAACTTGTCGCCGTTGATTCAAGGGGAGAAACCGAGGCCAGGAGGACGGGCAACCAGCCTGATGCCAATCAGTTAAGCGCTAATGCAATCTGTAGCAGCTGCCGAGCCCGCGAGGCTGCGTTCGGCTGCGAAGCAGTCGTAAAATCAGTCATTGCGGTACGTCAGACAGGC